>DAOWFP010000154.1 GCA_030637895.1 Bacteroidota bacterium | reverse complement strand
GAGGGATAAACGTTTCAGATCCCACAAATCGTCATAAACCTTCCCCTTCTTCAATCCTTTTTCATATTCGATTACCCGCTCCAGGGAGTGGATGGCGGGTTCCTGAAAATAACCCTCAAGGGCCAGCTTGTCGAGGGCCCCGTTCCCACCTCTGACGGGAATCACAGAACAGATATCTACCCCGCATGCAAAGGCAAAATCAATGGATCTGCAGGCCCACTCCACCCCCTCTACTTCCGAAAGAAATGGAGGTCGGAGCAAAATGAAAGCCCGTGTTAAAATCCCATAGGACTGGAGAAAGCCGACACTCTTCTTAAAATCCTCCAGGCTCATCCCCTTGTTTAGTGCGGGCAGAACTTCCGGATGAACAGTCTCCAGTCCGATGGCCACCTGTAACTGGCCATTTAACATCCTGCTGAACTCAAGGCTTTCCTCTCCGATAAAGGCCGTATGACTCTCCACCAGCACATGTTCATAATCTGAGGAAAGTGAGGCGATCCTTGGATAATCCTCTACCGGGATGGCCCGGGGATCGAAAAAGCTTCCACTGTTAAAGAGTTTCAGATGGGTGGCGGGTGAAAGTTTCTCAAGGGCGAATTCAATCTGGGCCGGAATAGCACCTGCGGGTACCGTCTCCTTTGTAGTATGTTTCCAGAGGTCACACATCAGGCAGTTGTAAGGGCACTCCCGGTTGGTCAGCAGAATGGTCGAAACCTCTTTCACCGCTCCCTGCAGCGAAATTTCCTGTTCATTGAACCAGCCATAGGGCAAATAAGAATCCACGGGGGACTTCTCTCCCCGCATGGACCGGATCCAGGGGCCATCCATCCGGAAGCCGGGGAAGCTACTCATAGATGGAGAGAAACTCCTTGCGGTAATCCAACTCCTTTTCTGGGAAATGAGAGTGGAATGCGTCGCTGGAGGCAGCTCCATGCTGAAAACGCCTCTTCTCAAATGCAGGCATTTCTATTCCAGTAATTGCTTGCACTCCACTGGCCACGACCTGGCCTTTCAAGGCATAAAGTTTCTCATGATCCCAGTCTGTGAGCTCAATAAAAGGTATACCTTCTGCAATCTCGATCACATTTGCCAGGGTATAGGGACTGAAACTCTCAAAGCCCATGGTATCGGCAGTGGTATAGGTACGCATATATCCCCTGCTTAGTCCGCCACTATAGGTGAGTGAGTGTTTCATCTTGCCTACACCCCATCCTTCATGGTAAAGCATCAGGTTGTTCAGTACGCTTCGTATGGTGAGCTCCGGGTTCTCCTCGATGGGATAGTCCTTCATATTCTCATCGCCCCCATCACCATCAATCATATGAACCCAATCCGGGTAGCGCTTACGAATCCCTTCCAGAAGCGCCAGGTTCATGGTTGCAGCCTGGATATCCAATGGCTTATAGTCCTCTACCACCTGTATGGTTTTTTTCCAATCGAGCCCCGAAGCCTTTACCTCGATGGGTTCCAGAAAAACCTCCAGGTTTACTGCCTTCAGGAACTCACTGGCCTGCTTCAGGTCCTCTCCATCACCATCCACACTCAGGGTAAATGCCTTGAGTCTGGAAGGACTTTCTCCCAGTTCCAGCAAGGCATGGTAGGTGAGCAGGAACACTGAACCACTGTCGATCCCTGCCGAAAAGGAGACTCCGATGGGGCCGCTTGTGGCCCTGTATTTCAGCCACTTCTTTATCTCCTCATACAGTGCAGCCATATACTTTCTGCCAATCTCTTCCACCGGGGTGCCTTCAAAGCGGTTTCTTTCCGGGGTAAAGAAACGCTGGTGAACCGGACTGGGATCGGGGCAACCCAGCAATTCAATGGTGGTAATATAGTGCGCCGGGGCCATACGCGTGTAGGAGGGATGAAACTGGTCCTCCAGTCCCTCCTTCTCCAGGTACTTGTATATGGTATCGATGCGCTCTGCCAGCACCAGGCAGGGTCCGGCCTTCAGCTTCGCAATAAAGAAACGCAGCGGACGCCCGATGGAACGTGCCATACGGATAGTCTTTCCCTCCACCGCCACCAGTGCAAACTGTCCGTCAATACCCCTGACTCCCTCACTATCTCCTGCCCTTACCAATTCAATGGCTTCTTCGTGCGACATATTATAAATGTTGTCCTTTTCCGGGTTCGTCAGGTCGACCACCTGATTTATGTATTCATGACTCATTTCCTATCTGTTTAGTTTTGAATAAAATGGAATTTAATTGTAATTTTAACACTTCTCAAAGGTAATAAATTCGAGACTTTCTTAAGCAATTTAGAATTGCTCTGAATAAGCTGTTAGAAGCATCAAAAGTGTTAAAAAACACTAAATTCGTCAATGCATGTATATTATATATGTGCACCCTTTTACTAATCAACAACCAAATTTTAGTGAATTTTTTACTCATTGCTAACTTTAAAACTACTTCAATTATGCGAAATTCTGCTTGGTGGAAAAGCGGCTTTTTGTCGCTTATCCTGTTTGGTTTTGCGATCAGCTTAACCTTTGCCCAGGAAAGAACAGTGACCGGTACGGTCTCTTCCGATATGGAAGGCCCCATCCCCGGTGTTAACATTGTGATCCAGGGAACCACACAGGGGGCCGTGACCGATGTGGATGGTAATTTCAGCATTACCGTTCCGGGTCCGGATGCCGTCCTGGTATTTACTTCCATTGGTTACTCAGCACAGAATGTGACTGTGGGCAACCAAACCACTATTAATGTGACTTTAACTGAAGATGTCCAGGCTCTGGATGAAATTGTGGTGATCGGCTATGGTACCCAGAAAAAGAAAGAGCTGACCAGTGCCATCTCAAGTGTTAAAGCTGAAGAATTCAACAAGGGTCAGGTAAACAATCCGGCCCAATTGATTCAGGGTAAAGTGGCAGGTCTCTCCATCTCTAAGCCTGGTGGTAACCCCAACCAGGGCTACACCATGCGTTTGCGTGGTATGAGTACCATCGGTGCCAATACCCAGCCCCTTGTGGTGATCGACGGTGTGGTTGGAGGATCGCTGGACAATGTTGATCCCAACGACATCGAGTCCATGGACGTTCTGAAAGACGGTTCTGCTGCCGCCATTTATGGAACCAGGGGTTCCAGTGGTGTAATCCTCGTCACTACCAAGAAAGGTAGAAGGGGAACGGCCCATATCGATTACAATGGTATGGTCACTCTCGAAACTGTAGGTAAATTCCCCAACATAATGAATGCCGAACAGTGGCGCGCCCTGTCTGCCGAGACTGGTGAAGGAACCGATTTTGGTGGCGACACCAACTGGTTCGAAGAGACCACTCAGAATGCCTTTCAGCAGACTCACAACCTGAGCATGTCGGGAGGTACTGACAAGACCAAATACATGGCCTCCTTCAACTATCGTGACGGTGAAGGTGTTGCCATCACCACCGGCTATACCCAGTATAACGGCAGACTGAACATGAGTCAGAAGGCCATCAATGATCGCCTGACCGTGGACCTGAATATCGGTGCCACCATGCGTGAGTCGCAATACGGCTTTGACAATGCATTCCGCCATGCCTCTATCTATAATCCAACCGCTCCTGTCAAAAGTGACGATCCACAGTATGATATCTACGATGGATACTTCCAGCAGATATTGTATAATTATTACAATCCCGTTTCGATACTGGAACAGAACATCAATGAGGGGAAAGACCAGCGTATCAATGTGGCCCTGAAGGGTACATTCGAAATCATTGACGGACTGAAGGTGGATGCCTTCTACTCCCTACAGAGTCAGAGTTTTCAGCGGGGAGAATACCGCGACAAGAACAGCTATTGGGAAGGAATGGACCGGAACGGTCTGGCCGAAAGGAGATATAATGAGAACTCCTTCCAACTGTTTGAAACGACCATCAATTATCTGACCGATATCAGTGGTGCAAGCCTTCAAGTACTTGGCGGATACTCCTACCAGGGATTTAACTGGCAAGGTTTCTCTGCAGAGGGTGGTGATTTTATCACCGATGCCTTTACCTATAACAACCTGAATGCCGCCAAGGATTTCAATGAAGGACTTGGTGATGTAAACAGCTACCAGAATATGTCTACTCTGGTTGCATTCTTTGGTCGTGTGAACCTGAATGTAACCGACAGCTGGTTCGTTATGGCCAGTGCACGTTACGAAGGATCCAGCAGATTTGGTGAAGGCAACAAATGGGGTCTCTTTCCTGCCATTGGTGCAGGTGTGGACCTGGCCAATATCCTGGATATTTCCTCCATGGACAACCTGAAAATTAGGGCCAGTTACGGGGTTACCGGTAACATTCCTCCAGATCCTTACATGTCGCTTATGCGCCTTGGACCTGAAGGGAACTTCTTTTACAATGGTGACTTTATTCCCGGTTATGAACCTGTAAGTAATGCCAACGCGGATCTGGCCTGGGAAAAGAAGGGTGAATTTGACATCGGTGTTGACTTTTCAATGCTGGATGGAAAACTGTTTGGTTCATTTGATTACTATACAAGAACCACCACCGACCTGCTTTTCGAATACGAGGTGCCGGTTCCGCCAAACCTCTATTCCACAGCATGGCTGAACCTGGGTGAAATCAAGAACAGTGGTCTGGAACTGACCCTGACCTGGAGGGCAGTACAATCAGGCGATTTCTCCTACAGCACTACCATTACACCCACCTATTATCTAAAGAATGAGCTGGTCTCTCTCTCCGGAGTATTTAATGGCGCTGAGCTTAGTTATGGGGTGCGTGACCTGGGTGCTATGGGTGCCCCCGGAATGAGTGGTGTACCAGTAGTGAGAGCAGAGGAAGGCCAACCCATCGGACAACTCTGGGCACACACCTTTGTGGAGGTGGGTCCCACTGGTGACCTGATTCTGCGCGATACAAATGGGGATGGTACCGTGGATGAACTGGACCGTTCCGTAGTCGGTAACGGACTACCCACTGCCGAGTTCGGTTGGGGGAATACCTTCACATACAAGAATTTTGACCTGAATATCTTCTTCCGCAGCGTACTGGGACACGATCTCAACAATACCTTCCGCGCATTCTATGAAGCGCCTATGATGATAAGTTCCTATAACCAGCCGGTAACATCCGATGATATGAGAAACGATGAAACCGGAGTTCTGCTGAACAACTCTTCAGGTGTACTCTCCAGCTGGCATATTGAAGATGCAGGCTTTTTCGCTCTGGACAATATGACACTTGCATATAACTTCGATATGTCGGGTAGCTCCGCCTTCAGGAACATTCGGGTCTTTGTATCAGCCAACAACCTGTTCTTTATCACCGGTTACAAAGGTGTTGATCCGAGTCCAAGATTTGCAGATCCTAATGATAATAACAATCCGCTGATTCCTGGTATCGATAGAAGGAATACCTGGTTCAGGACCAGGTCCTTTTCACTGGGTGTAAACGTTGGTTTCTAACCCTCTAAAAACAGACGATATGAAAACAACAGATAGAAATACAATGAGAAAATCAATATTACTGGTAAAGGCAATCATAGTAGTTATGCTGATTGCAGCTTTTAACCAGTCATGTACCGATCTGGATGAAGAGCTGTACGGTGAAGTAACACCGGACAATTTCTTCAATTCGGAAGAGGAGATCCTAGCTGCCCTGGGAGCCGCCTATACACAATTCGGCAACTGGGCCTCTGGAGATCCCCTTACCCTGCAAACTGTTACCACAGACGAAATGACCGTGCCCACACGTGGAGCGGACTGGGATGATGGTGGTGAGTGGAGAAGAACCCATCTTCACTCATGGACGCGTGAAGACGGGTATTTTAATGGTGGATGGAACTTTGGTTTTGGTGGTGTCAATACCGCCAACCGTCTGATCTTCCAGTTTGAAGTCCTTGTTGAGGACGGAGCCATGGAGGCAGCTGAGGCAGCCGCTTTTATAGCTGAGTTACGGGTTATCAGGGGTTTCTTCTACTGGCAACTGATCGATATGTTCGGGAATGTACCGCTGGTAACCGATTTTGAAACTGCCGAAGCGCTTCCTGCAACAGTTCCAAGAGCAGAAGTATATGCCTGGTTGGTGGCCGACCTGGAAGATGCCGTACCACTGCTTTCAAAACTTGTGGATGGCACCACCTATGGACGGATGAACTACTGGGCCGGTCAAACACTACTGGCCAAGTTGTACCTGAATGCCGAAGTATATACCGGAGTGCCAGCTTATTCTCAAGCTGCAGCTGCTTGTACCGACGTCATTGACAATGGTGAATACGTTCTCACAGGTAACTACTTTGATAACTTCGCTGCAGGAAACACGGGTACTTCCGAAATGATCTTTGCCATTCCGTACGACCAGGTATACTACGGCGGTTTTAACATCGCAGTCAGGAGCCTGCACTACTCAAGCCAGTATACCTATAACCTGACAGCCCAGCCATGGAACGGTTTTTGCACACTGGAAGAATTCTACAACTCTTACGAAGAGACCGATCTTCGAAGAGGAGATGTGGGCACTCTGGAAGGTCCTGCCATCAAACGGGGCAATTTTGTTGCTGGCTTCCAGTATAATGCGGACGGAACTCAAACCATGGATGATGGTGCTGGAGCGGCTGACCCGGACGGGAAACACCTCAATTTCGGGAGCATAGGTTCCGGCGAGCCCCAGATCAATGAGCTGGGTCCCCAGGCTTATCGTCAGGCCGGTGTAAGAATCGGTAAATGGGAAATTGAGATGGGCGGCATTCCCAGTGACATGAACAACGACTATGCCGTATTCCGCCTGGCCGACGTTATCCTGATGAAAGCGGAGGCCCTCTGGCGCCAAAATCCGGCAGATGCTGGTGTTCTTCCATTGGTGAATGACATCAGGCTGCGCGCTGGTGTGGATGACATGACCTCTGTGGACGGACCCGTCAGTTTTGATATGGCCGGACCAGTAATCCCAGGTGGTGAACTGTACAATGAGATCGGCCGTGAGATGTTTGGTGAAAACACCAAGCGTCAGGCACTGATCCGCTGGGGTCTGTTTGACGATGTGGCTCTATGGGCACTGCCCTTTAACAATCCCGGTGATGTACTTGTAGAAGGGGAGCACACAACACTCTTCCCTATCCACAGGGACAAGATCACAGCCAACCCCAACCTGATTCAGAATCCAGGGTATAATTAGAAGTAATAGATTGAATATATAGTTATTCGGAGAGCAGGCAAATGCTAATTGCCTGCTCTCTTTTTTGTACATTGCGCGCATGGTTCACAGTAAGATAGATGCTTTTCTAACTGCAATTCTCATGCTTGTTTTCATCATCCTGCAGGCATGCCACTCTTATGATCCCGATTCCGAAGACGAAGCCCGTTTCTCCCTGCTTGAAGAAAAACAGACTGGTATTCAGTTCCGAAATGATGTTGAGTACAGCGAAGAGTACAACACCTATACCTACCGCAACTTTTACAATGGTGCCGGGGTCGGGCTGGGTGACTTTAACCTGGATGGGCTCACCGATATCTATTTCTGCGGAAACATTGTAGACAACCGGCTCTATATCAACCGGGGGAATCTCCAGTTTGAAGATATCACCCAACAGGCTGGCGTGGCCTGTGAGGGTGTCTGGTCAACCGGGGTAAGCATTGCCGATGTGAATGGCGATGGATGGCCAGATATATATGTCTGCAAATCGGGTGTACCCGATACCCCCCACCGGAACAACGAGCTCTATATCAATAATGGCGACCTCACCTTTACAGAACAGGCAGAGTCCTTTGGAATCAATGATATGGGACTTTCCACCCATGCCTCCTTTTTTGATTATGACCGCGATGGCGACCTGGATTGCTACCTGCTCAACAACTCCTTCCAATCGGTCACCGAATTTGACCTGGTGGAAGGAGAACGACTGGTGCGGGATACGCTGGGCGCCAATAAGCTCTACAGGAACGATGGGAATATATTTGTGGATGTGAGTGCTGAGGCGGGTATCTATGGCAGCAAGATTGGTTTTGGACTGGGAGCCAGTGTCGCCGACCTGAACCGCGACGGATGGATGGACATCTATGTCTCCAATGACTTTTTCGAACGCGACTATCTCTATATCAACATGCAGGATGGCACCTTTTCTGAACTGCTGGATGAGCAGTTGGAAGAGACCAGCCTGGGTGCCATGGGGGCCGATATTGCAGATATCAATAACGATGGCTGGCCTGATATTTTCGTCACCGAGATGACTGCAGAGGGCGATAGGCGTCTGAAAACCAAAGTGCTATTTGAAACGTGGGAAAATTACAGGAATAAGGTGGAAAAGGGCTATCACCACCAGTTTGCCCGAAACGTTCTACAGTTAAATAACAGGAACGGCTCCTTCAGCGAGATTGGCAGGTACAGTGGTGTGGATGCCACCGACTGGAGCTGGGGAGCGCTGATCATGGATATGGATAATGACGGATGGAGGGATCTGTATGTGGCAAACGGGATCTACAAAGATCTGCTGGACCGGGACTATCTGGATTTCTTCTCCAATCCGGCCATGATGCGTTCTATAATCCTTAGTGAAGAGCAGTCCATTCTCAGCATCATCGACCAGATTCCCACAGAGCGGGTTCCCAACTATGCCTTCCAAAACCAGGGGGATCTGACCTTTGTCAACCAGTCGGATTCGTGGGGACTGGCCACACCTTCCCACTCCAACGGTGCCGCCTATGGAGATCTGGATAACGACGGGGACCTGGATATGGTGGTTAACAATGTAAACATGCCTTCCTTTCTCTACCGTAATAACACCAGGGAGCAGGCTCATTCCAATTATCTCTCACTCGCCTTCAAAGGCAGTAGTTTCAACACCAGTGCCATCGGGGCCGGCGTCACACTCTTTTACCAGGGAAAAAGCAGCTACCAGGAGCTGGTTCCCACGCGGGGCTTTAAGTCTTCCATGGATCACCGGCTCCACTTTGGCCTGGGAGATATTACCTTGATCGACTCGATCCGGGTGCATTGGCCAGACGGCACCTGTTCCCTGCTTTACGAGGTGCAGCCCAACCAGTTCCTCACGCTGAACCAGGCAGATGCATTGCCGTGCCCTGCGATCCCTGCTTCATCTACGAAACACGTATTTCAAAAGAGCGATCCCCCGAAGGGACTGACCTTTTACCATAAAGAGAATGACTTCAACGATTTCCAGAGAGAAGCGCTGCTTTTTCATATGCACTCCAGTGAGGGACCCCGCATGGCGGTTGGGGATGTGAACGGAGATGCTTTGGATGACCTTTATATCTGCGGGGCAAAAGGATCTGCTGGTGCACTATATATCCAGACAGGCCAGGGTTTTGTTCTATCAAACAGCTCCCTGTTTGAGGCCGAAAGCAGCTCTGAAGAGACCGGCTGTACCCTCTTTGATGCCGATGGTGACGGCGCGTTGGATCTCTATGTAGCCTGTGGCGGCAGCGAACTCCCTTCCAGCTCTTCCGCCCTGGGTGACAGGCTCTACCTGAATAATGGGAAAGGTATCTTTTCCAGATCAGAACAGATCCTGCCGGCTGGCCGCTATGAGAGCAGCTCATGTGTGCAAGCCTCCGACTTTGACGGTGATGGAGACATGGACCTTTTTGTGGGAATCCGCCTGCGCCCCTTTCTATATGGCGTTCCGGTGAACGGCTACCTGTTGGTGAATAACGGAAGCGGGCACTTTACCAATGTCTCGGATCAACTAGCCCCCGGCCTGAAAGAAGTGGGGATGATTACCGATATGGCCTGGACCGATGTGGACAAGGACCAGGATCCCGATATGGTGATCGTGGGCCAATGGATGCCAGTAAAAATTTTTATCAATGAGGGGGGCCACTTCACAGATCGCTCAGACTCCTTTGGACTCTCCGGGACAGAGGGGTGGTGGAACCGGGTGCATGCAAAAGATCTGGATGGCGATGGTCATATGGACCTGGTGCTTGGTAACCATGGCCTGAACTCCCGCTTTCATGCCTCCGCAGAGAAACCTCTCACCATGTATGTGAACGATTTTGATCTGAATGGAAGCGTGGAACATATCATCTGTGCCTTTAACGGCGACACAGCCTACCCCATGGCCATGAAGGATGACCTGGTAAGGCAGATTCCAGGGCTGGAACGCATATATGAGACATTTATATCCTATAGCGGGCAGACCATCAACGATATTTTTTCTGAAGAGATTCTTCAGCGCTCGGTAGTGCTACAGGTCAATACACTGGAAAGTGCGCTGCTGCTCAATGATGGACAGGGGGCCTTCCGGATCAAACCCCTCCCGGCTGAGAGCCAGCTATCACCGGTTTATGCCATTGCTACGGGCGACTTCGATCAGGATGATGTCTGCGATATACTACTGGGTGGAAACATGACCCGAGCCAAACCAGAAACAGGAATATACAGTGCCGGGCACGGGCTATTCCTGAAAGGCCTGGGGAGTGAAAACTGGAGCGCTCTCCCTGCGGATAATTCGGGTTTCTTCACCAGGGGCGATATCCGGGATTTCGAAATCATAAAAATTAATGGAAAGGGAGTGATTTTTGTTGCGAGAAACAATGATAATTTACACTTTTACACTTTCTGAATTTGAAGAAGGATGAATAGGATGAAATGGATGGTACTGGCGGCCATTGCAGCACTTATCGTGGGAGGATGCTCTCCGGGAAAAACATATGACCGCAGGTTAAAAAGAGAACTGGCAAGCGGGGTCAGGTACGACTCTCTGTTTATGGGGATCTCATTCGGCATGACCGATAAGGAGTTCTTTGATCACTGCTGGATACTCAACAAGGATAGTCTGGTCAAGCAGGGAACAGCTAATATGAGTGTGCAGTATGATATCAATGAGGAGCTGCAGCACCGTGCCACCATGAACTTCTACCCCATTTTCGCGGAAGGTAAAATCGTTGAGATGCCAGTACGGTTTATTTACAATGGCTGGGCCCCCTGGACTAAAGAGCTCTCTGCAACAAACCTGGCACTGGATGTGAAGAGCTGGTACGAGGGTATCTATGGTAAAGGTTTCATAACCGTTACACACCCCCTGAAGGGAGAGGCATTCACGAAAATCGATGGCAACAGGAGAATCACCATTTACAATGAAAATGATCTCCATGTCTGGGCCATTTTTACTGACATGCTTGCAGAAATAGAGAAAGATTCCCTGTCGACAGCACATCAGAACTGAAATCCAGATGAGAACCTTGCTCTCCAAAATCCTCACTGGCCTTCTACTTCTTCCGGCTCTGTTGCTGAACTTATCATGCAATCAGAAAGCGGGCTCAGCTTCGGGTGATGAGCTTTTTACCCTGATGCCAGAATCCTATACCGGGGCTGGATTCATCAATCACCTGGACTATGATGAGCAGTTGAAGAAGAAATTCAATATCTACACCTATAGGAACTTCTACAATGGCGGAGGGGTAGCCCTGGGTGATGTGAACAAGGACGGGCTTATGGATATCTTCCTCACTTCCAACATGGGTCCCAATGTACTATACCTGAACAAGGGAGATTTCAAATTCGAGGATATTTCTGAGCGTGCAGGAATTGGCGGTCAGGGCGAATGGTCCACCGGGGCCAGCATGGCCGATGTGAATGGAGACGGATGGACAGATATTTATGTCTGTAATTCAGGCAATGTGGAGGGTGATGAACGGCACAATGAATTTTATATTAATAACGGGGACCTCACTTTTACTGAGAGTGCCGCTGATTACGGAATCGCCGACCAGGGCTATTCGACCCATGGCGCCTTCTTTGATTATGACAGGGACGGGGACCTGGACCTCTACCTGCTCAACAACTCTTTCAAGGCCATAGGGAGTTTTAACCACTCTTCAAATCAACGTTTGCTTAGAGATTCCATTGGGGGCGACAAGCTGTTTCGTAACGACAACAATCATTTTTCCGATGTAAGTGAAGAGGTGGGGATCTATGCCAGTCTCATCGGGTTCGGACTGGGTGTTACTATTGGAGATATTGACCAGGACGGGTGGATGGATATCTATATCTCCAACGACTTCTTTGAGCGGGACTATATCTATATGAACAATGGAGATGGAACATTCCGGGAGACACTCACCGATATGATGCGCTGTACCTCTGCTGCATCCATGGGTGCCGATATGGCCGATATCAACAACGATCACTATCCCGAAATCTTTGTAACCGATATGATCCCTGAGCATGATGCCCGCTTGAAAACCAAAACCACCTTCGATAGCTGGGACAGCTACAAAAGCAACTATGAAAACGGGTACCACCACCAGTTTACCCGTAACATGCTGCAGCTTAACAATGCCGATGGTACCTTCAGTGAAATTGGCCGGCTATCCGGAGTCTATGCTACCGATTGGTCATGGGGTGCCCTGATCATGGACCTGGACAACGACGGATTAAAAGATATTTTCGTGGCCAACGGGATCTACCAGGACCTGACCGACCAGGACTATATCCAGTATTTCTCCAACCGCGATATGGTGGCCTCCATTATTTCGGGGAACAATGTGGACTACAAGACTCTGATCGATGCAATTCCTTCTGTAAAACTTCCCAGTTATGCCTTTAAGAATATGGGGGGGCACAAGTTCGAGAACATGGCCTTACCATGGGGACTGGCCGATCCCAGTCACTCCAATGGATCTGCTTACGGGGACCTGGACAACGACGGGGATCTGGACCTGGTTGTGAATAATGTGAATATGCCCATGTTCCTCTACCGCAACGAAACATCCGGGAAACTGCCAGACCACCACTACCTGAAAGTGATCCTGAAAGGGAATCCCGGAAATACCGATGCCATTGGAAGCAAGGTTACTGCCAGGCATCAGGGAGAGTCGTTCTACCTGGAACAGATGCCTATGAGGGGATTCAAGTCAACCATGGACCCCCGCCCCAATCTGGGTCTTGGATCACTGACCGTGGTCGATTCGCTGATTGTACAGTGGCCAGATGGGATGATAACTGTTATGAAGGATGTGCGAACAGACCAGACCCTGACGCTTTACCAGAAGGATGGCCTGCCTGCCGGTGCTCCCCTTG
>DAOWFP010000210.1 GCA_030637895.1 Bacteroidota bacterium | reverse complement strand
GCCAGTACTCCTTTCCCGGTTTGAGCTGCCTCAGGAATAACCCGCTTCCAGTATTCAAGATCGGCAGCACTTATTACAGTAAATTCTTCCACATTGTCTTCCGGGTTCAGTTTGCTTTCATCCAGTGGCTCCTGGCGGTTGACCGCATCAAAGAAATAGGCAGCCTTGGGCATCTTGGCGCTGGGGGGTACGGAAGCATCTCCCTGGGGGTACATCAGCGTATCCCCATTCTCATCAACCAAAACAGTAAAGGACCCGGGTACCATTACAAGCTGTCCCCACGGAGTACGATACTCCTTCCAATCCTTCATGGGATTCCCGAACATATCCGATGAAGGTGAAACCCCGATCACATCCACGCCCATGGCCTCTTGCAGATCCTCCTCCACTTCACCCAGCATCTGGTAAGGTTCACTAATCCTGACGGGCTTTTTCTCAAGTCCGAAATGATCCCTCAACTGCTCCACCAGCAGCACATGAATGCCGGTGACCGGACTGGCCCCGAAATCAACCACCATGCGGTCGGGCTGTTGATGATTCAATGTCTTCTGCAGGTTTTCTCTGGAGTTTGCCATGTCTGTCTTAATTATGAATTATCCTAAAAGCAGGCCTAAATTAACGATTATCATTCAGAAAATATATACCAACTCTCGGTTTGGGGTAGTGGGTGCTAATTCCTACATTTGATTTCACTTTTACCATTACCAAAAACAGATCATGGAAAGAAGAGATTTCATCAGGAAGAGCGTGCTGGGTGCAGCAGCTTTTACCATTGTACCGCGACATGTTCTCGGGGGACCCGGTTTTACGGCTCCCAGTGACCAGCTGACTAAAGCCATCGTAGGTGTTGGTGGCATTGGATACAACCATCACTTCACCCGCGAGGGGCGCCTGGTAGCTGTGTGCGATGTGGACAGGCTCCACCTGGAGAGGGCCGTTAAAAGGGCCAGCGATGGAGTGAAAGCCTATTCTGATTTCCGTGAGCTCCTGCAACAAAAAGACATCGATATCGTGCATATTGCCACACCTCCACACTGGCATGGAACCATGTCGGTGATGGCTGCAGATGCAGGTAAAGATATCTGGTGCGAAAAGCCGATGACAAGGACCATCGGAGAGGGAAAACGAGTAATTGAGGCCGTACAGAGAAACGGAAGCATATTCAGGCTCAATACCTGGTTCCGTTTCAGAGGTGGCTTCTATGGCCTGGGCTCTACCGTGAAGCCCTTAAAGAAAATTGTGGATAGTGGTGTACTGGGATGGCCCCTGAAGGTCACGGTCTCCGGGATCACAGGTTACGACTGGAAATTTTACTGGAGCGGTGATACAAACCTTACTCCCCAACCGGTGCCCGAGCACCTGGACTACAATATGTGGCTGGGGCCTGCCCCGGTCAAGCCTTACAATCCCTTGCGTGTACATTCCAAATTCCGTGGATTCTGGGATTATGACGGGGGTGGATTGGGCGACATGGGTCAGCACTACCTTGATCCCGTACAATATATGCTAAACAAGGACCATACCAGCCCCATCAAGGTGGAGGTGGATGCTCCCCAGCAACACTTCGATGCAGTGGGGTCCTGGCGGAGGATTACCTATACCTACGAAGATGGATGCCAGATCATCCTGGATGGGGAAAACAAAGACAAGGATGCCGCTTATATAGAAGGTCCACTGGGTAAAATTTACCGTGGATTCAAATCTACCATACCTAACATTCAGCAACTGGCAGCCACCCTGCCCGATCCCGAGCCACAGATTACCTCCTTTCACGAATCGGTCCGGACGCGCCAGAAGTTTGCCCTCAATGAAATGAACGGTCACCGCTCAGCCATCATCGTCAATATGGGTGTGATAGCGTTGAGACTTGGCCGCACCCTTCATTTCGATCCTGTTAAACAGGAATTTATCAATGATGAAGGGGCCAACCGGCTGATCTCTCCCGAGATGCGTTCACCCTGGAGTATTTAATAACCTGCACCGACTAAAAAGCTTACAAGCATGAAATATATAAGAATCACCCTCGTAGTACTGTTTGCCCTGCTGCTCATTGCCAATCCACTTTCGGCGCAGGACATGCGGACCCTGGATACCAAATTGGCCGACCTGTTGGTACAGGTACCTGCCAACGATCAGCAAAAGCTGAATGAGCAGATGCAATCCATGCTCAGCCTGGAAGAGGCCGGGCTCCAAATGATCATGGACCTGGTCATTCCCCCGGGTTCCGGCGATGATACCAAGGCACGTATGGCCATTGAGAGTTTGTCACGCTATCTCAGTCAGCCCGACATGAATAAGGAGTCTCTCCGGTGGGAAGCAATGATCCTTAAGGAGATTGAAAAAAGGGAGGACCCCTTTGTACAGAGCTTTTTCATCAGCCAGCTGTACTATTTTGGAAGTGATGCATCCATCGCACATCTTAGCCTTTATCTGACCGATCCCAAATTACAGGACCCGGCAATCAGGGCCATACGGGATATTTATCCAGAAAAAGCGGCAGATCTCTTTGCGGATCGTCTCCAAAGCTGTGAAGGCAGAACACAAATTGCGCTTGTCAATGCCATAAAGAACACTGGAAACAGCCGTCACGCCTATGCAGTAGCCTCACTGGCAGGATCTGATTCTCCAGAACTACAGCGAAGTGTGCTGGCCTGCCTGGCCAAACTGGGCAATCCCGATTCCTATGGGCTCTTAAGTGACGCTGCCAAAAATGCAGCCTATATGCCCGAGCCCACACGTGCCACGGGCAGTCTGCTTGTCTATGCCCGGACCCTGTCCTTACAAAACGAGCATCAGCTAAGTCAAAAAATCTGCAAAAGTGTGATCAAAAAATGCACAGCTCCTGAACAGATTCATTTTAAGAGCACCGCCCTGATCACCGCTGCCGGTAACGAAAGTATTGAGAAAAGTGTCTCCATGCTGGTGGATGCCATGAAGGATGAGAACAAAGCCTATCGCATGACGGCCATCCGCTATGCAGCAGCAAATAATACCCCGGTCAATCCCTGGGTTTCTGCACTCAATAGTTCTAAAAACAATGAAGCAAAGGCTGAGATCCTCATTCTGTTCGGAATGCTAAAAAGCGATGAAACTGTGCATATCGTTTCAAGTTATATGGACGACCCTGATGCTGCCCTAAGACAAGAGGCAGTCCTGGCACTGGCAGTAATCAAAAAGAGTGAATCAGTTCCCTCAATCCTCAGATACACCATCTCATACCCTGCTGAACCGGATAGCAAAACAGCCCGGGCAGCCCTGTTGCTGACTGTAGGGATAGATCAGCTTCCACTTGTAACAGAAGCGCTGGATGGGGCCCCTGAAGGTGCCAAAATTGTTTTGATAGAGGTGATTTCAGCCAGGGGCGATCCCGCTTCCTTCGATATCCTTTATGCTCAGATCACAGAAACAGGAGCCGTAAGAAAGGCCAGCCTGGAAAATCTTTATATGGTCTCAGACCAGGGAGATCTGGGGGACCTGATTAAGCTTTTCGATGATCTGGAAGACAAAGATGAAATTGCAGCCATTGAAACAGCACTGGTTGCTGCCATCAACCGGGGTCCGCACAAGGAGGTAAGCACACAGGCCCTCTTGTTGCATGCAGCACGAACCTATTCTGTGGAAAAATACATTGGAGTACTGGCAAAAGTGGGTGGAAAAGAAGCCCTGGAGGCGGTATATGAATCTTATGGTTCCGGGGACGAAGAAACCCGGCAAAGGGCATTTACAGGATTGATTAAGTCCAAGGATATTTATGCAGCCTCACCCCTGTATGAAATCTGTTCCCAATCGGCTACAGACCAGGAGAAAGAAGCTGCCTTTAGATCCTATGCTAGAATTGTCTCCTCATCCACGCTTCCCGATGACCAGAAACTGTTGCTACTGAGAAAAATTGAGCCCCATGCAAGCAGTCCCAGAGACATGGGCATGCTGATGAGGGCCATGGGTGGAGTAAAGACTTTCCTCAGCTTTGTCACCCTCAGTGCTTACCTGGAGCATGATGAATTGAAGACCCGGGCCGCCAATGCCCTTGTAAGTGTTGTACTGCCCAGCAATGGAAAGGACAATGGGCTGACTGGGAAGCTGGTCAAAGAGAAACTGATCGTTGCCAGGGATATAATTTCAGGTCCCGATACCGAATACCTGAAGATCGATATCCAGAATTACCTGGACAAGATGCCAGGGGAGATGGGCTTTGTCTCCATGTTTAACGGGACCGATCTATGGGGATGGCAGGGACTGGCCGCTGATCCCGTAAAAAAGGCTGAGCTTTCTGAAAAGGAGCTTCAAAAGCTTCAGGAAGAGGCCAATGAGAAATTGAAGGAAAATTGGAGCGTCAAGGATAACTGTATTGTATTTAATGGTCAGGGTTCCAACCTTTGCAGCATTAAGGAATATGGCTCTTTCGAGATGGTCGTAGACTGGAGAATCACCAAGAAAGGGGATTCGGGCATCTACCTGCGTGGCACCCCACAGGTGCAGATCTGGGATACAACCCGCGTTGAAGCTGGCGCCCAGGTAGGGTCGGGCGGACTCTACAACAACAAAGTGCATGAAAGTATACCTCTGCTGGTGGCAGATAATCCCATCGGCAACTGGAATACCTTTCGCATCATCATGATCGATGAAAGGGTCACGGTCTACCTCAACGGACAACTGGTGGTTGACAATGTGATAATGGAGAATTACTGGGACCGCAACATCCCAATCTATCCGAAAGGATCCATTGAACTGCAGGCCCATGGTACCGACCTGGCTTTCAGAGATATATATGTAAAGGAACTGAATGTGGATGCCAACAGCCTAAGCGAAGAAGAGAAGTCCGAAGGATTTGTGAGCTTGTTCAATGGCTTAGATCTCTCCAACTGGGCAGGCAATGAACACAGTTATTCTGTGGAGGATGGTACCATTGTGATCCGTCCGGCCAAAAGCGGTGGCAACCTCTATACGGCCAAGGAGTATGCTGACTTTATTTTCCGTTTCGAATTCAAGCTGACCCCCGGCGCCAATAACGGACTGGGAATCAGAACCCCCATGGAAGGTAATGCCGCCTATGATGGTTATGAGCTGCAGATCCTGGACAATACGGCTGAGGTATATGCCAAGCTGGAACCCTACCAGTATCATGGGTCAGTCTATGGTATAATTCCAGCCAAAAGAGGATACCTGAACCCGGTGGGTGAATGGAACAGCCAGGAGGTATATGTAAAAGGGGACCAGATCAGGATCACCCTCAACGGAACGACCATCCTGGATGGAGATTTGAAGGAAGCCAGCAAAAACGGAACAGCCGACCACCAGGAGCATCCCGGATTGCTACGTACCAGCGGCTATATCGGTTTCCTGGGCCACGGTTCACTGCTCTGGTTCCGAAATATCCGGGTCAAGAAATTATAGCAAGTATTGGCCCTATTTAAGGGTCAATACTATTACCGTATCGTTGGGCTTTACCTTTTCCCTGGGAATGGTCAGAACCATGCCTGCTTTACCCTTCTTAACCTTCACCTCCACCTTGGATCCATCATCGAAGAATTCGGCAGATCTGATCTTGGGCAGATACCCTTCAATCTCAATGGATCCTTCACCAGGATTCAGTACATGGACATATACTGTGGTTCCCTTTGTTGTAAGGGCTCCCCATTCCTGTGGTTTCACAGGTCCCTGCCGGGTACCATAAACGGTTTCGCCATAGGTTTCCAGCCAGTTCCCAATGGCCATCAGTGTATCCACATTCTCGGGCTGAATCTTTCCGTTGGGCATGGGCCCTGTATTGAGCAAAAAGTTGGCTCCATAGCCAGCTGCCCGAACCATGGTATGGATCAGCTTTTCAACGGACTTGTAATCCTGATCGATGATATTGAATCCCCAGGAACCATTCATGGTCTCGCACATCTCAAGAGGTACGGCATCAGATATTCCGGTGTTGTTGAATCCCATTGAATTTTCCCCCGGAAGGTCACGTTCAAACATCATAAAATCTTCTCCCGGAAAAGGCATCTTATGGTGGTTACTTCCAATAAGTGCACCGGGTTGGTGTTTATGAATCAGGGCGTAGGTCTCATCCAGCCGCCAATCAGCATCAGGCTTGTCCCACATGCCATCGAACCAGATCCCTCCTATATCTCCGTACTGGGTCAACAGTTCGGAAAGTTGTGTGTTCATGTAGTCAATGTAAGCGTTGAAGTCTCCTGACTGCGACCTGTCAGCAATACCTTTTCCTGTACGGCCATGTGGGAAATAATCCGGATGGTGCCAGTCCAGCTGACTGTGGTAGAAAAAGAGTTTCACCCCCTGTTTGTCGCACTCCTTTTTCAGCATCCCGATCACATCCTTGCCATAGGGTGTGGCATCCACGATGTTATAGTCACTGATCTTTGAATCGTACATGGCAAATCCATCATGGTGCTTGCTTGTAATTGTAATGTATTTCATCCCTGCCTTCTTCACCATGGAGACCCACTGGGCCGGATCAAACTGGGTTGGATTGAAGAGGCCTGGCAGTTTCTCATACTGCACGATGGGAATATCCTTTCTCTCCATGATCCACTCAGCAATTCCCTGGTCGCCGCCACCCCCCATAATGGAGTAGACACCCCAGTGCACAAAGAGGCCAAATTTGGCATCCAGGAACCACTCCCGGTTGTCCAGGTTCTCCTGGGTGGGCACATATCCCTCCTGGGCAAACAGATGGATGCTCAGGAAGCTTGCAAGAAGAGTAACTACAAATAACTTGGATAGCTTAGGTCTCATGATGATTGTGGTTTTTTGTTAGGTATAGAAAACGATTAGCTGAGTCTCAAATTTAAGGAAATATCATAAAGGATCATCCTGCATGGATCTTTCCTTAAAAAATAGTAAACTTAAGGAAGATATGAAAAAACTAACATTCCTTAGCCTGGTCTTTATCACTGCTTTTCTGACAGCGCAAAAGCCCAATGTTCTATTTATTATCTCCGATGACCTGAATACCCGTATCGGGCCGTACATGGAGATCGCAAACCATACACCTCATCTGGATCAGCTTGCTGCCGAAGGGGTACGTTTTACCCGAACCTATTGCCAGTACCCGCTGTGCGGTCCATCACGCGCTTCGCTCATGAGCGGACTCTATCCGGAAACCAATGGCATTCTGAGAAATATCGATCAACCCGGAAGCTATCGCGTGGAGACTCCTTCCCTGGCCGATCATCCCAGCCTTGCCGGGTATTTTCGTCAGCAGGGATACTTCACCGCCCGCGTTTCCAAGATCTACCATATGGGAGTCCCGGGAGGTATTGAACGGGGCGATCCCGGAGGAGATGAGCCCGATTCCTGGGACTATGCCTATAATGTCATGGGACCGGAAACACATAGTCCTGGCACCCTGGAGCTGCTCTCCCCCGGGAATCTACATTATGGATCCAATTTCGCTCGCATGATCATTGAGGATGGATCCGAAGTGACCCAGGCCGACTACCTGGCTACCAGTCAGGCCATTGCCATCCTGGAGAACCGTGCAGGTGAACTGGATACAATAAGTAGATCCAAACAGAAGGTGAAACCGCTGGCTCCCTTCTTCCTGGCAGTGGGACTGGTACGTCCACACGTACCCCTGATCGCCCCTGAGAACTGTTTTATTCCCTACCCTGTGGACGATGTTCAGCTCCCGCCAGTGATCGTGGCAGACAATGTTCCTGAACAGGCCCTTTTCAGACAAAACATGAAAATCTGGGAAATGGACGAGCTTCAGAAGAAGAAGACCATCAGTGCCTATATGGCCAGTGTCCGCTTTATGGATCAGCAGGTGGGAAGGCTGCTGGATGCGCTTGACAGATTGGGAATCAGGGAAGAGACCATCGTGGTTTTCGTTTCAGATCACGGCTACAACCTGGGAGAACACGACTGCTGGTCAAAGCAAAGCCTTTGGGAAGGAAGCGTACGGATCCCCCTGATTGTCTCGCATCCAGGAAGCACAAAAACCCATGGCACCACCTGTGAATCCATTACCGAACTCATTGATCTCTATCCCACCTTAACGGAATTATGTGGTTTGCATGCAGATCAGCCTGATATCCTTCAGGGAAAAAGTCTTGTGAGATATTTGAAAGGAGCTTATCCTCCATCTGATGAAGCTCTTGCCTACATGGTCACACATGGGGGATGTGCAGCCAGTATTCGCACCAGGCAGTGGAGATATACCCGCTGGGGAGAGCTTGCCGAGGCAGGTAATGAAGAACTATATGATCACATGCAGGACCCCGAAGAGCATAGCAACCTGTCGCATAAGCCCGAAATGCAGGAAGTACTTTCCGACCTCCGGGAACAATTTGAGCAGGCCAGGAACAGAGCCCGTTGAGCTGAACTTATTGAACGGCCTCATATTTTAGCTTAAGGTGATTGATTCAATACTTGATTTTATGTAAGTTTATGAAGCAAGCCTTTTATTTCAACCAACAAAAGAGTTATGACCATGAGACCTGTGCTTACCCTGCTTCGAATCCTGGCGATTACCCTCTTGTTACTTCCAGCTTACTGCTTAAGCGGACAGGTGGAAATCTGGGAGGAGATGCTCTCCCTTCCCACCTATGAGCTAAAAGCTGCCGACAAGAATCCCATGTTCTATGTGCCTGATGCCTACCAGGGAGCCAAGCGGGTGCTCTACCCCTATCCTTTGATGGACAACCTTTCTACAGAAAAATCAGAGCAGGAGCACAGGGCGGTCTACCTGGAAAATGAATATATAAAACTTTGCCTCCTTCCTGATATTGGGGGCAGACTCTTCTATGCCACCGACAAGACCAACAACTATGAGATCTTCTACCGTCAGAATGTGATCAAACCTGCCAATATTGGAATGCTCGGGGCATGGATCTCCGGGGGAATTGAATGGTGCGTATTTCATCACCACCGTGCCTCCACCCACCTTCCGGTAGACTACAGGCTTGTTGAAAATGATGATGGCAGCAAGACCATATGGTTCGGAGAAATTGAACCCCGTCACCGCATGAAATGGAGCATCGGCCTGACCCTGCACCCGGGCAGATCTTACATTGAGACGGATGTGAGGATGTTCAACCACACCGAACACACTCACTCCATTCTCTACTGGGCCAATGTGGCTACCCATGTGAATGACGACTACCAGGCCATCTTTCCGCCAAGTGTTCACCAGGGTGTATACCATGCAAAGAACAGCTTTATTCACTGGCCCATCGCCGATGAAATTTACAACGGGAAGGACTATACCGGGCAGATTGATGTCAGCTGGTGGAAGAACCATCCCGATCCCATCTCCATTTTTGCCTACGACCTGCAGGAGGATTTTATGGGCGGCTATGATCATGCCAGGAATGCCGGTACTGTTCATGTGGGAAACCACCACATTGTGAAAGGGGCAAAACTCTGGGAATGGGGTCCTGGTGAGTACGGACATGTGTGGGATAGTGAGATTCTGACAGATGACGACGGCCCCTACGCCGAACTTATGGTAGGAGGATTTTCGGATAATCAACCCGACTACAGCTGGATCAAACCCGGTGAAGTTAAAAGGCTGAAACAGTACTGGTACCCGGTACGTGACATTGGAGGGTTTAAGAAAGCAAACCTGAATGCCGCAGTGAATCTGGAGCTTGTTGCCGGTAAGCGCATGAGAATAGGCATAAATGCAACCAGGGAGCTGAACGATTGCAGGGTAATCGTCCAGGATAGTGAGAAGGTCATCTTTGAAAAACAGATCGATATTGGACCAGGTACTCCCTTTACAAGGCTAATCGCACTGAATGGTAAAGCAGATCTCACCCGGTTCAAGCTCAGCGTGCTGGACCAAAATAACATGGAACTTATCTCTTATCAGGAGCAAAAACCCATTTACGAAACTGAACTTCCGGATCCTGTTACACCACCCGCCAAGCCTGATGACATAAAGAATATGGAGGAACTGGTCCTGACCGGACAACGAATCATGCAATTTCATAACCCGGGACTGGATCCCAGGGATTATTTCATGGAGGCCATACGCAGGGACCCACTGAATTCCATGGCCAACCTGCACCTTGGAAACCTGGCGGCCCTGGCAGGTAAATACGATGAAGCGGCTGACTATTACCGCAATACCATCCACCGGATTACCAATAATTATACCCGTCCGCGCGATTGCGAAGCCCTCTACAGGCTGGGTGTTGTTTTGAAAAAGCAAAAGAAGTATGATGCTGCCATTGATACGCTCTACCGCGCTACCTGGGACCAGCCCTGGTTTGCCGCTGCATATTTTGAGCTGGCTGGGATCTCCATGTTGAGGGACCATTTTGACGAGGCTCTGGACCAGTTGAACCATTCGCTTGCCATGAATGCGATTAATCCGAAAGCTTATGCACTGAAAAGTGCAGTTTTGCGTCATCTTGGAGAAAGAGCGTATGCTGGTATCAGTGCCCGGAGAGCCAGGGTGTTGGACCCACTGGATCATATGGCAAGCTTTGAGCTATTGCTGAACAATGCCATCCCCCCTTCAGAATTTATCAGCCTTTTGAATGACAACAAAGAAAACTATCTCGAACTGGCAAGCGGGTATGCTAATTCCGGCTTGTATGAGGAAGCCGCCGAAGTGATCGCGATGGCCTTGTATTCCAAAGACACCGTCCTGAACTCCTACCCGATCCTTTATTATTTTGGGGCCTGGATAGCAGAACAGCAGGGAGATAAAGAGCTTGCCGAAAGGTATTTTACCCTGGCCTCTGAGGCATCCACCGATTACGCCTTTCCCTATCGTTTTGAGACCATCGACATGCTGAAGGCAGCTATCGAATACAATCCCAATGATGCCAGTGCATGGTATTATATGGGAAACATTTTGTATGATCATCAGCCCGGCAAAGCTATTATGTGCTGGAAGCAGGCGGTCAGTCTGAATCACGAGATGGCAATTGCCAGTCGCAATCTGGGTTGGGGATATTACAGGTACCTTGATGATATTGAAGGTGCGATCGCTTACTATGAAATAGCAGTTAGTCTGAAAGCAGATGATCCCAGGTACTACTTTGAACTGGATGTGCTGTACGAGATGAATAATGAATCCCTGGAACTTAGATACGATCTTCTCTCAAGCAATCCTGATGTTGTGAAGGAGCGGGAAGACTCCTACCTCAGGATGATTGAGGTCCTTATATTAAACAGGGAGGTTGACAGCGCACTTAGTTCTCTGGCAGAGCATACCTTTCTTCGCCAGGAAGGGGTGGTGAATCTGCATGACCTGTTTGTGGATGCCCACCTCCTGAAGGGCTGGGATTTTCTTCAATCAGGTGCGCATGAAATGGCCCTGGAGCATTTCCTCCTGGCCGATACCTACCCCCCAAACATGCGGATCGGACGAATTTCCAACTACCAGAAAGAAGCTCAGATATACTATCTTACCGGTCTGGCATACCAGGGATTGGACCAGAAAAGCGAGGCGAAAGGCTATTTCAGAAAGGCCCTGGATACTCCGGCAGGAAATTCAGAGTACATCTTTTACCGGGCCCTTTCCCAACATGAGCTGAAACAGGAGGACGAAGCAAGCATATCTTCAGAACAGCTTATTAAATCTGGTGAGGAAGCCCTCCAGATGGCAGGGGATGTAGACTTCTTTGCGAAATTCGGAGAAAAGGCAGGAGTTATTGAACGCAAAGCTACAGCCTATTATCATATGGCACTGGGATATGAGGCATCCGGAGATCCTGAAAAAGCACAGGAAGCTTTTGCCCGGGCTCTGAATCTGCGTAACAGCATCCTCTGGGCCAATGTATACAGCAAACAATAGCCAAATCCCATCCCAAATGAAGTATACCATATCTACCAGGGTGATAACAATTGTACTGGTAGTTGCCGGAAGCCTGCTGGCATGCAGCACTCCGGATCGATCCGGCCAGCTCAACCTGGCCGATCAGCTGGAAGAGAGTCTGTTTGAATACATTCTGAATCCCTGGTACCCGCTTGTGATAGACTCAGTATACGGTGGATATCACTCCAATTTTACACGATCCTGGTCAAGGGACGAAGACTCCGGGGACAGGGCACTGGTACAGCAGGCACGACATGTCTGGGCCACATCACTGGTATATGAAAAGTATCCTGAGAAAGGAATGTACCTGGACTATGCAGCAAATGGATTCCGCTTTCTGCGGGATCTTATGTGGGATGAAGAATTCGGAGGATTTCATGCTTACTGCACCAAGGAGGGAGAAGTGCTTGAGCGGAGCATCAATGATAAGCGCATATACGGACAGGCTTTTGCCGTCTATGGACTTTCGCAATATTACAAGGTGAGCAAAGACCCCGAAGCGCTTGACTTAGCAAAAGAGGGCTTTCTGTGGATGGAGGAGTATGCGCATGACAAGGAGTATGGGGGATACTTTGAACTGCTACGTCGTGATGGCTCTCCGGTGCTGCCTGAAGATGCAGGCGAAGGACCTGAAGGGGGCATGGCAGGATTAAAAGATTACAACAGTTCCATCCATATTATGGAGGCTTTCACCGAATTGTACCTGGTGTGGCCGGACGACCTGGTCAGGCTTAGGCTGGAAGAAATGTTCTTGCTGATCAGAGACACTTTTGTACATCCCGATGGCTATCTGAAGCTCTACTTCCAGGCGGATTGGACACATTTTTCCCCTGAACCTGATCTCGACGGACCAGAGCGCATGACCTGGTTCTTTGACCATTTTACTTACGGGCATGATGTGGAGACAGCATTTCTACTTCTGGAAACAGCTCATGTACTTGGGTGGGGTGAAGATGAGAAGACCCATCAAACCGCAAAGCAGCTTGTGGACCATTCATTGGCGTCCGGATGGGACACTATCGCCGGAGGCTTCTTCGATGCCGGGGTAGCCGGTGAAGAAGGAATCCGCATTGTAAACAATCACAAGTCCTGGTGGGGCCTGGTGGAAGGGATGAATGCCTTACTTTTAATGCACACACTTTATCCTGAAGACCCTCAGGACTATTATACATTGTTCCTGAATTCCTGGGAACATATTGATGCCTATCTTATCGACAAGACTTATGGAGGGTGGTATAACAATGCCACAGATACTTATCCTGAAACCGTGGACCAGGGGAAGAGCCATATCTGGAAGACCAGCTATCACAATGCCAGGGGCATGCTCAACTGCATTAAGATGCTTCGAATGAAATAGTTATCTATGGCCATGGATAGCTTCCATCATAGCCACCACGTTTTCGGGGCTTACATTGGCCAGAATGTTATGTACCTGCTGGAAGATGAATCCCCCTCCAGGTGCAAATTTGGAGCTATTCTCCCGCACATGTGAGGCCACCTCATCCGGAGTGGACATGGGCAGGATTCTCTGCGTATCGCACCCTCCGCCCCAAAAAGTGATGCGGTCTCCAAATTCCGTTTTTAGTATGGACGGATCCATCCCCCGGCAGGAGATCTGAACCGGATTAAAGGCATCCAGTCCGGCTTCGATCAAATCATCAATCAGTTCATAGATCCCTCCGCAACAGTGCAGCTGCACCTTTACATCGGCCAGCTCCTTGGCTCTTCCCCAGAGCTTTTTATGGTAAGGTTTATAGTACTCCCTGTATGCCTCGGGACTAATCAAGGGACCCTGCTGTCCACCCAGGTCATCCCCAAAGAGAACCACGTCAATGTAGGGTCCCACAGCCGACATCCAAAGCTCCAGGTTCTTCAGATGAATCTGGTACAGCTTTTCTGAAAGTTCTGCGACCTTGTCCGGATACATACCAGTAGCCAGGAGGTAATTATCCATCCTGTATAACATCTGTGGTATTTCAAACATATTGCCCCCGAATAGTCCTACGATGGCCCGGTCGGTGGATTCCCGCAGGGCCTTTGCTCCTGCAGCCATCTCTTTCAATCCGGACTCATCCATCTTCAAATGTCCCCCGGGATGCGCAATGGCACTCCACATCTGACGTCCCAGCATCTCCTCCAGGTCCTCAAAATGATCATTTTCAATGCCCCGTTCCATCAGGGGGAAACGGGTCTGCTCGAAATAAAGGCTCCCCTTCTTCAAGATTCCCACATCGCTCCCTTCTGCATCCATAAGCAGCCAGTGTTCTCCTTGAAGCTCCATCTGTATATAGCCTGGTATTTCACAAGGCGTTCCATCTGGCAAGACCCAGGGCTTCCAATCACTGTCCTCCAGTAAGAAGCCACGTCCCATCTCGATGCAATCTACCCCGAATAGATCCAGCACATCCTCATCAACTATGGCCAGTTGTTGTACCATATCATAAACCCGAACAGGCTTTTCAGGCAGACCAAGGTAAGTTCGAAGGCGGTGATAGGCAATGGCTGCAATGCCCGATGAACGATGGGCTCCCAGGTCGACCGGGATCCTGTCAGGTTCTGTATGATTCAGGGCAGCTAGTACCCGTTCCCTTGATGTCATTGGCATATCGTAAAGACTTTGTTAGGGATACTAAGATATCGAGTTCTGTGCATTGATCAGCACCAAAAGAGTAAATAATTCCTATATTTCTAACTATGAAAAACGGATCCCTTATGTTATTGAGCTGCCTGCTGGCAGCCGTTCTGGCTGGTGGGTGTACCAAAGCTCCTGAACGACCCAACATTGTATTTATCCTGGCCGACGATATGGGCCATTCGGACCTGGGCTGTTATGGAGCTGAGATCCTGGAGACACCCCATATTGATGCCCTGGCGGCAGGAGGTCTGCGATTCTCCAACTTTTACAATACAGGCCGATGCTGGCCCACACGCACCAGCCTTTTGTCGGGATTCTATCCCCACCAGATCCTTTCCGATCCCATGCCCGGAGTAGATTACAGCACAGGCGAAATTCTTCCAGCCACTGACACCTGGCTCCCTTCCATTCTGAAAGGTCAGGGATACCGTACCTATCACTCCGGCAAATGGCACATTGTCAGAAAGGTTCCGGAGCAATTACAGTTGAGTCACAGCGAAGTTGGCTTCGATCGCTCTTACAGAACCGAGGACGGAAGGCATTTACGTCCCCGACACCTCTGGGAAGATGGCAAGGAGATCGATCTACCTGAAGATGGATCGGGATATGAGGCCTCAGTAGCCATTGTGGACCATGCCATCAAATACCTGGAAGAACATAAGGAAAAGCACCCTGATGAACCTTTCTATGAGTACATCGCATTTATTGCTCCCCACTTTCCCCTGCAAGCGCTGCAGGAGGATATCGATATGTACCGGGAGCTTTACCTCTTAGGATGGGATGATATCAGGGTCCGGCGTACAGAAAACAGGAAGGAATTAGGATTCGATGTACATAAGGTGAATCCACTTGAACCGGAGCGCTTTGCCCCCTGGAACCTTAGTCCTGAAGAGCTGATTTCCCAGATCGATTCGGCCGACACCGGCAGAGCCGTTCCATGGGAATCTTTGACCAGAGAACAGCAAGAATTTCAAGCCACTAAGATGGCCATTCATGCAGCCATGGTCACGCGGATGGACAGGGAGATAGGCCGGTACATTAGGGCCCTTAAGGACTTAGGCTACTTTGAAAACACAATTGTTTTTTTCTGCTCCGACAATGGTGCCAGCACCGAGATTATGAACCGGAGCGACAAGCATACCATTGGTGCAGAAGCGGGCTCTGCAGATACTTACCTCTGCCTGGGTCCCGGCTGGTCCTCTGCCGCGAACACCCCATTTCGCCTGCATAAGACCTGGGTACATGAGGGAGGCATTGCTACTCCCCTGGTGGTACACTGGCCGGAAGGTATTACAGAAAAAAATGTATTCAGAAATATGCCGGCCCACATCATCGATATTGCCCCCACTATGCTGGAGCTTGCAGGAGCCGACCCTTCGGAGCTGACCGGCAGGTACAATGCGCCCGGCATCAGCCTGGTCCCCTTTCTGGCCCGGGATGACCAAAGCCAAAGGCCTCCCCTCTTCTTCCTCCATGAAAGGAAAAAAGCCCTTCGGCATGGCGATTGGAAAATTTGCACCATTGAGGAGGGTGACCCATGGGAGCTCTATGATCTTTCGGTGGACCGGGGTGAGACGCATAACCTGGCCATGGAGAATCCTGAAAAACTTCAGGAACTTGTCTCCCTTTGGGAAGCTCAGCGAATCGAAATTATAAACCAAATCGGTGCAGCTGACGCCTCCGGTGCCGAAGACACAGCACATTTTAACCCACTTTAATGAACTCTAAAGAACGCATGCTTACCGCCCTGCGGGGTGAGTGTCCTGACAGGCTACCTGTGACCACCCACCATGTGATGCCCTCTTTTCTTGATAGCCATATGGATGGAAAGTCGGACCAGGAATTCTTTGACCGCTTTGGCCTGGATCCCATCCGCTGGATCATTGCCTATGCAGCCAGTGAATCCGAGGGAGAATACTACGATCCCGGTCATACAGAGCTGGGATTCCTGGAGGCCAGAAGGGTCAGTTCAG
Organism: Bacteroidota bacterium; assembly: GCA_030637895.1. Classification (GTDB taxonomy): domain Bacteria; phylum Bacteroidota; class Bacteroidia; order Bacteroidales. Next base: position 7,929 of record DAOWFP010000210.1, on the reverse strand, counting down.
ACAACTGGAGGTTCCAGTTGGAGAAGCTTGAAAACAAACAATATGATACTTCACGGTTCAACATCATCACACCTAAGAAAACCCTCTCCATGGTACTGCAATCAGATAAGCATACCACCTGGGTAGCTGAATACCTGATTAAGGAGAAGAGCGATATCGATCTTATTGCCAGATATATGACCCATCCAAGGTGCGATGTGGCTGCTGTAAACAGTGCTGCTGATCTCTATGGGGACCATGGTCTGGTCCGGGGACATATTGCCTGCTTTGACGGTTTCGGTCAACCTGGCTGCTGGCAGGACTTCTCCTGCCTTTACGGTTCCACCGATCTGATTATGGCCTCCATGGAAGATCCCCCGTGGGTACATGCCTTTCTGGAGGTATTGCGTGATCGGAAAAAAGTCTATATTGATTCCCTGGCTGGAGCCCGGTATGATCTAATAGAGTTGGGTGGCGGAGATGCCTCCACCACCGTTATCTCTCCGGATATCTTTAATGAGTTTGTAGCTCCCTACGATTCGGAACTAATTTCTTCGGCGCATCAGGCAGGACAAAAAATCGTATACCATACCTGTGGAGGGATGATGCCCATCCTGGAGGATATTGCCGCCATGAAACCCGATGCCATGGAAACCTTTACACCTTCAGACATGGGAGGCGATACCCGCCTCCTGGAGGCCAAACAACGCATTGGAGATAAAGTATGTATGATCGGTGGCTTCGACCAGTTCCATTTTTTCACCGGCTGTTCCGAAGAAGAGACCCGGAAAGAGGTCAGACGCTGTTTCAATGAGGCCGGTCCGGGAGGAGGGTACATCCTCTCCCCTTCTGATCACTTCTTTGAAGCCGATCTCAAACTAATTGAGGCCTTTGCAGATGAGGCCATGAAATGTACTTATTAAGGTTTCCTGAAAATGAATAAAATAATCTTGTCTCTGATCGTATCATTTATGCTAATAAGCTGCTCTGAAAAGCAGTACAGTTTTGAGTTTATAGAGCTGGATACACCGGCCAAGAGTTCCTTAAGGGCCATTCATGCTTTGGATGAAAATATAGTCTGGACTTCGGGAAGTCAGGGCCAGGTGTATTTGAGTGTGGATGGAGGACATAACTGGAATCCCAGACCAGTTCCGGGCTGTGAAGATACAGAATTCCGAAGCCTGCATGCCTGGGATGCAGAGAGTGCCCTTGTTTTTGACATCTCACCCTTAGGAAAAGCCTTTATGACCACAGATGGAGGAGTGAAATGGGAACAGATATATTCCAGTCCAATTGAAGGGGCGTTCTTCAACTCCCTAAAATTTTCAAATGAGTTTCAAGGTATTGCCATCAGCGATCCCATTGATGATCAGATGTTTATTCTAAAAACAGATGATGGAGGCTGGAGCTGGAATCGCCTGGAAAACACGCCTCTCTCGGTAGATGGGGAAATTAACTTTGCCGCCTCAAATACATGCATAGAATATCTTGAATCGGGTGAGATTTATATTGTTACAGGCGGAAGCAGGTCCCGGGTATTAACAAGCAAAGATCATGGAAACAGTTGGGCATTTTTGGATACACCTGCTATGACAGGAGCGTCTGCAGGACTGTTCTCTGTGAACTTTTCAAACTCAAGCACCGGTGTTGCAGTGGGAGGCGATTTTAACGATCCTGACAGGGAAGGCTGCAGAGCCATTTTCACAGAAGATGGAGGAGACTCCTGGAATCAGGCAGAAAAAATGCCGGCAGCGTATCGTTCGTGTGTAATAGCCTTAAATGATGATCTCTTTTTTGCCGCTGGGAAAACGGGATGCGACTATTCAATTGACCAGGCCAAGAACTGGGTTTTTATTGACTCTGCAGGATATTATGCTGCCAGTGCTGTAAAAGGTAAAAACATCATCTTTCTTGCCGGTTCCGAGGGTAGAGTTTCTAAGGTTATTGTTCAAAGGGAATAGGCGGTATTAAAACAAAAAGACTTCGATCTTAGGATTCGCTATGAAAAAGTTGAGTGCTATCTAAACTGCTTATAATCCTCTCATCTAGAGTCCATAGTAAATGACCTCCATTCTGTGCTGATTTAATGATAACAGCATCAATCAAACCAATGCCCTTATCATGGTATTCATTTTGAATAGTGGAAGATGACGTTTCGAATAATGATTCCTCTCCAAATTCTGCTCTGGGTAGAATTTGCCAAAAGGTTCTAATAACACTCTTCTCCTGGGCATTCCTGACTCCAAACATAAGTTCAGAAAATACAGGCTCAACTGTGATCACTTTTTGATCTGCCAGTAAGGTTGACACCTGACTCGCAATTGGTTCATTTTGCCGAAAAAATTCGACCCAAACTGATGTATCTAATAAAATCATGATCTATTTCGATTGCTCCTTATCTCATTGATCGAAAAATTATCCTTAAAACACAAAGGATTTTGGCCCACTTCCTCATTCAGACTTGCAATACGCTTTACATATAACCAGTCTTTAAGGGCCATGTTGATACTATCAGTAATATTCATGCCTCCCGAATATTTCTGTACATCACCCACTATATCATCGGGTATGATGGCTGTAACCTTCATCTTCTATATTTTACACCTCTCCTAATACGTTTAGTATACCTCTATACGATAGATACGATGCTCCTATACGATGCTCCTATACGATAGATACGATGCTCCTATACGATAGATACGATGCTCCTATACGATAGATACAGGAGATGCCCCTCTCTTTATGTCTTAATGTGATTCAAACGATCTTATCGAAAGATTTCCTGATTATTTATAGAGTGGTCCATAGGCCTCACACGCCCGGTAATCGGCTCCTTCTTTGTCCATACCAAAGGCTGACCAGGAACTGGGCCTGAAGATTTGCTCTTCAGGAACATTGTGCATACACACCGGAATCCGGAGCATGGATGCCAGGATCATCAGCCGGGAGCCAAGGTGACCATAGGAGAAGGCTCCATGGTTGGCTCCCCAGTTGGCCATTACCGAATAGACATCCCTGAAGTTCCCTTCCCCGGTGAGGCGTGGCACAAACCATGTGGTGGGCCAGGTGGGATTGGTACGCTCGGTAAGTGTGTGATGCACCTCGTCCGGAAGGTCGATGGTATACCCCTCTGCGATCTGCAGGGCAGGGCCAAGTCCCTTGATAATATTGATCCGACTCATGGTAATGGGCATTCCCCCCTTGGTATTGAAGGTAGATGAGAATCCACCACCCCTAAAATAGCCCATATCAGCAGCTCCCCAGGTGGTGCTATCAAGACATTTTTGTGCCTCCTCTTTGCTAATCTCATACCATGGTTTCATGGCGGGTTTGCCGTCGATGCTCTGCTCTCCTGAACCATCCAGCGCCGATGGGCCTGAATTGATCAGGTGTATGAATCCATCCTTGGCGTCACCACTCAGCTCAAAGCCCGTAACCCGCTTCACCGCATCCGGACTCCAGTAGGTACGTACATCGCTGAACACCTGTGCGGCACCGGTCAGTAGGTGACCAAACAACATGGAGACCCCGTTAAGACTATCGTTCTCTGTGGCCAGCATATAGGGCTGACGAATACCGTTCCAATCAAAGGACGAACAGAGCATGGCCTCCATAAAGTCCCCATTGGGGAAATGGTCGGTCCACTGACGCTGTCCCTGGAAACCTGCTGCAATGGCATTGTGCCCCATGGCCTCTTCTCCAAAGCCCAGCTCCTTCAGTTTAGGATTGCCCACCATCAGGTCGCGCCCGATGAGTGCCATTTTTGCTACAAACTCCCACTCCTCGGCTTTCTTTTCGGGTGACTTCTGGACTTCCACTGGATTGTAATCTTTGCCCTCCTTGCAATTGGTGCTGATCCATTCCCTGGCCACAGTCAGCTCTTCCGAATCGAAAATACCCTTTTCTATTCTCCGGGTAAATTCAGACATATCCACATATTCACAGCGCATTCCCAGGTAATCTTCGAAGAAGTTGGCATCCACAATGGAGCCTGCGATCCCCATGGATACACTGCCCATGGAGAGATAGGATTTTCCTTTCATGGTGGCCACGGCCAGACCAGCCTGAACAAAGGTGAGTATCTTATCTTTCACATCATCCGGTACGGAAGTATCGTCAGAATCCTGCACATCCTTCCCGTAGATACCAAAGGCAGGCAGTCCTTTCTGATTATGACCCGCAAGGGCAGCAGCCAGGTAGACAGCTCCTGGACGTTCCGTTCCATTAAAGCCCCAGATGGCTTTGGGTAGCATGGGATCCATATCGATGGTCTCACTGCCATAACACCAACAGGGAGTCACCGTCAGGCTCACCCCCACCCCTGCACGGGCAAACTTATCTGCAGCAGCAGCAGCCTCGGCCACTCCCCCTATACAGGAGTCAGCTATGACGCACTCCACCTTCGAACCATCTGAATGTTTCAGACTCGATTCTATCAATGCAGCAGCACTACGGGCCATAAGCATGGTCTGCTCTTCCAGTGATTCCCTTACGCCTTCCAACCTGCCGTCTATGGTGGGTCTGATGCCTACTTTAGGCGCTTGTCCAATCAATCTTGCTTTCGTCATGGTGTGATCTTATGTTTTATAGTTAAATATTTCTTGTATCGTTCTTCCAGGCTCTCCGAAACAGCACCTGGACAATAGTTCTTAACCCTGCACGACTGCTTCACCATGGCTCTTCCAGCCTTAAGATTGCTAATTCTTCCCATGGCAATGCCCTGGATCAGAATGTTTCCCATGCTTGCTCCTTCCACAGGGCCGGAAATCACCTCTCTTTTACAAATGCTTGCCACGCGCTGACAGAGGTAGTCCGACTGGCTACCACCTCCTACCAGGTGCAGGACTTCAATGGACTTCTGAGAAAGTTTTTCCAGTTGTTCAATATAAAATCTGAACGAAAAACATAGGCTGTCGTAAGCTGTGCGAAGGTAATCGCTGAAGCGACCAGGCCGGGATTGTCCGCTCTTTTCGAAATAGGTATTAAATGCCTCCTTCATATCGGTAGGATTATAGAACATGGGATCGTCGGGGTCGATAATCTGCTGAATACCAACCTCCTCGCTCACCATTTCTTCCATCTGTGCAAAGGAAATATCGGTCGATAAATTTTTCTTCAGGCCCTGCAACAACCACAGGCCCACAATATTCTTCAGCGAACGGTAAGAATTGCAATAGCCCCTTTCATTGGTAATCCCCAGATTTAATGCCTCTTCACTGATCAAGGGACTGGTCGACTCTATTCCCACAATGCACCAGGTACCAGCCGAGATAAAAGCATAATTGGGATTTTCCACCGGAAGTGCAGCCACCACGCAAGCCGTATCGTGACCACATACTGCTACATTTTCCATATGCATATTCCCGGCTTCAGGTATCGCAACACGGCCCAGTTTTGTTCCTGGCTGGATCACCCTGCCAAGCATTCCCTCCTCCAGGTCCAGCTTATCCAGAATTACACGATCCCATGCATCCCCTTCTACTTCCAGCATTTGAGAAGTAGAAGCGATGGTCAGTTCGTTTACCGCTGTTCCCGACAATAGATAGTTAATATAAGAGGGGACAAAGAGGATCTTTGAAGTCCGTTCAAGGGTTTTACTCCCTTTGACTGAAAGCAGTTGAAACAGGGTATTGAACACGTAAAAGTTGATACCTGTTCTTATGAAAGTTTCCGATTCGGGCATAAGTGACTTCCACTTCTCCCGCATTCCCTCGGTCCGTTTGTCCCGATAAGCCACCGGTGAATCCACCAGCTCTCCATGTGCATCAAGGAGCACAAAGTCCACCCCCCAGGCCTCTACTCCAATACTTACAGGTGCATCTTCAGCTGATTCAATGGCAAAGGATATCCCTTTCCTGATCTCCCGGACAATCCGCTCCATGTCCCAGGTATCGCGTCCCTCCTGCACCTGGATCTCATTGTCGATCCGGTGAACCTCCTCCATCCTGATATCATCCTTACCAAGAGTACCCAGCATCACGCGAATGCTGCCGGCACCCATATCTACAGCAATACAAGTGATGTCCTTATTGGATGCGTTCATTTTTCTGACTGAATAGGTATGCAAGATAGAAAGGAAAGCTTTTCATATAAATGGAAAAATCCCCTAGATTTGTGTACAAAATAAACATTGCGCCCATGTTCAGGTTTCAGGAAATACCGCCCGAAGGAGATCCATCCAGTAGAATTCAGGAGTTCCAGGAAGTCCTTCCAAGGCTTTTATGTTGCAGGTATTGGTGGATGACCGAGTGGAAAAGCCAACAAATGTCTTTTCCCTATTGGAGACTCTACTGGAACCGTTCAGGGCGCGCCTGGGTTGTGTACAATAAAACAATATACCTGGAAGCGAATAAGATTGTGCTGATCCCCCCCAACACCCCCTTTGCCACAGATATTGATCCCTCCACTGCCTCATCCGATCAGCCCTACTCGCTCAAGGGAGGGCGTGTGGAGAACAGTGCCATGGAGGAAAATATGATAGCAAAAGGGACCGTGCTGCATATGTTTATTCACTTTACACTGGGCTATCCCTTCGATACCATTTCGCCTGACGTGTTTGTATTCAATATTTCTCCGGCTCAGCAGGATCTTATTGATTCCATCACCCAACAATTAATGTCAGGACAGGTAAAATTTGAACAGACAGGAAGCCTGGAGCTATACTCCCTGCTCTTCTCCTTGCTCCACCAGTTGCCTTCGACGGCATGGAAAAACCGGAATCTGGATGCAAGAGTGCTTCATGGAATCAGGCACATGGAACAGAATATACGTGAGACAGAGATCAGTAACAGGCAGCTTGCAGAGATGGGAGGTATGTCTGTAAATGCCTTTGCCAGGTTATTTAAGGAGCAGACCGGCTACTCTCCAAGAAAATACCTTGTGCGGATGCGTGTGGAAAAATCTTGTAACCTACTGCATCACAGTGAGCTTAGCATCGATCAGATTGCCTCGTCATGTGGATTTTCTGACCGATATTATTTTACCCGGATCTTTACCCGGACCATGCAGGTTTCGCCCGGTGCCTACAGAAAAAACAGCATGCCAGGAAAGTGATGATCGCTTTGTTAATCATTGCAATATCATTCAGCTTTGTCGTATGGATTATCTGGCTGATTCCCATGGTAACAGATATGATACTGGGTTCAGATTTTTAAAACCATAATACCATTAAATCTACATGTAGAACCTGAAAATTAGGAAGAACTAAACTGTCATGCATTAAATAAATTTCATAAATTGTCAGAATGACACGTACCCGTCAACTTGCTGCAATCATGTTCACCGATATTGAGGGATATACAGCCCTGATGCAGCAAAATGAGGCGAAAGCAATCCAAACCAGGGAAAAGCATCGACAGATATTCAATTCCACTACTGAGAAGTATGAAGGAAGGATTCTGCAATACTATGGTGATGGTACCTTAAGCATTTTCAATAGTGCGATAGAGGCTGTAAAATGTGCGACCGAAATGCAACTCGGTTTTCTGGAAAAACCCTCCATACCGGTACGAATTGGAATTCATATTGGGGACATTATTTTTAGCGAGGATGAGATTATTGGAGATGGGGTGAATGTTGCCTCTCGTATAGAATCTCTGGCAGTTCCGGGAAGTGTTTTCATTTCTGACAAGGTATATGACGAAATTAAAAACCAGGAGTCACTCAAGACTTCCCTGCTTAAAACCTTTAAGCTGAAGAATATTGAACGTCCAACCGATGTCTATGCCATTTCCAATGTGGGATTGATCGTTCCCAATCCTGAAGATATCCGGGGTAAAACCGAAGCAGATCCATCCTCCGAACCTGCAAAAAACGAAGAGCCCGTACCTGTACCTGAACCCATTTTAGCAACCAAGCTTTATATTCCACCTTCCAGGTCAAAAATGGTCCTCCGCCCCCGCCTGATCGAGCGAATGAATAAAGGACAGTCCGGTAAACTTACCCTTATTT
>DAOWFP010000057.1 GCA_030637895.1 Bacteroidota bacterium | reverse complement strand
GACCTTCAGAATGGCATCGGCAGGCAGGTTCTTGGTAGCCACCTTGGGATCTTTACCAAAAAACTCCTTGCCATCCACCATTACACTCACCACATCCTCGCCCAGGGCCTTCATGTTTCCCGCTTCATCCACTTCGATGCCAGGCATCTTTTTTAACAGGTCCTCCACCACTGCATGGCTCTTGGTATTGTATGCATTTGGATTGAACTCTACGGTATCCCTTTTAAAGGTGATGGGGATATATTCCTCGATGATGCTTACTGCTTCCAGGGAATTGGGGGCAAGGGCCTGAGTCCCCAGGTCTTCTCCTCCGGAATCAGGAATGGAGATATTTTTATACAGGGTCTCCATGCCCACAAAGGAGTATTGCAACAGGTAGTCACCCTCGTTGATATTTCTGATCCGGAAGGACCCTTCGCTGTCGGTGACACCGAAATAGTTCAGGATGGAGTCTGTGGGATTCAACAGTGCCACCGTGGCATAGCCCAGTGCTTCCCCCTGTTGGTCACTTACTGTTCCGGTAAGGGCATGCTGAGCCAGTAGCGGGCCCGCCAGTGCCACTGAGATGAGAATCAGTACAAGTCTCTTATTCAGGAGGGTAATATTCATGCTATTTGTAATAATATTCAGATTTGGATTGACCGTTTTTCTTAAACTCTGCTACCTTCTCTTCTACGATCCTGTCAAAGTCTTCGGGAGATGTCTTTTTACCCGCATCAGGTTTCACAAGCAGCTCTGCCGGAAGGGGTGTCAGATCGATGGAAGTGGCCATCAGAATGGTTTCACCCAGGCGCTCCACTGCCAGCACAATGCCTGGCAAACCATAATAATCTGCGGGTCCTGCAGGCACCGGAATTTCAGGAGCAAACCAGGCGGTCACCGTATCACCCTCCAGGTTCATGGTGGCTTTCATGCAGATATATTCCCCGATCTTTTTCCGGGTGGGATACAGCTTCCAGCCTTTATTTTCCAATTTTGATTCCACCAGGAACTCCCGGGTCATAAACTCCTGCAAGGCGGTCTTGCTCTCTTCCTGGAAATCAATATAAAGTGATTTCAAGGAGGGCTTCGGGGGCTTCCCGTAGGTGGCAAAAAACATCGCCTTTTGCTGGGGTATGGAGACTTCTTCCTTTTCCAGCGCAAATTCATCGTAGAGGGATGCATCGCTGGTGAAGTAGAGTGTTTTTTCAAATTTCCCTTCAGTGGGCAGGGTCTTGGCATAGGCATCCCACTCATCGTTACCCGTGGGATTGATGGTATAGGTAGTGGTCCTTGTGTACACAACAGTTCCACCCAGGGGTGCCTGACCTGCTGCATTTAATAATCCTGCCAGAAGCAGGACTGTCAGAAGGGGATGTCTCATTTTGTCAGTATTATTCAGTCTATCTATGAAAAAATTCTCCCTGAGAATTCTCTCCCTGAGAATTCTCTTTCCGCTCTTTTTCTTTTTCCTCCTGGATGGCTACAAACTCCTCTTGAGTCACTTTGCTGCCCTTATCAGGTTTCACCATGGACTCTTCAGCAGGAGGGCTGAACTTCACCGAGGTGGCCACATAGGCTGTTTCCCCGTTACGTTCCACAGCCAGGATCAGACCGGGTAATCCGCCAAAAAAGGAAGGCCCCAGCGATACCGGGATTTCGGGGGAGAACCAGGCCACGATCTCTTGATTTTCCATGGTCACAGTAGCATTCATGCAGGTATACTCCAGCACTTTTTTCTTTTCGCTACCGAGCTTCCATGCCACTGCTTCGATCTCCGATTGTACCAGGAAGATTCGGGTCATGTATTCCAGTTGCTCCAGCCTCTGGTTCTTGTCAAAATCATGATACACCTTTTGCACGACCGGACTGGCTGGTTTGAGAGAGCTTTCGGCCAAAAGGGCCCGTTGCAGTCGATCAGGGGTAGCTTCCTTTTCCGAGTCATCCTCCTCAAACAGTGCAAACTTGCTGTTGAAGTTTAGCACCTGAACAGTAATCCCCTCCTTGGGTAGTGAGCTAATCCAATCTTGTGTCTGCTGGTTGTCTCCATGTGCTTTCTCAATGTTCTCAAAAGAGTAGTGCAAGACCTGCTGGTAGGTGATGGTACCCGCCAGGGGGTCCTGTGCACTCATACCGGGGAGTGCCAGTGAAACAAGCATGGCAGCTGTGACGATACGGGTGGTCGCACCTTTGAAAAGCGTTGTTGGGTTCATTATTTTAAGCTGTTTATGAATTAAAATCTAATATCTACCTGCAAATATAAGGGACATGTGCCCGGCTTGTATGGAAAAAGCGGGTAAAGCGGACAAAAAGGTGGCTAAGTGGGACAGATCTGTTTCAGACTAGGCCTTTTCAATCCACTTCCGGGCGTTTACAAAGGCTTCCAGCCAGGGAGTGGCCTCATCCTGCCTGCGATCCTCCGGGTAATAGCCACATTGCCACGGTTGGTAAGCTCGCTCCAGGTGGGGCATCATGGCCAGGTGGCGTCCGTCGGCGGAGCAAAGGGCCGCTACATCATAATCTGATCCGTTGGGATTTGCAGGGTAGGAGGAGCGGCTGTATCTGGCAGCAATATGGTACTTCTCTTCCGCTTCGGGGAGTACAAATTTACCCTCTCCATGGGCCACCCAGATCCCCAGGTTCATCTTTTCCAGAGAGCCAAGCATCACCGAGCGATTTTTTTCTATTCTCAAACCCAGGAAGGCCGATTCAAATTTTCCTGAAGCGTTGTGTACCATACTTGGGACTTTCTTGTGTTCCGGAACCACCAGGTCCAGTTCGATCATCAGTTGACAACCGTTGCAGATTCCCAGGCTCAGTGTATCCTCACGCTTATAGAATTTCTCCAGGGCAATTCGTGCTTTCTCATTGTATTTAAAAGCCCCGGCCCATCCTTTGGCCGAGCCGAGCACATCCGAATTGGAAAATCCGCCCACAAAGACGATCATCTGTACTTCTTCCAGGGTCTCTCTCCCGGCGATCAGGTCTGTCATATGTACATCCTTCACATCGAAACCGGCCAGGTAAAGGGCATGTGCCATCTCACGGTCACCATTGACACCCTTCTCCCTTATAATGGCCGCCCTGATCCCACTGTCGGTGCGTCTTTTTGGATCAATGCCCAGGCTAAGGAAGGTGCCCTTGAAAGTTCCCAAATTGAGATCCAGTTGATTATTCTTGTAATTTTTGAATCGTTCCTCTGCCAGCTTTTCGCCCGATTGTTTCCGATCGAACAGGTAGGAAGTGCGGAACCAGAGGTCGCGGTAGTAATCAATATCCAGGTTGAGGTTCTCCTCCTTGGTACGTAATTCCAACGCGCGTCCTTCCACCGGACGTCCAATGAGATGGTGCAGGACACCTTCCTTCTCGAGAAGGGCTGTCACAACATGAGGATTATTTACCTGGATCACCACAGCGGGCTTCTCGCTAAACAGCACCTGAACGGTTTCTCCGGGAATACCGGTAACATCCACCTCCAGGCCGCCCTTGGTGTTGGAGTAACACATCTCCATAAGCGTGGTAATCATTCCACCTGCCGATACATCATGACCGGCCTTGATGTGTCCCTCTTCAATGAGGTTCTGAAGCAGGTTGAATACCTTCACAAAGTAGGCAGGATCGGTTACTGTGGGTGTTGCCCTCCCCAGCTTGTTTTTAAATTGGGCAAAAGAGCTGCCTCCCAGCTTGAAATCGTCTTTTGCCAGGTCTATATAGATTAACCTGCTCTCAGGATCGGGAAGAAGGACCGGCTCCACGATTTTTCGTATATCGCTTACCTCTCCGGCTGCAGAGATAATGACAGTCCCGGGGGCATAAACCACCTGCTTGTCGTACTTCTGGGTCATGGAGAGAGAGTCCTTCCCGGTGGGAATATTGATGCCCAAAGCTATGGCAAAATCACTGGCCGCCTTGGCCGCATGGTAGAGCCTGGAATCTTCGCCTTCGTTTTTACAGGGCCACATCCAGTTGGCCGAGAGGGAGATGCTTCGTATGCGGTCGGGCATGGGGGCCCAGACAATATTGGTCAAGGCTTCAGCAATGGAGAGCACACTTCCTGCCTTTTCATCCACCATGGCGGCCACTGGCGCATGACCGATGGAAGTGGCATAACCCAGGCGACCCTGGTAATCCAGTGCCACAGCTCCCAGGTTGTTCAGGGGAAGTTGCAGTTCGCCGGCACATTGCTGTTTGGCAATCTTGCCGGTTACCGATCGGTCCACTTTGTTGGTAAGCCAGTCTTTGCAGGCCACTGCCTCCATCTGCATCACGCCTTCCAGATCGCGGGCCAGTTCGCCGGTTTTATATGGGATCCTTTTATAGCGGGTGTTCAGGGTGCGATCGTCCATTACAGTGGCGGGTGGTTTTCCAAACATATCCACCAGCTCAAGGTCCATGGGCTTTTCTCCGGTAAGCTCGCTCTCAAATACAAAGCGATGATCATTGGTGATCTCCCCGATAATATAGATGGGGGCTCGTTCGCGGTTTGCGATTCGCACCAGTTCGTCTACATCTTTGGCCTTAATGACCAGGCCCATTCGCTCCTGTGATTCATTACCTATGATTTCCTTTGCGGAGAGGGTGGGATCACCCACCGGCAGCTTATCCAGGTTAATCTTCCCACCGGTCTCTTCCACCAGTTCGGAGAGACAGTTGAGGTGACCGCCGGCTCCATGGTCATGGATGCTCACAATGGTATTTTTTCCCGATTCGGCCAGGGCACGGATGGCATTGTAGGCCCTTTTCTGCATTTCAGGATTGGCTCGTTGAACCGCGTTCAGTTCTATGGCGTTCTCAAACTCACCTGTATCCACCGATGAGACGGCTCCTCCACCCATCCCAATCCTGTAATTGTCACCGCCCAGGAGTACGACTACATCCCCTTTTTTGGGAGTATCTTTCTGGGCATCCCTGCTATTTCCGAAACCGATACCTCCGGCCAGCATAATCACCTTGTCGAAGCCGAACTTTTTTCCATGCTCTTCATGTTCGAAGGTGAGCAAGCTACCACAGATCAGTGGCTGCCCGAATTTGTTCCCAAAATCGCTGGCGCCATTGGAAGCCTTGATAAGGATCTCCTCCGGAGTTTGGTAGAGCCAGGGTCGTTCAGGCATGACTCCTTCCAGGCTGCGTCCCTTTTCCAAGCGGGGGTAGGAGGTCATATAGACAGCAGTTCCTGCCATGGGGATGGCCGCCTTACCACCTGCGATCCGGTCGCGGATCTCACCACCTGTACCGGTGGCTGCTCCGTTAAAGGGCTCTACAGTGGTTGGGAAGTTATGGGTTTCTGCCTTTAGGGAGAGTACCGATTCAATATCAGTGACCCTGAAATAGTCCGATTTGTCCTGCGATGCAGGGGCAAATTGTTCAATGGTTGGTCCCGCTGCAAAGGAGCAGTTGTCCTTGTAGGCAGAGACAATATGATTAGGATTTGTGGCAGTGGTAAGTTTAATGAGCTGAAATAGCGAGGACTCCTTTTCCTCCCCGTCAATTATAAAGGTTCCATTGAATATCTTGTGCCGGCAGTGTTCAGAGTTCACCTGTGAAAATCCAAATACTTCGCTGTCGGTCAACTTCCTTCCTATCCGCTTGCTGACTCCATCCAGATACTCAATTTCATCGGGATTCAGTGCCAATCCCTCCTTTGCATTATACGCTGCGATATCGGTGATTTCCATAACAGGCTCGGGCGAACGCTCTATGGTGAATAGTTGCTGATCAAGCCCCTCATAGAGAACCTGCAGCATGGGATCAAAGGAGGCATCCTTGCCTCTGACAGAAAAGAACTCTTCCATCCGCACTAATCCCTCGACTCCCATATTCTGAGTGATCTCCACCGCATTGGTGCTCCAGGGTGTGATCATTTCTTTCCGTGGTCCCACAAACCATCCATCCACCCGGTTCTCGGAGAGGCAGGTGGCCTTGCCAAACAACCATTCCAGCTTCCCGGTGGTTTGCGAATCGAGTTCGCCATTTACCTCAAGGGCAATGATTTTTTTGTTGGGGACCTGAAAAAAATAGATCATGAAATAAGGTGTTTGCTACGTTGGTCAATAAGATGAGACAAAGATAATTGCTTTCTTCGATTATGCTCTCACAGGAGCTGGGAATGCATGAAGAGTTTTTTAACATTGAAGGGAAATCAATATATTTAACATGAATTAATCAACCATACTCATGATCCAGAAGAACTTTATCAAGATGTACGAGGAGAGTTTTGCCAAAAATTTCGACCTGCCGGCCCTGTCGGATTACACCAGCGATCTTAGCTATACCTATGGTGAAATGGCCCGCCAGATAGCCAGGTTGCATCTGCTTTATGAAGCGGCAGGGGTGAAGAAGGGAGATAAAATTGCGGTGTTTGGCAAGAACTCGTCCAACTGGTGTGTGGGATTTATGAGTATTATTACCTATGGGGCTGTTTCCGTGCCGGTACTGGCCGATTTCAAAGCAGCCGATGCGATTACCATTATTAACCATTCCGATGCAGTGATGTTGCTGGTGGACAGCCAGACCATGCAGGGACTGTCGGAAGGGGAAATGAAGAGTGTGAAGAGTATACTTTCACTTGATGATTTCGGTATTCTTTCAACCAAACCGCTGCCTGCATTGAAGAAGGCCAATGAGAATCTGGACGAACTTTTTTATAAGAAATATACCAAGGGCTTTGGCCCTGAACAGGTGAAATATGCCGAAGTAGATAACAGCGAGGTGGTAGAGATCAACTATACCTCTGGAACCACCGGCTTTAGTAAAGGAGTGGTGCTTTCTGCCAACAGCCTGGCGGGGAACGTGGACTTTGCCATGCGTTCCATTGAGCTGAATCCGGGGGAAAAGATGCTGGCCCTCTTGCCCCTGGCTCACTGTTATGGATGTGCCTTCGATTATCTGTTTCCCATGGCTGTAGGGGTACATGTAACCATCCTGGGCAAGTTGCCTGCTACACCTGTGATTATAAAGGCCTTCTCAGAGGTCAGGCCCCACCTGATTCTGTTTGTGCCCATCTTCTTCGAAAAAATCTATAAGAAGAAGCTGTTGCCCGTTCTGCAGAAGGGATCCGTGAAGTTGCTGACCAAAATACCCGGAGTGAAGGGCCTGATTTATGGAAAGATGCGAAAATCACTGGTGGAGACCTTCGGGGGCCGTTTCCGGGAGGCGGTGCTGGGAGGTGCAGCACTGGGGGCAGAAGTGGAGGATTTCATGACAAAGATCAAGTTTCCCTTTACCATTGGCTATGGGATGACCGAATGCGGACCGCTCATGTCCTATGAGGGATTTGCTACCACCAGGAAGGGATCCAGTGGAAAAATCCTGGATATCATGGAGCTGAAAATCGATTCTGAAGAGCCCTATACGGTGCCTGGTGAAATCATGGTCAAAGGTGAGAACCTGATGGAGGGATATTATAAAAACGAGGAAGCCACCAAAGCCACCATCGATGAAGAGGGCTGGCTCCATACCGGTGACCTGGGTGTAACAGACGAGGATGGATTTATCTATATCAAGGGCAGGAGCAAGAGTATGCTGCTGGGACCCTCGGGACAGAATATTTACCCCGAAGAGATTGAGTCCAGGTTATGCAACCTGCCTTACATCAGTGAAGCAGTTGTACTAATGAACAGCAGCCACAAGCTGGAGGCACTGGTCTATCCTGATTTTGACCAGGCGAAAGCCGACAAGGTGGAAGCGGAACTGGAGGCCAAAATGGAGGAGAACAGGAAAGAGTACAACTACCATGCTGCTGCCTTTGAGACCCTCCTAAAGATCCATATCCACGAGGCTGAGTTTGAGAAGACTCCCAAGCGGAGCATCAAACGTTTCCTTTACAAATTGGAGGAGTAGACCGTTCAGTTACAGGGAACTTCCTTTATACACATTTGACAAGGCAGGGGGTACCAGGTAACCGGTGTACCTGAGCTTATTTCCCCAGGAGGTCGAACTTACGTCAGCATCAGCCCGGCTATCAGGG
>DAOWFP010000023.1 GCA_030637895.1 Bacteroidota bacterium | reverse complement strand
GCTGGCAGAGCCGGAAATCGCCAAGGTTCCCCTGATGATCGACTCTTCCAAATTCGAGGTTATTGAAACAGGACTGAAATGCATTCAGGGCAAGGCTGTGGTCAACTCCATCAGTCTGAAAGAGGGCGAGCAGCAGTTCCTTGAGCATGCACGTAAAATCAGGGGCTATGGTGCCGCAGTCATTGTGATGGCCTTTGATGAACAGGGTCAGGCCGACAGCTATGAAAGGCGCATAGAGATCTGTGAAAGGGCCTACAAGCTGCTTACCGACAAAATCCCTTACCCACCCGGTGATATTATCTTTGACCCCAATGTGCTGACCATTGGGACCGGTATGGAAGAGCACAACAACTATGCAGTAGATTTTATAAATACCACCCGGTGGATCAAGGAAAACTTACCCCATGCCAGGGTAAGCGGTGGTATCAGCAACCTCTCCTTCTCCTTCAGGGGCAACAATGTGGTAAGGGAAGCCATCCACTCCGTCTTTCTCTACCATGCCATCAAGGCAGGGCTAGATATGGGCATTGTGAATCCCGGGATGCTCCAGGTGTACGATGAAATCCCTGCATCTTTGTTGGAATACACAGAGGACCTGGTATTGAATCGCCGATCCGATGCCACGGAGCGGATTATTGCCTATTCGGCCACTCTGGACGAGGTGGAAAAAGTGGAGGAGCGAAAGGATCTATGGAGGGATGAGCCGGTGGAAGAGCGTCTGAAACATGCTCTGATTAAGGGAATCACAGAGTATATTGAAGCAGATGCGTTGGAGGCTCATAAAATTTATGGACTGGGTCTGAAGGTGATTGAAGGCCCGCTGATGAGTGCAATGAATGTGGTGGGTGACCTGTTTGGAGAAGGGAAAATGTTCCTACCCCAGGTGGTCAAGAGTGCCCGTGTGATGAAACGCGCAGTTGCCACCCTGCTACCCTTTATTGAACAGGAAAAAGCCAGCGGCGCTTCGGGCGAAAGTCATTCGGCAGGCAAGATACTGATGGCCACTGTAAAAGGGGATGTGCATGACATCGGGAAAAACATTGTGGGCGTGGTACTGGGATGCAACAACTACGAGGTGATCGACCTGGGAGTAATGGTACCCACCGAAAAAATTCTGGATGAAGCTGAAAAGCAGCAAGTGGATATTGTGGGACTCTCCGGACTGATTACACCCTCCCTGGAGGAGATGATTCAAGTGGCCTTGGAAATGGAGCGGCGCGGCATGAAAAAGCCCTTGCTGATTGGCGGAGCCACCACCTCCAAGATCCACACAGCTGTCAAGATTGAACCCGCTTACAGCCGGCCAGTGATTCATGTGAAAGATGCTTCCAGGAGCGTGGCTGTGGTCAGTGCCCTGCTCTCCCAAGAACAACAGCAAAAATATATCAGAGGGGTAAGTGAAGAGTACAGAACCTTAAGAGACTCCTATGCGGATGCCAGCCGGGATATCAAATACATCTCCCTGAAGGATGCCAGGAGCAACGGTTTGAACCCAACATGGTCTGCAGATAAAGTTGTCAGCCCGGAGCAAACCGGATTGAAGGCACTGATTGACTACCCAATGGAAAAGATCGCCAAATACATAAACTGGATCTTCTTTTTTACTACCTGGGAACTCAGGGGAAAATTCCCAGATATCTTTGAGCACCCTGAATATGGTTCCGAGGCCAGGAAGCTTTATGATGATGCACAGGAGATGCTTCAAAAAATCATAGATGAAAAATGGCTCACTGCAAATGGAGTATACGGCATCTTTCCAGCCAATGCCGATGGAGATGATATAGTGGTCTATAAGGATAATACCCGCGACAGGATCAGGACCCGCTTCAGCAACCTTAGGAACCAGAACCTGAAAGAAGACGGCCAGGCAAACCTTTGCCTCTCCGATTTTGTTGCACCACTTTCTTCCGGAGTAAATGATTTTGTGGGAGCGTTTGCGGTAACTGCAGGAATCGGCATTGAAGAAAAGATAAAAGAGTTTGAAGCAGATCACGACGACTACTCTGCCATTATGTTAAAAGCACTGGCCGACCGCCTGGCTGAAGCGTTTACCGAACTCTTGCATGAAGATATCCGGCTTAACAGCTGGGGATATGCAGCTGGAGAGGACCTGGATGTAAATGATCTGTTCAGAGAGAAATACAGTGGGATCAGACCAGCTCATGGATATCCAGCATGTCCGGATCACTCTGAAAAAGAGGTCTTGTTTGAGCTGCTGGAAGCCGAAAAACATGGTATTCACCTGACCGAAAACTATTCCATGGTTCCAGCTGCCTCGGTAAGCGGACTGATCTTTGTCCATCCGGAATCCAGGTATTTCTTTGTGGGAAAGATCGGAAAGGATCAGGTGGAGGATTATGCAAGTAGAAAAAATCTGACCATCAGTCAGGTGGAAAGTCTGCTGGCCTCCAATCTCAACTACCAGACAACCTAGGCGGGATCGTCGCCATTACGTTCCCGATCGATCTCCAGCCTGGCCTTGTCATTGATCAAATCGGCCACAATTTTCCTGCCCCTGATGGAGACATCCATGCGTGTGGTAATCCTCTCAATACTGATATGCGGGATATCCACTGGATTAATGGTGATGCGGCCACTGGAGAGCCATATCTCCACCACATAGGTACCCTTGATCAGGTGAAGCTTCTTTTTCCGGCGAATGGTCATGGCACGCACAAGATTTACCTCAGTACCATGAATCACAAGGTTGAGCATGCTGCCCGAACGATTAGAGATATGCAGAGTGCACTTTCCTCTCTTACCTAATTCCATCCCGGGAGTTCCCATGCCACTGTTCTGTGTTGCCATTTGCCTCTCAAAAGTAATAATTTCACTCGATCAATGAAATCTGTTCGGCAGTCACCAGCTCTTTATAATTATTCCACTCGTTCTCAAGAAAATGATCGATCAGCGCTACGGTCTCATTGGCAAGTGAAATATACTGTTCACACTTCTGAAGCTGGTTCTCAGTAAGCGGATTATCGGCTCCTGTAATGCCATAGGTACCACCCATTTTCACGTAGAGCGCCTCCGACGGATAGTAGATTCCCTGGATCGATTCATCCCTGAAGACAAGTGAGGAGATTCTGTCCATCTCTTCCTTCACGGTTTCCGTGGCCTCTTTTAATTCTTCACTTAACTTTTCCCCAGCCAGTTTATTCACCAGTTCATAGCTCTCTTTGCACTTCCTGACAGATGAAAGCGATTCGTTCAAACTTGTTAGGCTTTCCATGAGCTCATCGGCTTTCTCCTGTTTACGTTTCATGCCAGCCAAATCATACGCTCTCCTGGGATCTGCTTTCACTTCAATGGATGTTAAGGTGGTATCTCCCTTGTAGGAGATCTGCAGCTGATATATCCCCGGAAGCACAGAACCGCCACCACCTGCTTCCCGGCCTTGCCTGTCTTCGCTCTTTTCATTGAAACTCACCCGGACCCCTTTCCGGTCCAGGGACCACACGGCCCGGTTCAGTCCATGTTCCGGAATGCTTTTGAGCGTGCGTACAGGATTCATTTCCTGATCCATCACTGTGATGCAAACACTGTCTTTTTTCTTCTCCGCTGAATCTTTCTTCACGCTGACAAAATAGGAGATTCGGGCACCCCAGGGTCTATTTTCTCCCTGGAAATAGGCATCTCCGGAAAAATAGTACCCCGGTGCATTCTTCGTGTCGGCAAGATAGGCCACCGGTGGTTCAAAGGTGTATAAAAGCGATGAAGTGATCTGATCATACTCCCTGGCAAGTGCCCTAAGAGGGCTGATATCATCGATGATATAGGCAGAACGTCCGAAGGTCCCGATCACCAGGTCGTGTTCACGGGGGTGAATCTCCATGTCCATGGTAGGTACTGTGGGATATCCCACAGTCCATTTGGTCCACTGCGCCCCCCCGTCGATGGTCACCCATAGTCCATGTTCAGTTCCCAGGAACTGCAGCCCTGGCTCCTCTGGATCCTGTGCAAAGGAGAGCACATAGCCCTCCACCTGATCCGGCCCAATCACCCTGTTCCACTGCCTTCCCAAATCGGTAGTGTGGAAGAGGTAGGGAGCATAATCGTTCTGCCGGTAATTGTTTACCACCACCCAGGCCTCTTTTTCATCCGATGCGGAAGGAACTATCTGAGGCACCCAGGCCCCGGCAGGCAGCTCCTTGATGTTCGGGGCGCAGTTGGTCCAGGATTCACCCCCGTCGGTGGTAAGCTGAATGTTTCCATCGTCGGTACCCACCCAGATCACCCCTTCTTTAACGGGGCTGGGTGATATGGCCAGAATACAGGTATGGTTCTCGGCGCCTGTTACATCGTAGGTGAGTCCGCCACTCTCATTAGATTTCTGTTTCGCTGTGTCATTGGTGGTCAGGTCGGGCGAAATGGTCTCCCATGCGTTGCCCCTGTCACTGCTTTTATGTACGAACTGGCTCCCGAAATAGATGGTGTTCTTGTGAAAGGGATCCTGAGCAATAGCCGAATTCCAGTGAAAACGCAATTCGGTGTCCCCATCGCCGGCCGGTTTGATATCTACAGTATTTCCCGTTTCCAGGTCTACCCTCCTCACATTACCCTGCTGAGACATGGCATAACAAGTACCCG
Organism: Bacteroidota bacterium; assembly: GCA_030637895.1. GTDB lineage: Bacteria > Bacteroidota > Bacteroidia > Bacteroidales. Next base: position 9,174 of record DAOWFP010000023.1, on the reverse strand, counting down.
GATCACCTGGAGCCGGCAATACATCAAAACCATCTCCACCCATCAAAAACTCCCAGTAAGTGTTAATAATACCCCCACCGCTCCAGCTGTAGGCAGGTCCCGTCCAGGAACCATTATCCTGCATCCCGCCATAGACATTGTAGGGCAGCTCCATATCGGCACGGATATGATAAAACTGCGAAACCGGCAAATTGCTCACATGTCTCCAGCTTTTTCCCCGATCGTAGGTAATGGCCATTCCCCCATCGTTCCCGTCTATCATAAACGAGGGATTCTCCGGATGGATCCACCAGGCATGATGATCCACATGTATATTTTGTCCAAGCAGGGTGGAAAAACTCTTTCCTCCGTCCTCACTCACATTTACAGGTGAGAAGAGCGTATAGACCCGGTTCTCATTTGCCGGATCCACATAGATCTCAGAGTAGTAAAAGGGCCTGTTACCAATGCCTTTGTCCCCTCGCTTTTCCCAGGAATAACCACCATCTGTGGAACGATAGAGTGCATTTTTTTCTGATTCGATGAGTGCATACACATAGTTGCTGTTGCCTCTTGCAATGGCCAGACCCATCCTTCCAAGCTCACCCTTGGGCAGGCCCTCTTCCTGGCTAAGCTGTGTCCAGTTTTCACCGCCATCAACGGTCATATGCAGTCCGGACCCTGTGCCTCCCGATTTGAAGAACCAGGGCCAGCGCTGGTGTTCCCACATGGCCACAAATAACTTGTCAGGATTTCGGGGATCCATCACCATATCGGCAACTCCGCTCAGTTCATTGGTGTAAAGAATCTGTTTCCAACTTCTTCCACCATCGATGGTCTTATAGACTCCTCTTTCAGGATGGGGTCCCCATGGTGAGCCAATGGCACCCACATAGACCACATCCGGGTTTGAGGGGTGAACAATGATCCGGTGTATATGCCTGGTACTTTCAAGTCCCAGCAGAGTCCAGTTCCTGCCACCATCCAGGCTCTTGTAGATCCCGTATCCTCCATTTAAGCTGTTCCTTGGATTTCCCTCACCGGTCCCGGCCCAGACCACATCCTCATTGGATGGATCAATGGCCAGCGCACCAATGCTGGAGACCTCCTCCTTATCAAAAAGGGGTTTGAAATTTATCCCGCCATTCTCCGTCTTCCACAATCCGCCCGAAGCGGTTCCAATGTAAAAGACGGCATCGTTCCTTTGTTCCACATCAATGGCTGTTACTCTTCCACTCATACCTCCCGGACCAATGTTCCGGGCCTTCATCCCCTTTAAAAGTTCCATATCCAGTGGTTGGGCAGCCATGGAAACGATGATGGATAATACAAAAACAGAGGAGGAAAAACGTTTCATATAGACAGGCTTAGTTTAAGACATTCAAGATAATAATTATTCTTACTTAAGACCGATCGGGTGAACAATAATCATATCAAGTAATCGACAGGGAATTGTTATTTTTAAGGGGTAAAACCATTCTTATGGACCATTCAAAATATATGCAGGGCTTTATTCATTATGAGAGATCCCCGGAGATTAAAGGGATTCAGTACTTCGAGCACATTGTCCGTGCCATCGAAAAAAAGGAGGTGCTCCGACTCTACTACCTGCCCTTTTACGAGGACAAGCCCTACTTTAGCGAAGTGCACCCCTATCTGCTCAAGGAGCATGAATCCAGATGGTATATGGTTGGGCTCAATGCTTTCAAGGGAAAAGTACGCACCTATGCACTGGATCGCATCCGTGACCTGCAGGTGGCTGCCGGAACCGAATACTCCCCTCCAGCCTTTAATACGGAAGCCTACTTCAAATACGCCATTGGAATTATTGCACCGGAGGGCATTCCTCCTCTTATTAAACTTGCGGTCCAGCTTACGCAGGCGCAATACCTGATAACAAGGCCCTGGCACGACTCACAAAATATTGTGGAAGAGAATGAAGAGCAGGTGGTCTTTAGTTTCAGGGTACACCCCACCTATGAATTTCGATCACGCATACTCAGCCTGGGCAAGGATGGCACCATCCTGGAGCCTGTTTCATTAAGGAAGGAAATGAAACAGGAACTGGAGCAAGTGTTGAAACACTATTAAAGATTTTGGATCACCGATTCTTCCAGCGCTGTATAGCCCGCTGAAAACTCATCAAAGCTTTGGCTCTTATAGGCCCCATCGGCATAATAGGCCAGATAGACCCTGAACTGATCGGCGGTCTTATATCCGGGAGCCGCCTCCAGTACCTTGCCCTGAGCATCCACATAGGAGATGGTGGGATAGCTTAGCCTTCCCCTGGTAACAACGGCTGCAATTTCATGATATCCCCTGCGTCCGTTGTCCACAAATTTAAAGGTGCGATCTCCAATTACGATATCCTCTTTCCCCTCAGCATCCAGCTTCACAGGGTAAAAGTGTTCATTCATGATCTCCACCACTTCGGGATCTGAAAAGGTGGTGGCATCCATACGTTTGCACCAGCCACACCAGTCGGTATATACATCTATCACGAGTACCCTGGGCACCTGGCTGGCCAGCTGAATGGCCTGATCAATGCTATGCCATTTAATTGAATCCTGGCCTGACAGGTTCAAGCCCAGTATTACAACTCCAAAAAATAACAACACCCTCTTCATATCTAGTTTTTTTATATTCTATACCCTTTGGTCGCATGCCACCTTCGGTTCTTACATCAAATGCTGTACCATACGCCACGAAAATAGGAATTAATTGAATATCTGATGACTGAACTTATTCACTATGTTATGTAAAACACTTCGGGCCATGTAATTTTTCCTATTTTTAGTGCTTGTTAAACTAAAAATGATTTGATGGAAGCGATTAAGAAGAGTTTGAGAGATTCAGCAGCAGCCAGGTGGACAGCATTGGGAATTGTTGCACTCACCATGTTTGCCGGCTATTACATCACGGATGTGATGGCGCCCCTGAAGGGCTTGCTGGAACAACAACTTTCCTGGAACAGTGCCGAATATGGATTCTTTACCAGCGCTTATGGCTGGTTCAATGTGTTCCTTGTGATGCTGATTATCGGTGGGGTGATCCTGGATAAAATGGGCATGAGGTTCACAGGAGTGATGGCAGCTTCCATCATGGTGGTCGGAGCCACTCTGAAATACTGGGCGGTATCCACTGAGACTCTTGACGGGGTTATGTGGCACATCCTCTGGTTCGATACCAAGGCACAGGTATTTATGGCAGCACTGGGTTTTGCCATATTTGGCGTAGGAGTTGAGGTGGCAGGGATCACCGTATCCAAGATCGTTGTAAAGTGGTTTAAAGGGAAGGAGATGGCACTGGCCATGGGCCTGCAGGTAGCTGTGGCCCGTATGGGTACTGCCCTGGCTCTGGGAGTATCCTCCCCCATCGCACTTGGATTGGGACATGTATCCAAACCCATCCTGCTTGGACTGGTTCTGCTCTGTATCGGTCTAATCTCTTTCATCATCTATACTTTTATGGATAAGAAACTGGATGCCTCAGAGGCTGAAATCGCTACTACAGACGCTGCGAAAGAGGAATCCTTCAAATTATCTGACATCCTCCACATAATTGGAAACAGAGGCTGGTGGTACCTTGCCATTCTCTGTGTTTTATTCTACTCTGCCGTATTCCCCTTCCTGAAGTATGCAGCGGATCTGATGACCATGAAATTTGGTGTTTCGGCCAAGCTGGCAGGGACCATCCCGGCCATGCTTCCCTTTGGCACCATCCTGCTGACCCCCCTCTTTGGAAGAATCTATGACAAGAAGGGAAAAGGAGCCACCATTATGATCATTGGTGCCATACTGCTGATCATTGTGCATGCATTGTTTACCATCCCTTCCCTGGATCACTGGCTCATAGCAATTGTTTTGATTATTATCCTGGGAGTTGCATTCTCCCTGGTACCCTCCGCCATGTGGCCTTCTGTTCCAAAAATCATTCCTGATAGGTATCTCGGGACTTCATTCTCCCTGATTTTCTGGGTTCAGAACTGGGGATTGATGGGAGTTCCTGCCTTGATCGGATGGGTGCTTCAGAAATATTGTATCACAGGGTATGTAATGAAGGAAGGGGTCGAAGTGGCAATCTATAATTACACGCTACCCATGGCCATATTCACAGGATTTGGTGTACTGGCCCTGTTCTTTGCATTTCTTCTGAAAGCAGAAAGTGCCAAAAAGGGGTATGGCCTGGAAGATCCCAATATTATAAAGAGTGAGTAATTCTAATTAACTATAAGATGAGCAACATAAAAGATTTAGCACCTGTGGAGGTATGGAAGCACTTTCATACCCTTACACAGATTCCCAGACCCTCCAAGAAGGAGGCAGAAATTATTGCCTATATGAAGAAATTCGGGGAGGATCTCGGGCTGGAGACCATCGTCGATGAGGTGGAAAATGTCATAATTAAAAAGCCTGCCACACCCGGAATGGAAAATCGTAAGGGCGTGGTTCTGCAGGGTCACCTGGATATGGTACCCCAGAAGAACAGCGATAAGGAATTCGATTTTGAGAAAGATCCTATTGAGACCCTGATTGATGGAGATTGGGTGACTGCCAACGGAACAACCCTGGGAGCTGACAATGGTATTGGTGTGGCTGCCGCCATGGCCGTACTGGAATCCACCACCCTGAAACACGGTCCGGTGGAGGCCCTCTTTACCATCGACGAAGAGACCGGAATGACCGGTGCCTTTGGGCTCAAGCCGGGTCTGCTTGACGGCGATATCCTGATCAATATGGATTCGGAGGATGAAGGAGAACTTTACGTGGGCTGCGCTGGCGGTATCGATGTCCTCGCCTCCAAAGCGTATATAGAAGAGAATGCTCCAAGCGGACATGAGGCCTACAAAGTACATGTACAGGAATTGAAAGGGGGACACTCAGGAATCGATATTCCCCTGGGAAGGGCCAATGCAAACAAGGTGCTGTTCCGCTTCATGATGCAAGCAGAGTCGGATCTAAAGATCAGACTCTCCGAGGCTAGCGGGGGCGACCTGAGGAATGCCATTCCCCGCGAATCACATGCTGTGATCCTGGTACCTGCTGCGGAAACCGGTGCTTTTGAAGCCCTTGTAGCTTCTTACCAGGAGATCTATAAAAAGGAGTTTGCCGATACAGAGCCTGAGCTCTCCTTTACATGTGAAAAAAGCACTAAGCCTTCGAAAGTGGTTCCTGCTGTGGAGCAGGCCAGATTCATCAGGGCCCTTTTTGCATGCCCCAACGGGGTACAGCGCATGAGTCAGTCCATGAAGGGACTGGTTGAAACCTCCAACAACCTGGCCATCACCAGTATAAAGGATGGCAAATTTGAAGCCTACAACCTGACCCGCTCCTCAGTGGACTCTGCCAAGAAGGCCACTGCCTGGAAAATAGCAGCTGTATTCCAACTGATAGGTGCAGATGTAAAACTGAGCGGAGAGTATCCGGGATGGAAGCCCAATATGGATTCTCCCATCCTCAAGACCTGTCAGGAAGTATACAACAAGAATTTTGGAAAGATTCCCGAAATTAAGGGGATTCATGCCGGACTGGAGTGCGGATTGCTGGGTGGGGTTTATCCCAACTTTGATATGATCTCCTTCGGACCCACCATCAGATTCCCACATTCACCCGATGAAAAGGTGAAGATCGATACCGTAAAGCTATTCTGGGAATTCCTGGTACTGATCCTGGAAGAGGTCCCCGAAAAATAGCAGGGATGCCTTCTTAATGGATGGGAGCTGTAATCATATGTCCCGATTGGTAGATGGAAACGCGGTGGGTGGAAAGCGCCTGCTCGCCCAGCATTACCTTTAGTTCTACCAGATCAGGAATCCTGTAAAGCAGAGCATTCTCAGGAACGGAGCTTGGTGAAAAGTAACCTCCCACCCTGATGGTTTTACCCATGGGCGCAATCGCCACCTCCAGGGCTTGTCCTTCATTCATTTCTGCGGGGACAAAGCCAAGCAGATTTGAAAAGACATCCAGTGGATAGGTGGACGGATCTACTCCTGTCTCCGGTACGATGAACCAGGTTCGCTTTAACACCCGTGTTATAGTCTTCCCTGTAAAGAGGGAGAGATAAGATGCCTCCATCTGGTCCAGCTTCTGAATGGAGGCTCCCATGGCCTCTCCGTCAGGATAGACTTCATACTCGCCGGTTAACATCTCAAAACGGCGTGTACGCAGATCCAACAGAAAATTGGCCGCTTCCTTGGCTTTCGTAGCAGAGGATTTCTGCTCAACCACAGTGCGCTGAACAGGTACCTCAATAAAGGCAGTATCGGTAACGATGGTCTTGTACATGGTTTCGGTGCGCTCCTCAAAATTATTGCTTACTCCCAGGTCCTCGTAGCGGATAAAGTTATCCCGGCTGGTTGACTGCAAACCATTCCCTTTGATAGACTCATGAATGGTTTCGGTGCCGCTTAGTACAATCCCCTGCTCCAGGTAGGGAGTCAGTGATCCGCTGTCCAACATGCCCTCTACCACATTCAGGGAATAGAAGTGCTGGGGATCCAGCTCCTGGTGCAGCACAATGGCCACATCCCAGATATTCCAGCGACTGGACTTTGTCTCCACTACCTCTTTCAATCCCAGGTACTTTTCAGCATATTCCCAGTATGGTCCCGGAACGCTCCGCACCTCCCTGAGAGTTACCTCCACCTTCAGCACGGTCTGTGGGAGGGCATAAACATACTGATCCTTCACTTTAGCCGGCTCCTGTCCCAGCGGAGTAACACGAAAATTTAGCGGTTCAGTGCTTGCACATCCGGCCAGCAAGGCCGCAATTACCATATAATATAAAAGCTTTCTCATAGGTTTCATCTTATAATTCAGCACGAAATTAGCACATCGGGAGATTCAATACAAGAAAACATATGAAGAGTTTCCTTATTAGTCTTCTCAGCGTCTCTTCATAGAGAGCACCTCCACTCCCATAGCTTTATAGGTTTCCAGCATCTCTGCCATCTTAGCATCATCTTCAGCAATCACTGTCTCCTCGAAAACCGTAAGCCCATAACCCCTGTTCACTGCGGCCTCCAGGGCAGTAAGTATACAGTGAGAAGCATCAAGTCCAGCCACCACTAATCGGCCAATCCCCTTTTCCTTAAGATATTCGTCCAGAGGTGTTTTAGCAAAAGAGTCGTTTTTCTTTTTAACCACCACAAGACCATTTGATGTATCCAGTCTCCGGTCAAGCTCTGCTCCCACCGATCCCTTGGCCATGCTGGAGTTTAAAATATTGATCAGTGGGTTGGTCACTTCGCTCCGAACCCAAATAAGGGTCCAGCCCTTGGCTCTTGCTTCAGTAACCAGACTGTTTACATGAGTGATCAGGGATTCGGACTGACGGATGTAATTCTTTGTTACGGAAGCCTCACCGGTGGTTCCTTCCTGGATATCGATCACCAGCAAGGCCACATGCTCCGGATTCCGGTTTTCGATGGGTTCACCTTCTGTCACCTTTGTGGCCGTAATATTAAAAACCACCAGGTTGGCGATCAAGATTACAATAAACAAGCCAAATGCCAGTAAAAGTCTAAGTGCTATTTTTTTAATCATATTTTTAAGAAAGTTTAAGCATTTATTTCTCTGAAGGCCTCCCCCAGGTAAAGTATTATGTCACCGGCAATAAGAGCCTCTTCACTGCTGGCTTCAGCTGCCAGATCGCCAGCCAGTCCATGCAGGTACACACCGGCAAGAGCCGCGTTCAAGGATGAGAGGCCCTGGGCAAGCAAGCCAGTGATCAGACCGGAGAGCACATCGCCGCTTCCTCCAGTGGCCATTCCCGGATTCCCGGTAGTATTAAACCAGTATGCTCCATCCGGGGAAGCAATTCCTGTATGGGCTCCTTTTAATACGACTACAACCTTGTGTTTCCTGGCAAACTCACGCTGTTTCAAATGTCGTTCGAAAGAAGATTTACTCTCACCTGCCAGCCTGTCAAACTCCTTTGGGTGTGGGGTAAGAATGCACCCTTCAGGAAGCAAAGCGTACCATTCGGGATGCTGAGAGAGAATATTGAGTCCGTCTGCATCAATCATCAGCGGCACCTTTGTACGCTCCAATAGCATTTTCAGTCCTTTGCCCGAATTGGGTTTGCATCCCAGGCCCGGTCCAATACCAACGGCGCTGTAGGGACTCAGGTCGGGTGGCTCACTAAAAAGAATATCGGACTGATCAAGACTAACGATGGACTCCGGAAATGCTGTTTGAACAATGCTATATCCAAACTTCGGTACATGGAGCGTGACCAATCCGGTGCCCGAGCGGAGACAGGACTCTCCTGCCAGCAGGGCTGCCCCCATCATCCCATAACATCCAGAGATCATCAGGGCATGTCCGAAAGTGCCTTTATGCGCAAATTTACTTCGCATTGGCAACAAGGAGCGGATCTCCTCAAGCTCAATGGTCCTGTATGCAGTCTGCATATCCTCAATGGCCCGGGGATGCAGTTTGATATCATGCACCCTCATATGTCCCACATGTGCCTCATGCATATCAAAGAAAAAGGATAGAAAGGGAAACTGGAAGGTGATGGTATGCGTGGCCCGGATCACATGACTGTAATCATTCCCGCTGTTATCCTCCCCAGAGAGCCCCGACGGTATATCAATGGCAATAACTGTTCCGGCCTTCTTATTGATATGTTTGATGATACTGGCAGGCAGCCCCGTAACACTCCTGGACAGTCCGGATCCAAAAATCCCGTCCACCACCACATCCTCTTTCGCAATCTCAGGAAGTAAATCCTGATCATCGATTTCATACAGCTTAACCCTGGCCTGCTCTTTCAGACGCCCCAGGTTGATGTAGCAATTTTCAGACAGTTTCCCAAAGCGCAGCAGAAAGCACTCTACACGGAACTGTCTGTCGGCCAGCATCCGGGCCATGGCCAGCGCATCTCCTCCATTATTGCCCGGTCCTGCAAAGATCATCGCCTTCCTGTCGGTATGATAATGACGTACATACCAGCCAGTAAGCCTCGTGGCTGCCCGTTCCATCAGGTCAATGGAGCGGATCGGTTCATTTTTAACGGTATAAGCATCAATTTCCCTTACCTGCTCAGCCTTGAAAATTTTCATAACATGCTGTTTTAATCAAAATTAAGAAAAAACTATTTCTATATTTGTCCCCATCACAAAATTCAGATATTCATAAAAACTAAACTCTATGTTAAAAGGACATCCTAAAGGACTTTATGTTGCCTTCT
>DAOWFP010000160.1 GCA_030637895.1 Bacteroidota bacterium | reverse complement strand
GGCTCCCGTCCCTATTGAGTTTTTTGAAACAGAGCTGGGGTATACAGGAACAGCCACATGGGAACAGAGCCCAAAAAAAGCAGCACGAAATTTTGCCATTATTCCTTACGCCAAAGGCGGTGTATCCAAGGATTATGAAGCCGGGACAGATGCAGAACCCATCTACCAGGCGGGATTGGATGCCAAGGTCCCCATTACCTCCAGTCTCAATCTTGACCTGACAATCAATCCCGATTTCTCGCAGGTGGAGGTGGACCAACAGGTGATCAACCTCACCTTGTTTGATGTCCAGCTGCCAGAAAAAAGACTCTTTTTTCTGGAAAACAGTGATGTTTTTGATGACTTCGGAATCCCCCCCATGCGTCCCTTTTTCTCGCGTAAGATTGGCCTGGATGAAGATGGGAGACCCATCCCCATCCTTTACGGAGCCAGGCTAAGTGGGAATGCTAATGAAAATCTACGCATCGGGGTGATGAATCTGCAGACCAGGGAGTCGGAAGATTTTCTGCCCCAGAACTATACCGTTGCCTCTTTCCAGCAACAGGTGCTGGAAAGATCTGTGATCAAAGGATATTTTCAGAACAGGGATGCCCTCCAAAGTGAAAACCCCGATTACAACCGAAACGCAGGATTGGAGTTCCAATACAGGTCGGGAGACGGTCGCTTTCAGAGTTTTGCGGGTTATTCCAGATCCTTCACTTCTGGCCTGGAGGGAAAAGAATATTCTTATTTAGCCGGAATTGGGTATGATAACCGGAATATAAGTGTTTATTCCAACCTATCGGGCATGGGGAAAAACTACAGGGCCGATATGGGGTATATCAGGGGACAGGAGTACTACGATGCCGAGCGGGATACTTCCATTTTCATCGGCATGAACCATTGGTTTACGCGGGCAGCCTATACCCTATACTCGGAGAACAGCAAAAGGATCATTTCCCATGAATTCAGCGGCCGATATATATACGATGTCGACACTGCCTTTTCCATGCTGAATAGAGAAATCGAAGGGGGCTATACACTTGAATTTTCTTCCACAGCCCAACTGCGAGCTTCCTATAGCAACACAATGGTCGACCTCCTCTACCCCTTTACCTTTATCGGCGATGAACCACTACCGGCCGGCATCTACCAGTTCAACCAGGCTGAAATCGCCATCCAGACGGACCAACGCAGGCTATTCAGCCTACAGGGAGGTATGGCATTCGGTACTTTTTACAATGGGACCAGGGTGCAATACACCTTTGGTATTAAATACAGGGCCCAGCCCTGGGGAAATTTCTCAGTGAATTTTGAACAGAATAAACTTGAGTTTCCTGAACCTTATGGCTCGGATAACCTCTTTCTGATCAATCCTCGTATCGAGATCAACTTTTCCAGGAAGCTTTTCTGGACCACCTTTTTACAGTACAATACGCAGGAGGATAATTTCAACATAAACAGCCGGATCCAGTGGCGGTTCAAGCCCATGTCGGATCTCTATATCGTCTATACCGATAACTATGCGGTAGAATTCTGGGGACCCAAACACAGGGCCCTGGTGATAAAATTGAATTACTGGTTTAACTTTTAACTCATCAAGCCTGATCAATGAAGAAAATAAACAAAAAATCATTGCAGCTAGCCTTATTAGTATCCTTTTTGATATTTGGGATTCTGGCCCTAAGAGCCCAGGAAGCTCCCTGGATGAGGAACCGGGTAGTTTCACCTGAGTTGCATGCTGACAACAGCGTCACATTTAAGATCTTTTCTCCCGAATCAGATAAGATCACCATAAGTGGAAACTGGATGGACGGATGGGGAGCCAGTGAAGCACTGATAAAAAACGATACAGGTCTCTGGATCTTAACAGTGGGTCCGCTGGAACCGGAAATCTACACCTACTCTTTCAGCTCCTACGGAATCCGCTTCCTGGATCCTGCCAACAGCCTGGTTATGAGGGACGGAAGAAGGCACGAAAGCATGCTGCTTGTTCCAGGAAAAGCATCCAGCCTCTACGCTGTCCAGAATGTGCCCCATGGCACGCTCTCCAAGGTTTGGTATGACTCCCCCACACTGGAGCTTAAGCGCAGAATGTATGTCTATACTCCCCCGGGCTACGAGTCAGGTACAGAAAAGTATCCTGTATTCTATCTCCTTCATGGCGGTGGTGGAGATGAAGATGCCTGGTCCACCCTGGGACGCACCTGCCAGATTATGGATAACCTGATTGCACAGGGGAAAGCCAAACCCATGATTGTGGTGATGACCAATGGAAATCCGGGTGATGCTGCTTCTCCTGGTGAAGCACCCCCGAAAAAAGAGGAAGATAACATGGAAGACATCTTCAGCATGGGTTCGGGAGTGTTTGAGAAGAGCCTGGTTAACGATGTAATCCCATTCGTAGACAAGCAATACAGAACCCTGCCCGGAAGAGAAAATAAGGCAGTTAGCGGGCTCTCCATGGGAGGTATGCAAACCATGAATCTGGCATTCGATCATACAGATGTGTTTGATTATTTCGGTGTAATGAGCATGGGACTCACCGATCCCGATCCATCGGGCCGCACCTGGTTCCAGAATGTGGATACCCGGATCAAAAATCTGGAGACTAAAGGATATAAACTTTATTGGATTGGCTGTGGGACAGACGATTTCCTTTATGAAGCAGCCGGGAATCTGGTAGACAAAATGAAAGAAAATAATTTGGAATTCACCTACAGGGAAAGTTCAGGTGGTCACTCCTGGAGCAACTGGAGAATCTATCTGTCAGAATTCGCCCCGCTATTATTCAAATAAAAGCCCTTTGCTAACAACTTCATATATTTTCAACAAATATTAATAAAGCACGAAGACCATGAAACAAAAAAAGAACAAGAGCAAATCCGGTAACAGTCTCTCGCGAAGAGCTTTTATCGGGAAAACTGCAGCAGCAACAGCTGCCTTTACCATTGTTCCACGTCATGTGTTAGGTGGACCAGGATTTACCGCACCCAGCGACATGGTCAACGTGGCAGGAATCGGACTGGGGAACCAGGGAGGCAGCGATATCCGGAATATTGCCACACCCGATGTACCCATCGGACGTGGCCAGGGCTTGCCTGGAATAAAATGGTACCGTTCTCCGGGGATTACCCCTCCAAGACCTGAAAGGCGTATGTCAGCCAATCAGATGGGCGATGCTGAAGGCCCAAAAACTTTCAAACATGCCAACATTTATGCCCTTTGCGATGTGGACCACGAATATGCGGGCCACATCATCGCAGGCTATCCAAAAGCAAAAGTGTACGATGATTTCCGTAAGATGATCGATAAGGAAAAGGAGCTGGATGCTGTTGTGATTGGTACACCTGATCATACACATGCAGTAATAGCCGCCTATGCTATGAATGCCGGACTGAATGTATTTGTTGAGAAGCCCATGGCCAAAACCATTCACGAAGTCCGTTTCTTAAGCGAACTGGCTAAAAAGACTGGTGTGGTCACACAGATGGGGAACCAGGGCCATAATATAGAGGGCACCATGCAAACAGTCGAATGGATCCAATCAGGCGCCATTGGCAATGTTAGCGAAGTGCACATGTGGTCAAACCGCCCGGTATGGGCCCAGGGATACCTGGAGCGTCCTGCAGGTGTGGATGTACCTAAAAATCTCAATTATGATGTCTGGCTGGGACCGGCTCCTGAGAAGCCTTACAGCCCTGAAGCCTTACACTTCGCCTGGCGCGGATTATGGGATTACGGAACGGGTGCCATGGGAGACATGGGAGCTCATACCTTTGATGCCCCCATCTGGGCCCTGGAGTTGGGCTTGCCCACCAAGATTCAGGCAACCACTAGTCCTTTTACAGCTGACTACCTACCCCAGGCCGAGAATGTGATGTATGAATTTGCAGCCAGGGGAAATAAGCCTCCTGTGAAGGTGACCTGGTCCGATGGAGGCATCAAGCCTTTCCGTCCTGCCGAACTGGAAGCTGACCGTCAGCTCAGGGAAGCACTTTACATTGGTGATAAGGGTATGCTGCAGCACGGCACACATGGAGCCATGCCCGAACTGATTCCTGAGGACCCGGGCTTCAAGGCCCCGGAACCGTGGCTGAATCGTCCCAAGAGTATATACGTCGACTTCATTGAAGCCATCAAGGAAGGACGAAAAGCAGCCAACGATTTTGAGGTTGCTTCCAAGCTGACCGAGATCATGCTGTTGACCAACGTCGCCGTTATGTCTCAGCAGGTAAATAAAACCCTGGAGTATGACGCCGAGAACATGAAGATCACCAACCTGGAGGAGGCCAACAAGTACTTCCACTATGAATATCGTGATGGTTGGAAATTGTAATAAGTATCATAAGCATAATATAAAGATGAAAAACATGAAAATTAAATCAAGATTATCCATTCTGACTATGGCAGTGGCCATGTTAATGACTTCCCTGTCTGCTGAAGGACAGGAGCCCATTAACTCCAACTACGGCGGAGTACAGATAGGAGCCATTACCTATAGTTTTAGGAGCATTCGTGAAGTAGATGCAGTCCTACAGGCCTGTGTTGATGCAGGCCTAAGCTCGGTGGAGCTTATGGGAACCGGTGTTGAAGCCTACCTGGGAGCTCCTAAGAGTACCGTTTCAAGGAGAAGAATGAGAGCCAGCGATCTGACAGATGAAGAGAAGGCGGCCATAGAAAAATACAAGAAGGATATAGTGGAATGGCGCTATGCGGATGAGACCATGGATAAGTATGTGGGGCTCCGGAAGAAGTTCAACGATGCAGGTGTGAACATCCATATTTATAAGTGGATCGCCGGAATGAGTGAGAAGGACCTGGATTATTCCTTTAAGGTGGCCAAAACACTGGGTGCCATAGGGATCACCACAGAGATTACTGAAGAGAACTGCACAAAAGTAGGTGCCGCAGCAGAACGCGCCGGAATGGTGGCCATTTTCCACAACCATTATCAGTATGCTAATGAGGATTTTGATGTGGATAAGCTCCTTGCTCTTTCACCAGCCAACAGGTTGAACTTTGATATCGGGCACTACTTAGGATCGACTGGTAAAGATCCGGTGGCATTTATT
>DAOWFP010000029.1 GCA_030637895.1 Bacteroidota bacterium | reverse complement strand
TCAGAAGTGGTCGCTTTTTTTCAGAGTCGTGGGACTGAATCCCCTGTTTATTTATCTGTTTGCCCATGTGGGTGGTGCAGTTTTTATCGAAGCTATCATTCATCCATTTACCTTTTTACTCTTTGGCTGGATGGGTACACTGACAGCATCCATTCTGACCAGTGCCATCGTTCTGTTTTTATTGTGGTACATATGCCACTGGTTAAACAAGCGAAAAATATATATCAGAATCTAGATCACTTTTTAAACTACATAAGATGTATAGCTTACGTATGATTCCTTTCCTGATACTGGTCTTTCTGCTATCTGCTTGTACTGGTAACAAGGCGGAGCTTTACCAGGAAATGACCAAAATTGATGCCCATGTGCATATCCGAACTACAGACCCGGCTATCATGGAGTATGCCGCTTCGGAAGGCTTTAAGCTGCTTACCATAAATACCCGTTCCAACAGCCAGGAGGACATTGATTCGCAGAAGGACTTTGCAATGAAGATGAAAAGTCTCTATCCAAATGAAATCTCCTGGCTTGCCACCTTCTCCATGGAAAACTTTGAGGAAGCTGGCTGGGCGGATGGAGTGATCCGGAAGCTGCAGGAAGATCTGGATCAGGGGGCCTCAGGGTTCAAGATATGGAAGGACATCGGGATGACATTTCAAGATAGCCTGGGTCGCTTCGTCCTCCTGGATGATCCACTGTTCGAGCCCGTTCTGGAGTTTATGGAAGCCAGTGGCTTTCCACTTCTTACCCATATCGGGGAACCTCTTAACTGCTGGCTTCCCCTCGATTCTATGACGGTGAATGGGGATAAATCTTATTTCAAAAATCATCCGGAATATCATATGTACCTGCATCCAGACTATCCTTCCCATGAGAGCTTGATGCAGTCAAGGGATCAGGTTCTGGCCAGGTATCCCGGTCTGAAAATGATAGGGGCCCATCTGGGAAGTCTGGAGTGGGATGTGGATGTACTGGCAGAGAGGCTCGACCGCTATCCTAATTTTACAGTGGATATGGCCGCAAGAGTCTGCCATTTCCAGGTGCAGGAACCTGATAAGGTCCGGAATTTCATCATCAAATATCAGGACAGGATTCTATATGCCACCGATGCTGGTGTATCGGAGGAGAATGTGGAAGACAGAATAAAGTGGCTGGAGAATGAATGGAGATCAGACTGGAGCTATTTTGCCACAGACAGTCTAATGAGCTCACGGAATGTGGAAGGCGAATTCATGGGTCTGGATCTGGATGAAGAGGTACTCAGGAAAATCTTTTACAGCAATGCCCTGGCCTGGTATCCGGGGGCCTTTGAGTAGTTCTTGTCCTGGATAAAACTTATGCCAATGGAACCAGATTTTGTTGAGTTGCGGGACTTCCTGAATGAAAAGGCCTTGCAGTATAATCATCCGGATTTCATTGAGCTCGATCCCATACAGATACCGCATCTATACAGGGATAAAGAGGATATTGAAATAGCCGGTTTTCTAACAGCCACCATTGCATGGGGAAATCGAGTGTCCATTATTAAGAGTGCTCATAAAATGATGGATCTGATGGGCAACTCCCCCTATGACTTTATCCTGAATCACAGAGAAAAACATCTTGAAAAATTTGATGGCTTTGTCCACCGCACCTTTTCTTCCACAGATTTTCTCTACTTCATATATGCCTTAAAGTATCTCTACCAAAAAAAAGAAGGCCTTGAAGGAGTCTTTGCTAAACATCAAAGTGCCACATCCCTGCAAGGGGCAATACACCATTTGAAGAAGGAGTTTTTCTCGCTGCCACATCCTGCCAGAACCCTGAAACATCTACCTGATCCCTTGAAAGGATCGGCGGCAAAAAGAATCAATATGTTCTTAAGATGGATGGTCCGGAACGACCATGCCGGAGTAGATTTTGGTTTGTGGAAGAGTATATCCCCATCAATACTCTCCTGCCCCTTAGATGTTCATACCGGAACCATTGCCAGAAAACTGGGATTGTTGAAGCGAAAACAGAATGATGCCAGGGCAGTGCATGAACTTGATCTTGTCTTAAGGAGCTTTGACCCAGAAGATCCTGTTAGATATGACTTTGCACTTTTTGGTTTGGGGGCAAGCGAAAAGTTCTAGCCATATGGCTTTAATTCACAATTATTTGTGAATAACTTTGGGGCGTTTTATTTCGGGGTGAAAATGACTCGCTTTACTTTGTACCGATATAATTGTGACCCATAGAGCGAGATGTTAAAGATTGCAAAAGAGGAGAATCAATGCAGGGTTGAGCTGTTCCAGGTAAACAAGCTAAACACCCTTTTTTCAGAACTGGTAAAGCAACAACTTATAGAGCTGGTTGAGGAACCCGGAATATCCGTAGTTTTCAATCTGGAGGGTATCCATTTTATAGACTCATCCGGATTTGATGTTCTCCTGGAGGTTTCGGACCGGGCCAGGGAGGTGGGTAGCCAGTTAAAGCTTTGCAACATCACAGATGATGTGCGGGAACTGATTATTCTAATGGAGTTGGAAGGCAGGTTTGAATGCCTCACCTGTGAGAATACCAGGGAAAAAATTCTGGCAGCACTGGATTAAGCCCCGATCAGAGTGGCGGAGGTGCATGCCGAAACGGTGACTTCCGTATAGTCGCCAGGTTTCAAATCATTTTTTGGGAATACAACAACCTTGTTTTGCGAGGTGCGTCCATAGAGCTGTTCTTCCGATTTTTTGGAAGTACCTTCCACCAGCACTTCAAAGGATTGCCCAACATCCTTCTCCTTGCTCTCCAGTGAAAGCTTACTTTGCAGCTCAATGATTTCACTTAGTCTGCGGGTCTTGACCGCTTCGCTAACATCGTCCTTAAACTTTTCCGCTGCAAAGGTTTCTGGTCGTTCACTGTATTTAAACATATAGGCAAAATCATATTTCGCCCACTTCATCAGGCTGAGTGTCTGTTGGTGCTCCTCCTCAGTCTCGCCACAAAAACCGGCAATAATATCTGTAGATATGGTAGCGTCCGGGAGATAATTACGAATGACTTTTATGCGATCCATATAGTGCTCCCTGGTATACCTTCGCTTCATTCTTTCAAGTACTGACGTGCTACCCGATTGCACCGGCAGGTGGATTGATCGGCAAAGGTTGGGATATTGTGCAATAACCTTCAGCAACTCATCCGACATGTCTTTGGGATGGGAGGTGGCAAACCGGACCCTGAAAGAGGGGTCTATTCCCGCTACCCGCTCCAGCAGCTTCTCAAATTTCAAGGGACTCTTACCCTCTTTCCACCGGTAGGAGTTTACATTCTGTCCAAGCAGGGTCACTTCCCGGTACCCCTTTGAAAAGAGATCGGTGGCTTCACGTAATATGGTTTCAGGATCACGGCTTCGCTCCCTGCCACGCGTGCCTGGTACCACACAGTAGGCACAAAAATTGTTGCAGCCCCGCATGATAGCCACAAAGGAGGTTACATGGTTGCGGTCCATCCTCACCGGCCGGATATCTCCGTAGGTCTCCTCCAGCGACAGGATGGTATTGATCCCTTTCTGACCGCTCTCCACTTCCTGCAAAAGTGCAGGGAGATCACGGTAGGCATCGGGCCCTACCACCAGGTCCACCACGGGCTCTTCTTCCAGCAGTTGCTCCTTCACTCTTTCGGCCATGCAACCGATTACCCCAACAGAAACCGGCCTCTTCTTATTTTTGAGTTTCCTGAAATCCTTAAGTCTGGCCCGCACCCGCTGCTCAGCATTGTCCCTGATGGAACAGGTATTTACAAGCACCAGGTCGGCTTCATCAATATCCTCGGTAAGGGAATACTGGTGTTGCTGCAGAATGGCGACAACCACCTCACTGTCCACTACATTCATCTGGCAGCCGTAGGTTTCAATATAAAGTTTGCGGATCGACATGGGCGCAAACGTACATATAGTTTTTTATGATTACAATTCATTGGTATTATAAAAAACTATATGGGAGTTACCTACTATGACTTTCATTTTTGTATTGTAGGAAACAAAAATGAAAGTTTATAGAGGAAAGGTAGAAAAAAGACCATTGACCGACAATTTGGAGCAGTTTACCGATTTATGCTTCTTTGGCAACTGAGGAGGTCCTAAACTTGCAGAAGAAACAGATTTTTTATTTATAAATTTAAACAGATGAAAATGGGAACAGGAATATTCTGGGGTGCATTTTTACTCCTTCTGGGAGTGGCCCTGATTATCAAAGTGGTATTTAATGTTGATTTTCCCGTATTTAAAGTGGTGGTTGGGATTTTCCTGGTAATGCTGGGCATAAAGGTACTCTTCGGTAGATCCTTTATCTCGCCGGATAATTTTAAAGCAGAGGAGACGATTTTCAATGAGCGGGTCTACGACAATCCGGAGTCTGGAAAGGAGTATTCCGTTGTATTTGCCAAGGGGGTATATGATTTCACCAATGTGGATTTGGAACAGGGAAGCTTCCGGGTCAAAATAAGCACGGTTTTCGGGGGGACCCAGATTATTATTCCCGCGGATAAACCAGTGCGGATCCAGGCCGAAGCTGTTTTTGCCGGTGCTGAGCTTCCCGGCGGAAACAATGCGGTATTCGGTACAAGCATCTATGAAAGTGAATCATGGAGCCAGGATACGGCCTCCATTGACATCAAGGTTGAAGTGGTTTTCGGAGGTGTGCAGGTAATCCAGCGGTGATTGCTTTTTTAAGAGCGGCATTTTTCTAATTTTGTAGTACATATTGAATAGGAATTATGTCAGGACACAGCAAATGGTCGACCATTAAGCGCAAGAAAGGCGCCAATGATGCAAAAAGGGGAAAACTCTTCACCAAGATTATCAAAGAGATTACAGTGGCTGCCAGCGTTGGGGGTACCGATGTGGAAGCTAATCCGAGACTTCGGTCGGCGGTTCAGAACGCCAGGGGAATGAATATGCCCAAGGATACCATCCAACGGGCCATTAACAAAGCCGATAAAGACAATTCATCCTTCCTGGAACTTACATTTGAAGGAAAGCTGCCACACGGGACCCTGGTTTTCGTCGATAGTCTGACAGACAACCGCAACAGGACTGTCAGCAATGTCCGGGCCATCTTTACCAAGCGGGGCGGAGAACTGGGGACCAACGGATCGCTCTCGTACATGTTTGATCGAAAGGGGATCATCAGTTTGCCCAAGGGTGATCTGGATCCAGATGAATTCGAATTGGAACTGATCGATGCTGGCGTTGAAGAGATTGAACTGGAAGATGATACTTTTATGATCACAACACCCATGGAGGATTTTCACAGTGTTCAGTTAAAGCTGCAGGAAATGGGCCTGGAACCAGAAAGTGCAGAACTTCAAAGGATTCCTAACGATGCTTTGGATCTGACCCAGGAACAGGGAGTTCAGATTATGAAGATTATTGAGGAGTTCGAAGACGATGATGATGTTCAGGCCGTTTCTCACAAC
>DAOWFP010000030.1 GCA_030637895.1 Bacteroidota bacterium | reverse complement strand
TGGTCACAAAAATAGCATAAATAATGTTAAGATGCTGCTAACCATGCCTGCTCCTGTTTCCTATTACACTGGAAAATTGTACATTGAGCGCTTTAAAAGCTAAACCCAGAAACAAATGACTTTAGACAGACGAAGTTTTATTAAAACTGGCGGTGCGGCAGTGGCAGGAACCATGGTGTTGCCTCCACTCTTAAAATCTTGCCAGAACATTCAAATTTCACCGGACGTGAAAAGCTATTTAGATCATTTTGAAGTGACCCCCGAGATCATGCAAAAAGTAATTGCTGAAGCCATGTCAAAGGGAGGTGATTATGCGGATCTCTTTTTCGAACATACCATCTCAAACAGTCTTGGACTGGAAGACGGAAAGGTAAACAGTGCAAACTCTAATGTCGATTACGGCGTTGGGATCAGGGTGCTGAAAGGCGACCAGACTGGCTTTGCCTACACCGAATCCACCAGTCTGCAGGATATGCTGAAGGTGGCAAAAACAGCTGCCAACATAGCAAATGATCCCGTCACCTTCAACCAGGGTGAGCTCATTGAGAAAACGATCCCCAACTACTATAAGGTCTCTCAGAAATGGGAGAATTCAACTATTGAAGAGAAAATTCCCTATGTTCAGAAGCTGAATGATCGTCTTTTTGAACTGGACGAAAAGGTAAACAAGGCCAGGGTATTTCAACGGGACGAAACCTCCTATGTGATGTTCTATAGCTCAGAGGGGCTGCTTACTTTTGACTATCGCCCCATGGCCACTCTTGGTGTGGTCTGTGTGATGGAGAAGGATGGGGTAATTGAGAATGACTATAGCGCACGGTCCGTGCGTATGGGTTTTGAGTTTATGAACGACGATGTGGTCGAAGAGCTGGCCCAGGAAGCGGTGAAAAAGACCAACTTCCTCTTTGGTGCCGGGAAACCAAAAGCTGGAGAGCTTCCGGTGGTACTGGGAGCGGGAGGATCAGGCATCCTGCTCCATGAAGCCATGGGGCATCCCTTTGAAGCGGATTTCAACCGCAAGGGAGAATCTATCTTTTCTGATAAAATGGGTAAGAGCATTGCCAGGGACTTTATCAATATCGTGGAAGACGGAACCATGGAATACAATCGTGGAGCCATCAATGTAGATGATGAAGGAAATGATGTAAAAAAGGTCTACCTGGTTAAAGACGGGGTACTTGAAAGCTACCTGCACGACCGGATCAGTGCCAGGCACTATGGTGTGGACCCAACCGGAAACGGACGCAGGCAATCCTTCAGACATGTACCGCTTCCCAGAATGCGGATCACTTATATGGAGAATGGTCCTCATTCCACCGAGGAGATTATCTCCAGTGTCGATTATGGGGTATATGTTGACAACTTCACAAATGGCCAGGTGAAGATCGGTGCCGGTGATTTTACCTTCTTCGTAAAATCCGGTATGTTGATCGAGAACGGAAAACTGACCATGCCCATCAAGGATATCAATATAATCGGGAACGGGCCCCAGGCGCTTGCCGATATAACCATGGCAGCCGGGGACTACCAGACTGCTACGGGTACATGGACCTGCGGTAAAGGGGGACAATCGGTTCCGGTAGGGATGGGCCTTCCATCCGTCCTGGTGAAGAAACTCACCGTTGGAGGAACTAGTGCATAACCCTGAAAACAATTGATCATGACCAAAGAAGAAAAATACAGCATAGCAAAATGGGCCATGCAACACGCCGTTCAGAATGGTGCACAGCAGGCCCGTGTAATTATATACAACAACAATAGCAGCCAGATTGAGGTAAGGGATGAGAAGATCGATAAGCTTCAGGAATCCAACCAGAGCGGCATGCGAATCAACCTCTATGTGGACAATAAGTATTCCAGCATCTCCACCAACAGGATCACCAACAAGGAGGAAATGGGCAAGTTTATTGAGGAGGCCATCGCCGGAACCAGGTATCTGGCCGAAGATGAGTTCCGTACCCTTCCCGATCCTGAACGTTACTACAAGGGGGATGGACCCGATTTGAAAACGGTCGACCCAAATTTCAAAACGGTCGATCCACAGCAAAAGGTTAAGGATGCCTTTAACCTGGAAAAAGAGGTCCTGGGCAATGATGAACGTATTATCTCTGTTTCCACCTCCTACAGCGATGGAATGAGTGGCAGCGTGATGGTAGCCAGCAATGGCTTTGAAGGAGATTCTGAAAACTCCTACTATTCCCTGAGTGCTTCTGTATCTGTGACTGATGGGGAAGCTCGT
The DNA here is from genome assembly GCA_030637895.1 of Bacteroidota bacterium. Taxonomy (GTDB): domain Bacteria; phylum Bacteroidota; class Bacteroidia; order Bacteroidales. The sequence continues at coordinate 8,074 of DAOWFP010000030.1, read as the reverse complement.
CCACGTGGCGGTTGGTATGAGTCATCAATTTTCAGTGATGCTTTGATTCGGAAGGATATCGGAAAGAAGGCGCTGAAAAGGGCCATTGATAGACTTGGACAGGCAAAAATTTCTTCTGGGAAGATGCCGATGATTGTGGAAAACAAGATGGCCGGACAAACCCTGCGACCCTTGATCTCTGCCCTTAATGGTGGCTCGATCCAGCAGAAGCAGTCCTTCCTGATCGACAAGAAGGGAGAGAAAATCGGGTCTGATCTGATGACCATCGTCGATGATCCCTTTATTGTATCCGGACGCGGTTCCAGGTTGTTTGACAGCGAGGGAATGGCCACTGAAAAGCGGTCCGTAGTTGAAAACGGGGTATTAAAAACTTATTACATCGACACCTATTATGCCAATAAGCTGGAGATGGAAGCCACTTCAGGAAGTACCACCAACCTGCTTTTCAAGCCAGGTGAGAAGGACCTGCAAGGATTGCTGGACGATATAGACCGGGGGATCCTTGTGACCGGGTTTAACGGTGGAAACAGCAATGGTGCTACCGGAGATTTCTCTTTTGGTATCGAAGGCTTCCTCGTGGAAAAAGGAAAACTAATCCAACCTGTGGCTGAGATGAACATCACTGGCAACTTCAAGCAGTTATGGAAAGACCTGATTGCAGTGGGAAGCGATGTTGACACCAGCCGCTCATGGCAGCTGCCATCGTTGGTGTTTGAAAATGTAGACTTTAGCGGGATATAATCCAGCTGATTTTTCTTCGGGATATTTGTTCGCAAAGTGCTTATTTAGCTTCGCTAAAAAATGCCAGTTTGCTCACCAAACATCCCTCAGAAATATATAGCAAGAATTAATCCCTGGAGAATAGAAAAATCCACCTCTGTACAGGGATGGGTTTTTTTCATGCTGTAGGAGAGCTGGATCAGATGCTGGGCTGAGCCTTTAGTCTCTTGATCTCTTCCGCGGCCTTTGGTCCAATCTGAAGGGCAAAATTCCGGGGCCAGGGATTACGGGCCGAACGGTCCATGATAACACCTGGAGATGGTAAACAGATAAAATTGGAATTTTTCCAGATGATTTTTTTCTCCACCACCTCTCCGGTAATGAGCTCCTTAGCCTCTTCTTCGGAAATTAAGAGGATACTGGAAATAACTTCCTGGCCAAGCAAAATAATAGCCTTGGGATTAGCAATCTCCAGCTCCTGCCTGAGCCATGGCATACTCTTAAGCGCATATTCGCTGTAAAGTGATCTGTTCGCCGTAATCTCCTTTCCAAGTCGCTTGTATTTCTTTACATGATCGTCATCAAAGAGGAATACCTTTACCAATGTGGTCAGCCAGCAGTGCTCCCTTTGAATCTCCAGGGTTTCCAGAATCACTTCGCTCAATTCCTGCCCGGTGTATGAGCTGCGCACACGGTTCCCATCGTAATAGGGCTCAATGGAAAAGGGTGCAGTAGCATCATAAAGTGGGACATCCGGTATATCATTCTCAAAGAAAACCTTGGCCGTCGGTTGCGGACCAATAATCATAATTTTACCTATAGCTGTCTCAATGGGTACTACTGTCCGCACCGGAGCGCCATACAGATAGGTGTTTTCTTTTGGGAAATTGATGCTCTTCAGGTACTCCCTGGAGCATTTCTTCTGGTATTGCTGAATTGTCATGGCTATAATTTCAATGAAAGTCCATCAACAAATTACAACTTATTTTCAGAAATTAAAACAGAATCCTCCCGGTGCAATGCCAGTACGGAATGTATCAAGCGGTACTCCTTCCGGGGTAAACCTGTATATCATCCCCCTTTGCACAAAGTCGATGGCATCGGCCACATAGATTTCCGAACTATAGGGGTCCACATCCAGACCATAAAATCCGGTCCACATGTTTCCTTCATAAGGGCTTTCAATTAACAGCTTCGGATCGTTAAAACCATTCACCGCAAACTGGTATACATCCCCATTGATATAGAATAAGGTATCGCCAGTTCCGTTGATCTTCAGGTCGCGTGGACTCTCTCCAGGTGAGAACCTATGGATAATCTGTGCCTCTGTGGATCCGGCTCCGATCTTTAACAGTCCAGCTGCCTCATTCCCATATGGACTTCCTTCATCTCCGCCATCACAAAGCACCCACAGCGCATGGTGCCTGTCCAACACCATGGAGTTGGGTTGCTTCCTTACTTCAATGGAGTCGACCACCTGGTCCAGTTCCGAATCGATCACCAGTACCTTGTTGTCGTAACTCCAGCAATTTGTATAGACAAATCTGTCGTATTGCAACATTTGCTCTGTGGCATGTTGATAGCTTTCGCTGCTGCTGTTATTTACTGGAATGGCCCCGATCACCTCCATGGTTTGTGGATTCACCACAGCAATTGACCGGGCATAGAGATCGCTCACATAGGCCTTTGTATCACTTAAAAAATGCATATACCTGGGGGAAGTGAGTCCCGTGATTTTGCCCTTCACTTCAAAAGTACTTGCATTGAAAATGTAGATCCTGCCGCTGTTATTGACCACCACATAAGCCAGGCTGTCACGAATAGTCATGGAATGAGCCACATCGCCAAGAGGTAAGGCGTTGGTCTGAAAGAAAACATCATCGATGACCTGCCTGGTCTCCGGATCATAATATGTCAGTGAAGCATTTCCATAGGTGAAATTTCCCTCATTGATTACAAAAAGCCCACCATTGGGAAGGCCATGTTCTTCTTGTTCAAATTCCCAGAGCTCATCATCCTTCATGCACCCGGCTAGGGAGAGAAGAAAGACAAATACTATGTATAGCAGTTTCCGTATCAACATGAGACTAAATCTGGATTTTGAAAACCAACTGGTAATTCCTTCCCGGCATGGGCCGGTAGAGTATGGTATGATAGGACTCATTCAAAAGATTATACACCTTAAACTCCAGGGAAAAGTCCACTCGCTTCAGGCTGAAAGTACTCCCGGCGGAGATATCATTCATGAAATAGGGATAGAGCCGGTCGCGCCGGGTTACATCATTACTGGAGGTGGTATATCTTTCACTGTACGCATTATACTGGTAGTTAAAAAAGAAATTGCCCCAGCCAAGGTGTACCATCATGTTGCCGGAATGTAGAGGGACATATACCAGCTGCTTTCCATAGGATTCATCATTCCAGATAAGCGGATCACCCTGATTGACTGCGCTGGTGTATGCATAAGTGGCCGATAGTTTGTAAGAGAATTCGGAGAGAAATCCCTGAACTTGAATATTATATTCAATCCCCTTTGACAAGACGCTGCTAATATTTCGAGGTTCCCAGTAACCCTTGTAGGAGGGAAGCCAGATGATCCAGTTTTCAATCTGGGACCGGTAGAGCGAAAGTTCCATGCTCAGCAGATGACTCGAAAACTCTTCCTGATACGCTATCCCACCCTCTACGGTGAATCCTTCCTCGGGCAAAAGTTCGGGATTCCCGCCGGGCTGCCAGTAAAGGTCATTAAGAGAAGGTAAATGATAATTCCTGGCAATATTTCCCTTCAGCAGCAGGTCTACTCCCTGAATCAATCGAATATCCATTCCAAAATAGGGGATAAAAGGTGCTCTTCGGCCATCCACCCATTCCTGCCGGAGTATCAGGTTCAGGTTCACCCTGTCCTTGAAACCCTTGCGTATGGCAAACATCGCAGAAAATTCCTTTCGCTTGCCCTCATACCCTGCCCCGGAAACAGAATCGGCCGATTCCACCTGGTGATGATTCATATCTATATTGCCTTCCCAGGATAGATCCCCTGCAGCTCCTCCCGTGTAAGAGAAGGTGTTGTACAGGCTTTGTTGTCTGCTTTCGGACCAGATGGCAGGGATCAGCCCCAGTCCGGGCACCCGGTTCATCTGATTGTAATCGAGCTTTTTATTCGCATAGCCGGAACGAAGCATAAGCTTACCAAAATCGCCATAGTATTTCCAGTCAGCCGCCACACGATGGTCCCTGTCCTCCTGACTGTTCAGATTGGAGTTGTCGGGTCCTTCATAGGTGGTGGGCTTTGGAATTGTCCGGTCAGCATATTGTCCCCAGTATTTCAAGGATAATAAATGTCTGGATCCGGGACGATAATAAATCTCCTGTAAAAGACCATAGCGCAAATAAGCGGCATGATCGTTGGTATCAACGGGATTACTAATATTTCCGGAAATAGGATCTATGATGGCGATCCCCCGGTTAACAAAGGTGTAATCATTTTCTGACCGGTTATGGTATAAACGGGTTTTGCTTTTTATCTTCTTGTTTCCCACGCCCACCTGAAGGAATTCATCGAAGGTGCTGTAGCTCCCGATCCCCTGCATATAGGCCAGGGTATTCTTCTTATTCCAATCGGCCTGGTTGTTAATATTGATGGAACCTCCAATCCCCCCACTCCGGTCGGCCAGGGAGGCGGAACCATGCTTCAGATTCAGCTCATCGATGATGTAAACCGGGATCAGTGAAAAATCTACCATGCCGGCCATGGGACTGTTGATTGTAATGCCGTTCCAGCTCACTTGTGTATGGGAAGGAGCGGTACCCCGGAAAGAGGCTGTTGCCAGTGCACCCCGTCCATGGTTCTTAATAAAAACCGAAGTGTTCTCAGATAAGAGGTCCGATAGGGAAAGGCTGACCTTATTTCGAAGGACCATGCTGTCCACATTGGTCTGTTTCATTCCTGCCTGCTCTTTCACAAAAATCTGCTCTGTTGCTATGCTTACCCCTTCGATGTGGAAAACCGAATCGGTTATGCCCTGACCCAATACTAAAAATGAGCTCATGCACAAAACCAATCCTATGGAAACTCTAATCAGCATCTTACTTCTTGATCAGTTTAAACCACTTAAGAGAATCACCCTGATCTATTTGAACCAGGTAGATGCCCTGGGAAAAAGAACTGATGTCCAGAACTGACTCCTCTTGATAATGATCCACTCTTAACATCTCCTTACCTGAGGCATCAAAAAGTAGCAGTGAGCTGTTCCCTCCTCCTTTCACTCTGACGTATTCTGAGGCTGGGTTGGGGTAGAGCACCGGTTCCACAATTAATCCAGTAGCCCCTGGCACATTGGTCTGGTTTAACTGCACCCGTGTTGAAACTGATGCATAAATCTCCGGCCGGTCCGTCAGAGAAGCCGTAATTGTGAGAGGACCCTCCTGCTCAACCCAGAGCAGATGATTCTCATCTACTGTAGCACCAGGATCACTGGTGGTCCATATCACAGACCTATCGCTCTCAACATGTCCATTCTGAAATGTAAAAACTTCCAGCTGGTATTCCCCTACCCCCAGCAGGGGTGGCAGGTCCTGGATCACCACCATCTCTGTTTCTCCTACGATTGCAGGATCGGGTGATACATCCACGGCACCTGTCAGTTCGGTAGAAAGTTCCCCCAGCAAGCCCCCGTCGGCCAGTATACCGCTCTGCACTTTGATAAAATGAATCCGGTCCAGCTCCACATATTCTCCATTGGAATTGACAGCCCATCCAATATCAAAGGCATCTCCCCCCGAGTTTTCTAGTTCCCATGTATATGGATTATCTGGAATGGTATAGGGTGCTGTGCCTCGCAGCTGGTTGTCGGCATAACCGAAGGCCCTCCGAATCGACCTCATCCCCGTAACGTGTTCATACACCAAACCCTGCAAAAGCGTGCCATCCAGGATATAGCTTTCCGGGTTTATGGCTGGAAAAGAGTCAAGCAAGGGGTAGTAGGGCTGGGTATGTACACTGTTGGCCCGGATCACTCCACTGCCACCCCACTGGTCCACCCAGGGAACATCTGTAGCTATGTCTCCACCCGGATTGGTATAAGTCACAGAGTACTCCTTCTGTGTGGAGGAGTACCAATAATCGCTTCCAGCCAGTTCATACCAGGTATCGTCGGCCTCCCTGTTCTCATTATCATCCTTCATCACCCAGACCACTCCGGCCTCTGACCACTCGGGCATTGGATTCCCATAAATGGTAAAATCGACTCCAAAAGGATTCTGGGGATCATTCTCCACAGGATGCTCAAAGCGGAAAATTACATAACCGCCAAAAGCTCCCAGGCATACAGATCCATTGACACCCCCTTCCATGGAGCGGGATCCATCCGGCGTTCCCCAGGGAGCAACATTAATAAGTTGTCCGGGTGCAGGGGTATACTCCATAACTTCGCTTATATATTGAGCCTCTGAAAGAGAAAGGGTCAGCAGAGCCAGGATAGATATGAGAAATCTCTGGATCAATTGACTATAGTTTTTGTATCATTTTACTGGTAAGGCCCCTTGAGCTGTTGATCCGAATAATATAGGATCCTGCCGGCTGGTTCGAGATATCGATCGCAGAACCCGATTGGAAATCTGCCTTCACATATATGAGGGCGCCCTGAAGGGTATAGAGTTTAACGTCCATTAGTTCAGAGCTGCCGCTCTGGATGGTAAGGATTCCGGTTGAGGGATTTGGATATGTATTTACCTCCAGGGCATAATCTCTCTCAACATCAACTGTAAACAGACGGGTCACAATAGCAAGGGGCTGTCCGAAAGAGTAGGTTACAAGCATATTGTCGGGACCGGCCAGGGAGACGTCCCCTTTTGCCTTCAGTGTTCCCAGCCAATCCCACTCACCCGATGCGGTAGCAAGAGTATCGATATTATTTCCGTCCCCAATGGTTCCGTTCCACATACCTACAGCTTGAGTCCCGCCGGCAAGATTCATATTGAACAGCACATTTCCCCCTTCGTCAACCTCACAATCATAGGCTCCGGAAGGCAAATCACTCAGCTTTTCACCATGCGATACCTGCAGAGCCGGACTATCGGGATTCTCAATCACAAGCTGAAGGCTTGAGGAATCCCAGCGATATAAACCATTGGGATCCATCGGGTAGGAAGTGCCGTAGTAGAGATTACCCTGCTGGTCTACGGCTAATCCGGCAGAATAACCACCCGGTTCAATAATCCTCCGGTGCTCATTGGCGCCGGAAGTGTCAAGCACAAAAATGGCAGCCGGAGCATCCCAGGAGCTACTGTTCAAACCCGACACCAGGATGCTATCGTTCCAGAATTCCAGGTCCATGTTCGCAGGGAAAATGGCCTCCAGTTCCCATTCACCACTTTCTGCATCGATGGAGTAAATGCGATCGTCCAGGTTATCACTACTGGTGTACCCGGTCCAGATTGTTTCACCATCGGGCGAAACTGTCAGAAAACTTACATAATGGGTAGCGGTATAATCCTCCGGTTCACCAAATTTCTTCTGTTCCACTCCGCTGTTGACACCAAACATGTGAATGGTATCCCCGTCATTTAAATAGAAAAGAGTATCAGAAAAATCAAATGCCCCGACATTGGGATAATCCGGAAGCCAGGTGGCTACATCATACCATTTTTCAGGTGTGAGAGAAGTTTGTCCTAAAGCCGGTAAAACCAGCAGACAGTACGTTGTCAGTGTTAAGTAAAATTTTGTCATCAAGCTACGATTTAAATTAATAAACATTTAAGTCGCAGCGGGCGATGGTGAGGCAAGACCAAGGGTTGAAAGTTGATCAGCTTCCCGTTCACCGCGGGCTGCAAAAGCTGGGTTATCAATGGCAGGTCTTCTGACTTATCCAAGCTTTTGAAACCTTCCCATTCTAATCCCGACCGGGATTTTCAGAACAGTGGTTTGCTTTCAAAAGCCATGTGACCTGGAAAGAAGATTGAATCCTGGCTGCGCCAGTCTTCTTGCTTCACAAGATTGAATCCTGGCTGCGCCAGTCTTCTTTCCATGTTTGGATTCACAGCAGCGGGAACTGTTACCGATTCTAACGGTATTCCCTTTTGATTCCACCGGCAAGGCCGGTATATGGAAACCAATGATGAAGTAAATGTAAGAAATAAAACTATACAGGTAAAGGCTTAAATATCATCCGGTGGGGTCCAGCCGAAATCCACATACTCCCATTTCAGCTCTTCTCCCTTCACATGAATCATTACAAAACCCTCTTCCGGTTTGCTGTCGGGTTCATTGGCCCACCACTTGCCGCTGACAGCACCCCCTGTGATAAAATGCACCTGGTTCTGTATATAAATATCCTCCAGGAAGTGGTGGTGTCCC
>DAOWFP010000179.1 GCA_030637895.1 Bacteroidota bacterium | reverse complement strand
TCGGCGAATATGCTGCTAAATGTCTACTTCAAATAGGAAGTGAGTCCGGCTTGATCCAGGATCTCCACCCTTTTTCCCTCGGTACCAATAATACCATCCTGGTTCAGTTCTCCAATGGCGCGTCCAATGGAGGGACGTGCCACTCCGAAAAGCTCGGAAAGTTGTGACTGGGAATGAGGAAGTGTGAAACTTAAGGAAGCTGTCTGGGCAGAGAGATCTAAAAGGTACTGGGCCAGCTTGCCCTTTATGGTGGTGAATGAGAGAAACTTGATCTTGTTCGATAGAAACTGCCCCCGGCTGGAGACAATGTTTATAAAATTCACCAACACCTTTTCGCTCTCCTGCAGTATTACCAGGAAGCGGTCTCGCGGAATGGAGAGTAGGATAACATTCTCCCCGGAAGTGATATTGACCGGAAACCTGTTCTGCTTGCCAAAGAGGAATGCCGGTGCCAGAGGGCGGGTGGGAGTAATATCTTCAATTTTTATCACCTTTCCCGTATAATCTACCATCTCCCCTTTCACAGTCCCCTGTAGCAGGATATGGAGAAAGCGTACTTCATCACCAGCCTGGGCAATAAGCACGTTCCGGGAATAACTTTTGATCCTACCAAGATGACCGCTGAGCACTCTGGAAATCTCCAAATTATTCATTCCCATAAAAAGGGTGCATTCCCTGAGGAGCTCTATTATCTGTTCTTCTGACATGGACATACATGGATATAACTGCGCGCAGCAAAAAAAGTTTGCTCTTTACCTCAATACAACCAAATGACTTTTATCTTTGTCCACTTCTTTAGGAGTTAAAAACATATGATCTTGAATCGATGGCACACAGCTCTCCATGGAGCGCTTCTCTCTCTTTTTATCTTGAGCACAACGGTATCTGCCCAGACAACGGACCACTGGGAGACACTTATTATTCCCGGACGGCAATGCGCATACCTGGTGCCCACCTCTTCTGTGGATGCTGCCTGGACCAGTACCACCTTCGATGATTCAGTCTGGAATACGGGTACCGGTGGAATAGGTTTCGGCGATGATGATGACAACACCACCATCTCTCCTGCCATTTCGGTTTACTGCCGTTACGACTTTACCCTTAGCTATCCGGACAGCATTACCTCACTCATCCTGGATATGGATTTTGATGATGGATTTGTGGCCTATCTCAACGGCACCGAGCTGGCACGATATAACATGGGGGAGCCCGAAAGCGCTACTACCTGGAACCAGCCGGCAGACCAACTACAGGAGGCACTGGTATATCAGGGTGTGACGCCACTGCGTTTCACCCTTGATGAAGCGATCACCGATCTGCTGGTACAGGGTACCAACACTTTTGCTGTAGAGGTCCATAATGAATCGACCACCTCATCAGATCTGAGCTCTAACCCATATCTCCATGCAGGTATTACCAATACAGGAAGCTATTACCATGCGACACCCGACTGGTTCTACCCGCCGTTTTTGGAGGACAGCACCTTACTGCCATTGATCGTTATCGATACCGAAGGTCTGCCAATTCCCAATGACCCCAGGATTACAGCCACCATGAACCTGGTGAATAACGGGCTTGGAAACTACAACCATACCTCCGATCCAGGGAATGGATACAGCGGGCAGATATCCATCGAAGTACGGGGAGAATCCTCAGCCTGGTTTTCGCCAAAAAAATCATATAGTATAGAAACCCAGACCGATTCGGGAACAAACAATAATGTTTCGCTTCTTGGGCTTCCCCAGGAAAACGACTGGGTGCTTTATGCCCCCTATTTAGATAAGAGTCTGATACGTAACGTGCTGAGCTATGGGATATTTGAAGAAATGGGAAACTATTCCCCAAGGACCCGTTTTGTGGATGTGGTGGTCAACAACGATTACAAAGGCGTTTACATATTAACTGAAAAGATTAAGCGTGATAAAAACAGGGTCGATATGGCCAAACTTCTTCCGGAGGATATCTCCGGAGATGAATTAACAGGAGGCTACCTGCTTCGCATCGACAAGCTTTCAGGGATGTCTTCCGAGCTGTTCTGGCAATCGCCGGTTTCCCCTCCCTATGCAGGATACGGGCCGGTCACTTATTCATATTTTGATCCCAAATATGATGAGCTAAACGAAATTCAACGATCTTATATTCAGGATTACCTGGTGGATTTTGAAACGGCCCTTGTGGACAGAAACTTTAAAGATCCTGCGCAGGGATATCGCGCTTATCTGGATATCCCCTCCCTTGTGGATATGCTGATACTGAATGAATTTACCAAGGAAGTGGATGCTTACTTGTTCAGCCACTACTTCTATAAGCAGAAGGACTCCGATGGCGGCTTACTTGTCAACGGTCCGCCGTGGGACTACAACCTGGCCTTTGGAAACAACGACTATTACAATGACGTTCACCTGACTTATAACTGGTTATA
>DAOWFP010000202.1 GCA_030637895.1 Bacteroidota bacterium | reverse complement strand
ATACGTGGCGAGTGTTACTAATATAGGCATGGCAGTAAGTTTAAATAATAGGTCCTCTATTATTTAGAAAAATGAAAGCGTAATTTGTTTAGGCTTACACCCTCTTTTTTTGGGGAAAGGACCAGGATGAGCCATCCTGGTGAAATAATGCAATCTCTTCCGGGTTACTCCTCTGGCATGGGCAGGTTTAATTTCTCCATAAGGACAAGAAACCGGGGATTGGTATACAGGGAATCCATCATTCCGTAACCAGAGGCCATATAGGGCATGTTCTGATCATGAACCTCAAATCCAAACTCCAGCATATCCATTGCTTTATCGTACTGGTTGAGAAATGAGTACCTGTTGGCCATATGTACCGGCAGTAAGAAACTGGATTGCCCAAGAATTTCCAACTGAGATATTAATTCTGCGTAGGCAGCTTTAATACCTTCTTCCTCCAAAATCTTCTCTATGGACAGATATACCTCCTCTTCAAATGGTTGACAGAATCTAATCGATTTCATCAATCCGACTTTATTCCCAAGATTGTATGAGACAGGCTCCAGGACCAGGTGTGCAAAATAATTGTAGGGATCCAGTGATATAGCTTTTTCTGTATTTTCCCGCGCCTCTTCCCACTGATCCGCATAGGATAGAACCACAGCATATAGTGCCAGGGTCAGAGGATTCATAGGATCCAGGTCCACCGCCTGTTGCCCTTGGGAAAGGGCTTCATCCTTCCTTTGAAGATGCATCAACATGTGTGCATAAAAGATCTTCGACAGAGCATCGTTGGGGTTGAGTTTCAGGGCTATTAAAAACTCCTGTTCCCCTTTCTCCCAGTTAAATTCTATCCAGCCACTAACGAGCGCTTGAGTATAATGAGAAGAAGCTAAATCTGGATCCAGTTCCAAAGCCGTATTAAGGTTTTCTAAAATCATCGGACCGGCTATCTCAGGGGCGACAAAACCCATCTGTGCCAGACCTACCCAGACCTGTGCCAGGCCTGAATAAGGAGGAGCCCAGTCAGGATCAATTTCAACAGCCTTGTTGAAATACTCTAGCGCTTTATTCAATGATTCTTGACTTAGCTTATCCCAGTAATACAATCCCATCAGGTAGTCATCGTAGGCTTCTTTATTTACTTTCCTGGCATCATTCAATACTCTTTCTTCAGTGGGTGAAAGTTCAACTCGAACCTCTTCAGCTATTTGCCTGGTCACCCGGTTATAAAGACTCAGTATCTGACTTTTTTCCTCCCTGTAATCAGAGGTCCAGAGTAGTTTTTCCTCCGGAAATGGAGTAAGCACCCTTACCTGGAGGCATATGGTATCGCCCAGGCACATGACCTCTGTTTCCACCACCGCATCCACGGCAAGTTCCCTTGCAATTTCCGGGAGGGACAAGTCCGCATCTTTATAGGTATTGGATGATGTTTTGGAGATCACACGTAATCCCCCCACTTTTCCAATATCACCTATCAGGGAGGCGTGCATGCCCGAAACGAAATACTCAAGCTGATCGTCCCCGGTAAAGTTGTCGAATGGCAGGACCACGAGGGATTGAATATCACCGGCTTTTACCTGTTTTATTGGCGCCAGGTTAAAGATGATAAGTGCCACGATGACTATCAGACTGATGTAGGTGGCTGCTTTCCATATTTTGGAATCAGATGGCCTTTCGGTTTCAACGACCTCCTCCAGGGACTTAGTAAGCTGGACACCCTGGGGTGTGATATCAAAGATCCAGGCAAGAATAAAGGTGATAAATGCTCCAAGGATAAGCAGGTACAATACCAGGTCGATGGTCCAGTCAGGCAAATCCCAACGGGGAAAAATGATGGTGGCGGCTTCAAGAATTACAAAGGCTGTTCCAGCGTATATGGCCAGTGATCTGAGCACATGACGCCTTTTCATCTCTTTCCAGAAACGGGAAAGTCTTCCAGGTTTACTTGGCATAGTGGTTGGTTTTGATTAGGCGGGGCAACTGCAATATATATCATTAACGCCTGTAAACCAAATCACTCGAAAGAATTTGGAAGGATTGCAGATTCCTCAATTTATTGTATTTTACATCCAGCTAACCACTAACTAAAACTTTCTATCATGGGAATTATCTGGGTCATATTGATCGGTATCGCTGCAGGATTTCTTGCAGGATTTCTTATGAAAGGCCGCGGTTTCGGCTGGTTAATTAATCTTCTTCTGGGCTTGGCAGGAGCACTGATAGGCGGATGGCTTCTTGGCGTGTTGGGCGTAAGCTTCGGAGATGGCATCATAGGCTCTTTGATCGCTGCCACTATTGGTGCGGTCGTCCTGATCTTCGTGGTGAGTCTGTTCAAGAAGAAGTAAGCGAGCCCTTGATGGGCACCTGAGTCTGTATTCTAATCCGCTTCTGTCTCTTCCACCAGTGCTTTACGGACCAAAGTGCGGTATTCTGCTGCAAATGGGACCTCCATAAAAGGAATATACTGTGTGAAGGCAAGGAGCACCATGTTGTTTTTGGGATCCGCAATAAAATCAGTGGATGCCATACCGCTCCATTGGTATTCCCCGGTTGTCTGGTTTACATGGCCCCCTAGTCCATATCTGAATCCCTCTTCGTAAGTGACATCGGAAGGCATCTGGGCACTCATAATCAGATTTACTGTAGATTCTTGCAGAACGCGAACACCGTCCAACTCACCTCCGTTCAGAAGCATCTGACCGAACCTGCCGTAATCGCTAAGGGTTGATACCAGTCCGCCGCCTCCCGAGAACAGAGTTACTTTTTGCTTAACTGCGTTTGTGAGGCCTTCCACGGGTGTGAGTTCACCTGTTTCCGGATTTTTTGTATAGATCATTGCCAGCCGACCCTGATCCTCCTCTGGTACGTCGAATCCGGTATCCACCATTTTGAGTGGATCAAACAGGCGTGTTTGCAAGAATTCATCAAAAGGCATTCCCGACAGGACCTCCAAGAGATAACCCGCCACGTCGATGGATACGGAATATTCATATTGCGAACCGGGCTGATTCTTTAGGGGTATGGTGGCAAGCAGTTTTACGGCTTCTTCAAGTGTTCCAAGTCCCCACAAACCTTGTGGAGTGGCCTGCGCATACAGGGAATCCACATGACTTACATCCCAGCCATAACAGAATCCTGCTGTGTGTGTCAGCAGGTGCCTGATAGTAAAGGGTTCCTGCTGGTCCACCTCCTCACCATCTACCCATACCTTTGTCTCTTCAAATTCGGGAATGTATCCGGCAACCGGATCGTCCAGCTGAAATTTGCCTTCATCATATAAAATCATCAATGCTGCTGTCGCAATGGGTTTTGACATGGAATAGATTCTGAAGATCGCATCCTCCTCAAGTACTCTGTTTTCTTCCAAATTGGCAAGCCCGGTTGTAAGACGGCGAACCACCTTGCCATCCTTAATTATCATCGTTGAAATACAGGGAAGTTTACCTTCATCCACAAGTGCCTGCATTTCTGCATCAGCCACATTCAGGCTGTCCTGGGATAGGCTTGCTTTTGATTCTGAAGCGATGTTACAGGAGAAGGAAACTGTTAGGATCAGTGACAGGATAAAGGTCACTGTTAGCGGCAATGATGTAATTTTTCTCATAGATAGCGAGGATTATATGAACGGAACAAGTTAGTGATTTTTAAATAGGATCGATTGGAGTTGCTTCACGGGAAGGTTCAATGATCGATTGATTCAAACATTTCAGTGATAGCCGGCCCGATTCAATGGTAGTAGAGTATTCGTATGAATACTACACAGATTAATCGCATATATTTATACAGGTAATTCCAGTAAGGGAGCAGATGATTTCTTATTGAAGGTGCACGACTAAATTCCCCCCGATGACTTCCTTTTTACAAAGATGAGGCCAGGTTGATTTGTTCTCTATTGCTGGAACGAATGAGGCGTTTGGATTAAACCATTTCCAGGTTATTCCGTCTTGCGACATCCCGGGCGAGCCGCCATCATGAATTTTTAGGGCAATAACCTGACCAGTTTGCAATTTTTGCCACTCAATGGATTTCCTTTGTCTTTAGCACCTTTCTTAGCGTCTAAATTGAATATATCATCCGTGATTCCGGTCCGTGGAATGATTTGTTCCATATCACAACCAGAAGTAATGATGAGCATGAGACAAATGATGAAAAAATGCAGCAAATGTTTCATTTACTGTATTTTAATGATTTCAAATGTTAGATTACGTGTACGTGTCTGGGCCTTTAAAATGTAGAATCCATTGGGTAGGTCCGGGACATCAAAATATGGGAAAGTCGATGGAATATCATTCATATACACTTGTCCTGAGGAGCCAAGCAATATGATATTTTCCACCAGTTCATCTTCGCATCCTTTCAGAATGAATCCAGTTTCGAAGGGATTGGGATATATAAATGGATTAACTGAATTTATCGTTGCGTTTGTACCAATGGTGGTACTAATGGTCAGCAGTATGGAATCCAATGCTTTACAGTTTTCGAGATTGCTTACCTCGACCCAGATATCATGCTCTCCAATTCCCAGTTCGTTGGTAATTATTGGAAGTGACTTGTCAGTGGTCCCATTGTACCAAAGGAAGGAAGTCCCGTTACCCAATGGTTCCAGTTCTATTGTATCGTCCAGACCAACCTGTTGGTCCGAACCAAGATCAATCCACGGATTCTCATTGACCTGGAATGTTTTAGAATCGGAGCCTGAGCAACCATAAGGGTTTGTATATGAATAGGTGCATATATGGTTACCAATTCCGGCAGTCTTTGGATTGAAAATGAGATCAGTAACACCGTCTCCAGTGAGTGTGCCACCCGGGGGGCTTACCTCGATCTGCAAAGGCTGATCGTTTTCACAGAACAAGTTAACTTTAGTTAGTATGCTTGGTCGTGCAGCAGGATACACCACTACCTCTGCGGATACAGATCCCTGGCATCCCAGTGGATCAGAATAGGTGTATGTAATCAAGTAGTTGCCAATCCCGACTGTTTCGGGATAAAAGTAGAACCCGGATACACCTGGACCTGTGAGAGTACCTCCGACCGGATTTACACTGATCAGAACCGGAGCATCATCCTCGCAGAAGCTAAGGTCATCGTTCAGGATGGTGGGTAGAGGATTTCCTGTGACCTCAACTACAGAGTAGAGAGAATTATTCAGAACATTGTTATCCAGGTCCGAGGAAAGCAGAAAACTGAAACTATAGCTACCTGTCTCCGAAAGATCGACCGCTGTACCCATCTGGTAAATTAGGTTCTCACCACTGTGGAGCGTTTCAGTCAGCACCACCTGCTCTTCCATCTGAATGTCAGGGGAAACGTTCAGCTGCAAGACCATGTTATCACCGGGCAAAACATCTTCCAGTCCTGCATTCGAAATGGCAATGCTGACAGGCTCAACATCTGAAAGTGCACAAGCCGACACCGGTGAAATCATAGTGATAATCGCCAGGTCGATGGAGTGACTTGTCTCACCCACAATGGAAATATTATCCAGCCCAGCACCCATGCCCCACATGTAGAAGTCGTCATAATAGAAGCCGATCTGGGTACCATCCTTACACAGTTCATCGGGAAAGGCAAGTGAATACTGGGCCCATGAATGAGCCCTGGGGACTTGAGCTAGTTCATGCCATTCACTTTCCTCCTGCAGCTTATACATGACGTGTAATTCGTCAATGGCACCATATATCCCACTCACCAGCATGTAATCAAACGAAAGAGTCACATCCTTCCTACTACCAAGCTTAAGTGGCATGGTGGCTGCCACATCATGTATATGAGATATTTTCCCATTTGTGTATGAGTCTGCAGCGATAAAATGCGTGGTGTTCTCTTCAAATCCCAGGTAGTAGCTGCTCAATGATTCGCTGTCTCCCCACTTCCAGCCAAGGGGACTGTTCTTAATAAGCACATCCGAATGATCCTCCTCGAAATCTATAATAAGGGGAAGGGATAGTAATTCCCGGGGGGTGGCGGTAATCGTTTTGGTGCCCAGGCTTTCAAGTTCATCCCCTTCCCTTGCATACACTGAAGTAGTATAATACTCGTAAACACCGTCTGTAATCACATCCAGGTCTGTATAGATTGTGTCAGTGGTTTCAGCCAGGAGCACATCGTTGCGATAGATCCTGTAAAATGCAGGCATACCTTGTTCCGGGGATGTCCATTTCAATGAAACACTCAATGGTCCGGTATTGAAATGCAGAAGGCGGGGAGGCAATATATCTGCCGGGGTCGAGATCCCGGAAATGATCAGGCTGTACGATTGTATGCCACCATACAACGATCCAGTGTGTGATATTTGTACCTGGTAGTCACCCAAGGTCGGATTCGCCAAATACAGTTGTTCCACATTATCCACGTGGTTCACCCCCTGTGTGGCCGGCGCATCAGGATGTTCAGGATCCAGGATCCAGGGATGAATACTTTGCAGGTTTCCCTGCTGGATTAACTCAAGGTTAAGATCGTTAATCAATTTACTATCCGAAGGATTCAGCGCAGGTTCGCTAACCTCGCCCGGGGGGTCGGTCCAGCAGATTGTGATTTTAATGCCGCTTGAAGGCGCTGTGATTTCAAGAGGGATGGTCACTTTTTCTCCCTCGCTGATAGTACCCTCATAAATATTCCTACCTCCGTTCCCGTAATTAAACTGCATCAGGTCAGCAGCTTCCTTGATATTCAAAATCCCCCACCCATGCTGATAATCAGGACCTGCACCGGGACCGCACTCATCAGATGTATGAATAAGCAGACCTTTCACGCTAGATGAGAGCAATATCTCTCCCGGTTGAAGATCTTGCTGCAATTGGTGCAAAAGGGAGATGGAGCCGGTAGCAGAGGCAGCAGACATGGAGGTTCCATTCATATAGTCATAACTGTTGTCCGAGGTGGCAAAAGATGAGTATACATCTGTGCCATTTGTTAGCACATCGGGTTTAATCCTGCCATCGTCGGTCGGCCCAAAAGCACTGAAGCTGGCTATGGTCCTGCCATCATCAACAGCTCCCACGGTCAGTATATTCTTAGAAACAGCCATGGGGGTGAGACAATCGTAGCCATCCTCCCCACCATCCTGCCCGCGTACCTGGGTTGACTGCACCCAGGCCTCGTCCCATACTAAATGTTCGACTGGTTGTTCTGCCGGTGCGTCATTTCTATCGTTACCGGCCGATTTAACAATCAGGTAATGCGGTGCGTTCCAGGCAATGTAGTCAACATCTGCACTTACCTCATCGTAGAAGCCAAATTGATAATCCTCATCTTCGGACATTTCCGGATCACCGTACCAGAACCAGCTTTCCGAGTTCGTATTATAGTACCACCCGCACAAAGGACCATAGGAATGATTAGATACCACAATCCCTTCCGTTGCAGCTATGGCCATCTCAGCAAGATCATTGTTGTAGTCCCAGCTATGGACTCTGGCCATCCCTGCCATTCCTTTGGCATCTTCATCGATACCTGCCCCAACCATGGTCCCTGCCACATGGGTCGAATGATTGGATGCCGAAAGCTCGCTTTCACGTATAAATATCCGTGAATCCTCTCCTTCCATAAATTCCCTGTGAGTACCAAGAACCGCACCCCCATCCCATAGATTGATTTTAACACCCTCCCCGGTGAGGAAAGGTAGTTCGCCCTCTCCGGTCCAAAGCTGGTCAGTGGAAATGATCCTGGCAGCATCCGCATTATCAGTAGCATAATATACCGGCCTGTTGTGATACCCCAAACGTTGCAGTTCCACATTCCGTTTGTTTTTTTCCTGGTACCTGACAGGAAGTTTTTGAACTTTTGCGAGCGAATCCGCCTTTTTCTTGTCAAGTTCCCAACTTGCAGCCCTCTCTCTTGAAAACTGACGAAGGTTTTCCCAGTCTCTATATCTTATTTTAGTCTCCTCCTGGGCAATAATATCTGTCACTAAAAGAAATTGCAGGCCGATAAGGATCAGCCCGCCGGCCTGCAAAATCTCTTTCCGCCTTAGCCCCATTACAGGATGTTTTACGGTAAATATTGAAATTCAATCAGTCATCCATCGAATCAGGGCAGAATGCCCGAAATTTCTATAGAGGATTTCCGTCAAAATCTACAAAACGGACATTTGAATCTTCATGAATGTATTCCAGCACCTGCACGGCATCATCAATGGCCAGGGCAAACAATTCTGCAGCTATGACATGATCCACATCATCCCACCGGTCAGTAAACCTTCCATTTCCATAGTAAGGAAATACATTCCCTTCAAAAACATCCAGGATGGTATATACTGGTCCAGCGGATAGCCCTGTTACTGGGTCAGGAGCGTGATAGCCATATTCATCCACCAGATATTGAATGTACCTGGTTCCATAAACGGAACGATCATAAACAAATCCATAAGCCGTAAAATTGAAATATTCCCTGAGATCTCCGTTGGAATCGTACTCGTTCGCATTCACAATGGGAACAAGCCCGGCACATTCCATAAATCCATTGATGTAAATCAATTCATCTTCAATCACTGTCCCGGTTTTGTCCGAACCGCCAGCAAAACAAGAAGCAGCGATGGTCAGAGGATCAAAACCATAGCCTTCCAGGAAAGCAAGCCGGGGGGTGAAAAAGTTCTGCATAATTTCCTTATAGATGGCCATGTTTTCGCGGGGCGAATCAATAGTCTTGAAGATATGATCACCTCCATCATCTGAATATTCTGAGGTCAGACGACCGCAAAAATCGAGGCTTATGTTGTGGACAACCCGGCCATCCACACCTGCACCGGTAAGCACCTTCATCGACTCTGCAAAGGCCTGATCCAGGACCGAGGGAGGAGAGCGGACAATGTTCAACCTTCCGAATTCAACTGCTATGGCCTGGGTTGGATCTATCAGCTCTCCCTCCTCATTAAGAGTGAGGGCAACTCCATCCACATTCACAGGCTGCACAAACCATTCCGTTCCATCACCATAATCGTTAGTCATTATAGCTACTCCATCATCAGTTCGGAGCAATTCATAGAGGTCTCCATAGTCACCACCTTTGGTAATACCCGGACTGGGATTGGTACTCGGATGAGGGTTATCACCTTCACCATCTTTCCCTGCCCATTCGGGCTTGTCAGAGTCATCATCTGCGAGAATTATATCATCGCGATCATCGAACTTTTTTTCACATTGGGTCAATAACCCAACTGATACGATTAGACTTAGCGCTAATAAAATCTTGTTTGGTTTCATAGATAATTGGATTTGGTTAGAAAAACACTTATGAGGGTTGTGGTAAATGATTATTGGCAGTTTAGACATTGTCTAAAACTACGTCTTAAACTACTACAAGTCAATACAATAAAGGGTGAATGAACACTCCTGAAAGTTGATCTGGATAGCTGAAAGAGGGGGGGGTGATATGCACTATTAGATTAGAAGATTCTCACCTAATTAAGTAGCTCAAATGGGAGGGGTAGGTTCGGGGAGGTAAGGTTCAAAAACTCTAATTCACATAGGGACAGACCAGGCAATATCCATCATCCCCAAAATCAATAAGGTTGGATCTGCAGGCGTAGCGAACCATCCCGAGTAAATTGGAAACCCCAAATTTTGTATGAATATTTCTACGGTGGGTTTTTACTGTATTTTCACTGAGATTTAGTTTGATGGCAATTTGCTTGTTGGTATGACTACTTACCAGCATTGATAGTACCTCTTTTTCACGGTCTGTTAGATCATAATCTTTCTTATCATGGTCCTTCTTCTTCCCTTTAAAAAGATTCTGGGTAATATCTGAACAGATATAGGGTTTATTCTCTGAAATTTTGTTGAGGGCCAACAACAGATCTTCTTTGGCACATGATTGTAAAAGGTAACCTGAAATCCCTGATTCAATTAACACAAAGCCAATATTTGTACGGGGCAAAAGAGACAGCAATAAAATCTTCAAAAGAGGATAAGATTCTATCAACTTCTTAATCTGATCCAGATCTCTCATGCTGGGACAGTTTACCTGCAGAATAAGAATTTGCTCGAATAAATTGTTTGTCAGCTTATTGGATAGTTCTTTCCCAATTGGAGAAGTAAATACGACACTAAAATTCTCAAATCGTTCAATGATTGCTTCCAGTCCGTCAGAAAAGAGTCTAGTTGTATAACCAATAGATATTTTGTGTTTTTGACCAGACATTGAGGTGACTTGCTGTCATAAATTACAACATTTTTCGTAAAGATTCACGTTTCGTATTTAATTTTAAATATCGGGGATACCAACCAGTTTATCAGGGTGAACCAATAGATGAAATGATTGCGTTCGGATGATTCAGTAATCTTATGTTTCGTGGGGAGGTAGGGTAAGATTTCTGCCGTAGATCAAGATAGACCTCAGCTGAAAATGTTTTGCCATCACATGCTGTAATATTTGAAGTACTCTTATTGATTAAGAGCTTAAGAGGAAGGGTCCGACTGAAGTCTGACTGTTCGGTATTCCGCTGATACCGGGAGAGATTCCTTTGCTCCCGGTAGAAAAGAAAAACCGTGTCCTTCGAAATGGTATAAGTGCCTGTGTAATGGATGTTTTCTTCAACACAAAGCTCAAAATCTTTGTCTTTTTCAAATAGCCGTATACTTTGTGACTTGTTAATGGCCGCAAATACGACATCCTCTCTTGGTTTAAACAAGAACAAACAAAAAACAAAAAAGGCAAATACCAGTAAATTCCAGACTCCTTTCATTGTGGGGTACTTATGGGGCTTTCTTCACTCCTAATTTAGCAAGCTATGGTGCAAAAAACAGGCCAGGTAATAAGAAGTTATTAACGTATTAAGGTGGTGATGCCTCACTCTTGTAAAAGGGTGCACTTCCCTGCTCCGGAATTCTTTCGCAATTACTTGTTAAATAAGGTGTTAATTATTCCTTAATCGATCTTTTACTGAAGAAGTGGTCGTATTTTGATTTTGCTCCCCAGGGATATTTTTATTTTCCTGCGTCACAAATGATCACCACATATGGAAGCCTTACACACATTAATCGAAATTCAATATCACACACCGGGACTCTATGAGGACATACTTAAACGTCTTGGAGAGCTAGAGCTTAATATAAGTAATGTATCCAGGGAAGATCTTGCTGGAGTGGATGAATTACATGTAAGAGGCGCTGAGGTTTCTCTGGAACTTGCCAGCGAGATTATGCTGGATGATTTAAGAGTTCTGGATGTGGGCTGTGGCATTGGGGGACCTTCAAGGATGCTTGCTGATGAGTTCAACTGCCAGGTTACCGGGGTTGATCTGAGTCACGAGTACATAAGAACTGCAAAAGGATTATCTGAGTTGGTCGGGCTCCAGGACAAAACAGATTTTATCCAGAGCAATGCGCTTGAACTGCCTTTTGAGAATGGCTCCTTTGATGTGGTCTGGACACAGCATGTTCAAATGAATATTCATCACAAACTAAAATTTTACTCGGAGATTGAACGGGTTCTTACCGAACAGGGCACATTCATCTACTATGATATTTTTAGAACAGAATCAGGTAAAGTGAACTATCCGGTTCCATGGGCAGACGATGCTTCCATGAGTTTTCTGGGAACCACCTCAAATATGGATGATATTCTTGAGAGATTGTGCTTTAAGAATATACTTACTACCGATCAAAGCTATAAAGGGATCACTTTTCTGCAAGATCTTTTCGAGAAACTGAAAATGAATGGCCCGCCCACACTGGGATTGAACGTATTGATGGGTGCTTCTACCAGGGAGAAGCTGGTTAATATCCTATTGGGTCTGGAGGAAGAGCAGATCGTTCTTCAAAGTGGGATATATAAAAAAAGAGCCATAAACTAATATAGGAGGATAAAACAATGGAAAAGTTTCTGATTGAAGTACCACATGGAGAAGACAAGGGCTCGTGCATGCAAGCCATACAGGTCTTTCTTCGTTCTGGATCTCATTTTGTAACAAATGCTGAATGGGGATGTATGGACGGGGACCACAAGGCCTGGCTGATGGTTGAAGTTAAAGATAAGGAAGCAGCCGAGCGGATTTTACCTGCGGCTTACAAGCGAAATGCAAAAATTACCAGGCTTCACAAATTCACCAGGGAGGAGATTAAAGAGCCAGATAATCTGATGGAACACCATACAGAATAGTAAGCTTCCGGTCATCGGCTTTTTTTTATAAGTTTACATGTATCAACACATTTGCACCCGATGACCCATAAGGACCGAAGATCCTTTAAGTTCTGGCAGGAATTAAAACGGAGGAATGTTCCCAGGGTACTGGCTATCTATGCCGGTACTGCATTTATCATACTAGAAGCGGCCGACATCATTTTTCCAAGATGGGGATTTCCTGACTGGACAGTGGACATGGTGCTTTATGTCTTACTTGTGGGCGCTGTTATCTCAGGGATCCTTTCATGGATTTATGATATTTCTCCAGGGGGTATCGTGAAGACCGCTCCAGGTGAGGTGGGTAAGGCCGAGGCGTACAGAAGGCCGGAGAGAGGCAAAAAACCAATGGCCAGTAATATCATTATTGCCGTGCTTATTGTGCTTATTGGCGTATTGATGTATCCAAAAATATTCAAGAATAGTGCTTCTCCTTTAAATGGGAAAAACCGGAGTTCCATCGCTGTTCTACCTTTAAAAATAATTGGGGACGATGCTGAGTTAAGCTTCTTTGCCAGCGGCCTGGTGGAATCGCTCACGCATATGCTTTCGAAAGTGGGAAATTCAGAGCAATCATTTTCTGTGATCCCGCCCAGTGAAATTCTGGAAGCCATTACTGCAGGTGAGGCCAGGAAGAAGTTTGGAGTATCACTGGTTATCTCGGGCAGCATTCAAATGGATCAATCCTCCAGCCGATTAATATTAAATTTGATTGATGCGAAAACACAGAACCTGATCCGGTCGGAGAAGCTCGATTATTCCACGGAGAAGAACCTGATTATTCAGGATGAAGTTATTTCTGTTATGGTATCCATGCTGGGCCTGGAACTGGAAGGGGAAACCAAGAAGCAGATTACCCTGGGCGGATCATCGCTTTATTCGGCCAACGAACTCTATTTAACCGGAAGAGGAATGCTAAGGGAGGGGTTGGAGACTCAGGAGGAATTTGACGGAGCCCTTGATCTTTTTCTCTCTGCCATTGAGAAGGATTCACTCTTTGCCATGGCTTATGCGGGTGCGGCTCAGGCCTATACCTATAAATATCATTTCACTTTAGATCCGGTATGGAATGATGAATCCTTGAAATATAGCCGGAAAGCAGTTGAACTGAACAATCAGGATGCCTATGCATTGATGTCGCTGGCTGCCTCTCTAGTTGAAAAAGGAGCATATGATGAGGCACTACAATACTATGAAGAGTCCAAAAATATTGATTCATCAAGGGCCAATATTTACTCCGAGCTGGCCTATTTGTATGAGATGAAAGGTGAGATGGGGAAGGCTGAGCATCATCATAACATAGCCATTGAACTGGATCCGGATTCTCATTTAAGCCACTACTACCTTGGTGGCTTTTATTATTATCAGGTAAAGTATGAGGAGGCCACCAGGGTATTTGAAAAGGCGCTGGAGCTTTCGCCGGGACATCTTACCATCATGCATGCGCTGGGGGCGTGTTATTATGAATTAGAGCATTTTAATGATGCCATACATATGTTCGAAGAGATCCTTGAGCAAGACAGTGCTCAGGGACAGGTCTTGTTGAATCTGGGGAACATATACTTATACCAGCAGCACTATGAAAAATCGATTGCTTACTATCAGGAGGCATTAAGGTACACCCCTAAGAATTACAGTCTCCATAGTGCACTGGGCAAGGCCTACCTGTGGTCGGAAAATAGATCCCTGGCCCATGAATCTTTCCAAAATGCAATTGACATTGGTCATCAGGATATGTCCTGTTCAGATATTCAGTTTGCCACCTGGTTTGGGCTAATGGGAAAGCTGGACTCGGCAGATTTCTACCTGGAGAGCTTTGATCTACCCGACAATCCTGAGGTCTTAGAGGCAAACGCAGCTTATATGATAGGTGAGCTCTATTTGATTCTTGAAAGAGAAACACTGGCATTCCCCTACATCGAAAGTGCTCTTAAAAGAGGATTTGGCTGGAAGGATGTGAAGTATTCACCATTTTATAAAGCGCTGGAAGACAACGAAGATTTCCAGGAGATAGTTGCCCGCTCAGAGTAGCTGTTCATTTAATTTGTATTTTTAGACACAGACCATTTAGGAAGGAGCGATTGCTTATGAATGAGGAAACTATAAATGAGCTTGAGGAAGAGATAAAGAAACTCCGGAAAGAGGTTGAATGCATAAATGAAAACTCGAAAAATCAGAAGAAAGAGTTACAGCTGACACTGAAGAATCTCAAGCTGGCCCAGTCTCAGTTAATTCAATCCGAAAAGATGGCCTCTGTGGGGGTGATGACTGCGGGAATTGCTCATGAGCTGAATAATCCCATAAACTTTATGAGCGGGAACGTTTTTCCGCTTCAGAAGGATCTGGACGATGTGTTTTCCTTGTTGAAGAAATACGAACAGACCATACAGGAGAATGGCCTTAAGGAGTATTTTGCCGAGGTGGACTCATTTAAGGAGGAGATGGATTTCTCTTATCTTATCCAGGAGATCTATAGCCTGCTCAAGGGGATTGAAGAGGGGGCCTCCAGATCGAGTGAAATAATTAAAGGATTAAGGAGTTTCTCAAGGCTGGACGATGAGGCATGCCAGTTTTATGATATTCATGAGGGGATAGACTCATCCCTGGTTCTGCTGCATAACAAGATCAAAGACAAGAATATTAATGTTCGGAAGGATTTTGGCGATTTCGAGGGTCTGGAGTGTTTCCCAAGTAAGCTTAATCAGGTGATTATGAATATTCTGACCAACAGCATTCAGGCCATGGAAGAGGGTGAGGGTGATTTGTTCATTCAAACGGTCAGCAGTGCCATTGGTATTAAGATCATTATTAAAGACAATGGGAAGGGGATGACACCAGAAGTGAAGGAGCATATTTTCGACCCCTTTTTTACAACCAAGGAAGTGGGACAGGGAACCGGACTGGGTCTTTCAATCTCTTACGGGATCATTGAACAGCATAATGGAAATATCGATGTGCTTTCTGTACCAGGGAAGGGAACAGAGTTTATTATTTCATTGCCAAAAACTCAGTCGAATTCATCTACGTAAAGGAGAGCCTTACGCCAAGGATCATTATATCATCAATCTGCTCCGATCCGGACCTCCAGATCTCATGTTCCTCTTTCAGTATTGATCCTTGTTCTTTCAGGGGTTTGTCATGAATTTCTTTGAGCAGTTCCTTAAATCTTACGGATTTGAATTTTTTCCTTTCCAGCCCGCCAATCTGGTCCACGTATCCGTCCGTAAACAAATAGATCATATCATCCTCCTTGAAAGAAATTTCCTTATTCGTGAATAGTACCTCTTTCTCATTATAGATGCCAATGGGCATGCGATCGCCTGCGATAACAATGAGTTCATCCTTTCTTAGCAGGTACATGGGACGAAATGCCCCAGAATAATGGAGCCGATGGTTATCAGCATCCACAACACAAAGGGCCATTTCCATGCCGTCTTTTGCTTCGTCGCGGTGCCCGGTTTGACCCAGGGATTTGATCAGTTTATCCCTGAGTTCATTTAAAACTTCATTGGCCTTAATGGTCCCGCCGGACTTGTTTACGATCTCGTTCAGAAAGTTTATTCCCATGATGCTCATGAAAGCACCAGGCACCCCATGCCCAGTACAATCAGCCACTGCGATAATCAGGCAACCGTCCTTATGGGCTACCCAATAGTAATCTCCACTTACAATATCCTTGGGTTTGTTCAGGATAAAATGGGAAGGCAGGATCTTTTCAAGTTCCTCTGAGGGAAGCATCAAGGCTCTCTGGATTCGTCTGGCATAATGAATGCTGTCGGTAATATTCAATCGTTGCTGTTCGAACTGACGGGTTCGTTCCATTACCTTTCGTTCCAGATTCTGATTGGCCTCTTTCAAACCATCGATCAGGTGTTTATTCTGGGACTTGAGATTGTATACTTCCAGGGCACTATCAATGGTTATTTTAAGATCCTCCCGGTTCCAGGGCTTGGAAATATAGCGGTATATATTACCCTTGTTTATGGCCTGGATAATGGCATCCATGTCACTGAAACCGGTCATGATCATTCGCATGCAGTCAGGGTACAGGCTTAATATCTGATCAAGGAATTCAATACCGGACATATCAGGCATTCTCTGGTCGGTAATTACCACCTGTATGTTATGTTTTTCCATGATCTCCAGGCCCTGTTCACCGGAAGAGGCCACATGAATATGATAATCCCTCCTGAAGGTGGACTTAAAACTGGTCAGGTTATTCTCTTCATCGTCGATGTAGAGTATGGAATATATGGGATCTGAATCTACCATAATGCCCTATAAAACTACGCAAACTATTCTACAGACTCAAATTACATGCATTATTCATGGCATTCACTGAAGCACATCTACTTTATGTATCATGGCCCGTGTCCAGCTTAATTCACTATTTACCTTAAACCGAACCTGTAAGAGAATTTTATCATGAAGTTATTGTTGGGTTTTCCTTCTGTAAACATGATATTCATGTTTTCCCAGGCATCGAAAGTACCGTCCTCTATGTAATTATTTCTGGTTTGGGACCATACCAGGTAGGCCGTGGATCCGGGCAAGAATTCCCACCGGATGACCAGGTTAGATAACCATTCATCCCACGTAAAATCAGGATTTTCAAAACCGTAATCCACGTTGCCATCCACGTCTTCATCTACCAGATATATGTTGTCCTCAAGGCTGATCTGGTTGGAGGTATAAATATGGTACCGGTTCGTAAAGTTTTCGGCTTTTGAGTCGCTGATCATTTTAAATTCGCTGTAATCGGCTGAAGATGTAAAAGGCTGGCCCCAGTATTGGATGGTAAGGTCGGGGGTGATGCTGAAATTGACCCTGAGTGACATGCTCAGAACCTTTTGATCGATTGTGCCAAAGATATAGCGAGGGTCTCCATTCATTTCGGTCTGGGTGACATACTGCAGCTCATGGTCATTCTGGGAGTAGGAAGGTCTAAGCGAAATGGAAATCGAATTTGTGGGGCGAAAAGTCATGAAAACCCCATAGGAAGTTCTTTGATTGTAGTCTTCTGCACCCCAGCCTGCACGTCCGAAGAATCCACCAGAGATGGCTTTTCTGTCATCGGTCGCCATCATGAAGAACAATCTTCCTTCATTTGGCAGGTACATGGAGGGCCCACCCCTGAGCATTCTGTTTGAGACCTGGTGAACACCATATCCACCCCCGATACCTGCATGCCAGAAGTTTTTGAAGTTGGCGTTTACATTATATTCGTTTCCAATCCCGGTGATTGTCCCCCCGAAATCATTGCTCATGTGCACAGTGGTATTCAAACGCAGGCTCCTGAAAACGCTGAAGGGTTCCGTAAAATTATATGCAGTCCACAGTACATTCAGGATATTATCGGATATTTGATTGAAGCCCATATCATTTATTTCAAGCCCAGGACTCTTGAACACATTCATAAACTGCCAATTCCAGTTACCGCCAATCTTGCCGAATTCAATTTTACCACCAACTCCAGAGAGGGCGGTGCGGGTTTCATCAAGTTCTACATAATCTGCATCGGGTCGTTGGAAATACCTGGCCGAGGATTGTTGGGTTATGGAAATTGCATCGGTGGATCCCTGCACGTTGCTCATGTATAATGATGTATTCAGAGAATAGTTACGATCCTTGAAATATTGTGTGAAATCAACTCCGGCAGAAGTGGCATTTTTGTGGAGATAGGCCATATCAGTTCCGTCAAGTTTTCTGATGGTACTTGTAATGGCCCCTCCAATGATTGAATTACCCTCGTTGAAATCCTTTTGAACCCGTACAAGGGCGTAGTTGGTAAGTGGCTCTATGGTTTCTTTGCGCTCGGTCCCGTTCAGATCAATAGTCGCTTTGGTATCGGCCGTAAGAGCCTCAATAATGCCAACAGACAATCCTTTTTCTGTTTTTCCGGTTAGTTTGGCAGCCCCCAGTATACGGGTAAAGCGGGGTACATCTGCATATTCCCCATCGTCAGTTGATGGGTAGCCCTGAGGTCTTCGACCTATTCTGCGGGAGTAGAAGAGGTTATCGTTGCCCACATCCCCATCGCCCAATCCCACATTAAAGCTGGTAATATTTGCCCCTTCAATAAAGAAGGGCCTTTTCTCTTCGAAGTAGGTTTCAAAGGCAGTCAGGTTCACCTGTGAAGGATCCGCCTCCACCTGTCCGAAATCCGGATTTATGGTGAAATCGAGAGTCAGGTTATTGGTTACACCAATTTTACCATCCAGACCCACATTGAATTTTACATCAGATCCGTCTGCATAGGGATTGCCCTCTTCTGCTTCGTAGGTCTCCAATGCGGCCACTCCGTAAGGGGTCAGGTCCAGCTGTTTACGGGGCTCAACTTCCTGAAGTCCATCCAGTTCACCTATGGCATGAATGAATCCGGGAGCATTTCTTGGAATGGGATGCCACAGACTCAGCTCGTTTTCCCTGAAGATCTGGCGTGCCACTTCAAAGCCCCAGACCGATTCAGAGTTCTTGTTGAAACGCAACTGGGTAAAAGGAATTTTCATTTCGGCAGCCCAACCCCAATCGTGCACCTGGGCCTTTGCCAGCCAGATGGGATCCCAGGTGAGATCTTCATTCCGGCCATTATTAGACATGATCATATCAAAGCGAACTCCCGCGGAACTCACACCAAAAACAAAGCCTGTGCGTAAATCGTGGTAGCTGTCAAATACCACAAAGACCATATCTCCATCTCCGTGATCGCGGCGACTCATCCTGTTGGTAATGCTGTCAGGTGCACTATCCAGCGCTTTTACGGCGATATAAAGATTCATATCGTCGTAGGCAAGCTTAAACTCTGTTGGCTGTGATGGTGGCCGGTCTGCATAGGGTTCATTTTGAACAAAATCCCCTGCCCAGTTGCCTTGCGTCCAGGCCTCATCATCAAAGACTCCGTTGATCGTAGGGGGGACTTCCACACGGTAGGCTTCATAGCCTTTTTTAGGAAGGTATTCGGTCTGACCGGTCATGACCGATGCAGATATGATTAGGATAAGAATTGAGGTGATTAGTTGTTTTATCATGCTTGGGATGCTTCTTCTATATAGACGGGTTTCTACCATCTACGTTACATTTTAGTGCAAAAATATAATTTTTAATGTGTAAAAGTAACACTTTCCTTCAAATTGAAGCGGAAATGCATGGTGAAGCGGACAAAATAGGGATTGAAGTTCCCTCCGACTATCGTTGATCCGTTCAGCATTGAGGTGTGTCCAATGAATTGGGCCGACCCGGAGCATTGACTGAAATATCAGGTCATGGCAATCAGCGAACCAGTTATATAGGCAATCACCCACCAGATATAGGCATATCTGGAATATAGATGTACTCCCTTTGGGACATCAGCACCCATTCCCAGTTTATTGTAGGAGCGCCAGATTCTTACGAGCTCGATCAACATGAGGACTAGCGCAGAATAACCGATAAATCCATGGGCAGTAAAAGGAGAGTTCTTCGATCCCAGGATCATAAATGCAGTGGCTGTGATATCCAGAGCCACTCCGAGCGTTATAAAGATCAAAACGCGGGGAATGATTTTCTTCTTCACCTGTTCTGAAATAATTCCAATGCTATAAGAGATCAGGGCTAGAGTGACGATTGTAGCTCCTATTATCGATAGTGTATTCATAGTTATAAGTTCGTGGAAAGATAATAATTAATAGGACGAACAGGGCCTTGAGCATACCTATTCATTCCATAAGTCTGGAATGGCATGGTGCCCTCTTGCCTTTGTAGGGGCCCTGTCAACAGGAGATAGGGAACCGGAGTGCACCTGAAAGATCCTTTCTGCAGTTTCCGATATTGCCTCCACCAGGTAGGGATAGGGCCGGTCGGTCACATCCACCAGTCCGCAGTTGTAATTTTCCCCGTCGTTCCCACGTCCGGTCAAATCCTGATCACACCATTGGAAATAGGAAGTGCCTATTAGCCCTGGGTGCTCATATGCCTTCTCTGTATAATATCGATAGGCCACCCCTCTTTCTTCCTGCGAATTAACCTGCCACAGGGACTGGGCCATACCCCTGTCCACTGTCCCGAAATGATACTCCCCGATGAAGATGGGTTTGCCTGTTACCTCCGTAAATCTGTCCATCATCGCCTTATCCGGGTATAGATCATAGCAATTGAAACTGAATACATCAAAGACATCTTTGCATAGCTCCAGGATTTCGGTATCAGCCTCCTGGCCGAAACGGATTCCAAGTGTCAGATGGTTGGGATCGTGCATTTCCAGCGCACCGTCCACAGTTTCAATAAAGATCCGGAAGGTGTTGTGGATGAACTGAATCCTATTTTCAGGGGTATCGGCCTTTTCCAGATGTTTCTGAAGGACCGTTTTTATGGGTCGCTCTTTTCCTTCAAGGATCAGATCACAGAGCCTCTGCTCACGACCCAGGAAGGAGGGCTCATTGAAGGTGAAATATCCCAGTAACCAGGGATTATCGCGGTAGGGTTCCACAGTAGATTGGACCGCCTCATCAATCTTTTTCTCGAAATCCGAAGCATATACATCGGCCAGGCCCATCAGTTCACCTTCAATGCCAATGCCCCTCATCTGAAGTGTAAAGGTCTTCTGGTTGCGATTGTAAACACTGCGATTTGACCAGTTGGCAATAGTATTCAGCCCCCAGCGATCCATCCGTGTGATGATATTGTCAATGGATTTTTCCCTGTACTCCTCCCCGTATCTGCGGGAAAGATTCCATCTACCAAAGGAAGCCGCCCTGTACCTGCCTGCCTCCGACACCGGAGTTTCAGGTGGTAGTTCCTTGTACAGGTTCTGACGATGTTCGTGCCGGTAGACACCGCCACCACCACCCGGTCCCACACAATTCACTCCATGGGACAGGAAAAGATAACCCTCCGGATCCACAAACCACCAGCGGCCATCAATTTTCGCAGTTCTGAAGAAACCTGTACCTTCATCAAGCCTGGCATCCAGGTAACCCCCATACTTAGAATAGTTATACTGGGACCTGTCCACTTGCTGGCCATCCTCGGCTGTCCACTCCTCCTGAAGCATTTCAAGGGAAGATATTTTGCCTTCCCACTCTCCCAGGTTATACTGTCCGAATTCATCTACCACGGGGGTATCACCCAGGTACTGATCGCCCGGGTCATCTTTGGTCAGACTTACGGATCTCAGTTTCAGGATCGGGTTACCAATGGGTGCATGCATCCTGATGCCAATGGAATCCACCCCTTTCATGGGACTCCGCTGTCCTGTCAGGTTGATCCATCCTGTATATCGTGGCTGGTTATAGGTAGCTGCCAGGTCACTACGGGCAGCCGGTGGCTCTTTATAGAAACTCAGCGGGATGGCAAGCCTGTTCCACGCCCCGGGTGTATAACTCATAATACGCAGTTCGTTATATCCGCTCTCTGTGGTGAATCCCACATGAAAACGCTGTGGGGTGCTGATCATAAATTCCAGAACAACAAATTCATACCCCTCCCAATCTGCAGGTAAACCAGAAGAAATATCATCAAGCGAGAATTTCATTCCGGAAACTTCCATGTCGCTGTCAAATGGAATTGTTACATAATCCTGCTTACAAGAAATAAGGGTGACCAGGATGAAGAGCAATATTCCCCTGACATTGGTTTTACAAAATAGATGCATTTGGCTGGTTTTAGTTTGATATCTGAAGTACCCGTTTAAAAATACGCAAATATTAATTGCTAATTTTATAGAAGCATGAACGGGGTTTCATTCAGTCCGGATTATATGGGACTGCATCAGAGCGGTGAACTGAGAAGCAGGGGCGAAGCTATGTGGGAAATTTACCGGGAGTGCAGGCTTTGCCCACGAGAATGCAAGGTGGACCGGATCGCAGGGGAGAAGGGTTTCTGCCAGGCAAGTTCAACATTGAAAGTTGCTTCTTACAATGCACACTTCGGAGAAGAAAGACCCTTAGTTGGTGTCGGGGGCTCCGGGACCATCTTTTTGAGCCACTGTAACCTGGGTTGTGTTTTTTGCCAGAACTGGGACATCAGTCACGGGGGATCGGGCACCGAAGTTCAGATTGCGGACCTGGCCGGAATGATGCTCCAGCTTCAGGAACAGGGGTGCCAGAACATTAATTTGGTAACTCCCACACATTTCGCTCCCCATATAGTCATGGCATTGGACCAGGCAGCCGGAAAAGGATTGCGAATTCCCCTGGTTTACAACACCTGTGGGTGGGAAAAGTCAGATATTCTGGCACTGCTTGACGGTATTGTGGATATTTACCTGGCCGATTTTAAATACATGGATGCAGGTAAATCTGCCCGCTATTCAAGCGATGCTGATAGCTATCCGGAAATTACCAGGTCGGCACTTATTGAAATGAACAGACAGGTGGGAGTGGCTATGCCTGAGCAAAATGGATTGGTATACAGGGGACTGATGATCCGGCACCTGGTGATGCCCGATAATGTAAGTGGTTCCGCTGAGGCCATGCAATGGATCTCAAGCAATCTCCCCCTCGATACCTATGTGAATATCATGATCCAGTACCGTCCGGCTTACCGTGCACACCTATTTCCGGAAATTGACAGTTTTGTGCCAAGGGAGACCTACTCTGAAGTGGTTCGGAAAGCCAGGAACTTTGGGTTGGTGAACCTGGATGTGGATGTTTAAGATCTTATTATGAAGAACCATAAAATGGAAAGAAAGAAAGCCAGCTATCTGGAAGGAGCGGTATCAATTATTGTAAACATTTGTTTGTTTGCCCTGAAGTACTGGGCCGGGATTGTTTCTGGATCCATCGCTCTGATGGCAGATGCATGGCATTCCTTATCAGATTCAATCAGCTCTGTGGTTGTGATTCTGGGAGCAAAACTTGCTTCAAAAAAGCCAGATAAAGATCATCCTTTTGGACACGGCAGATGGGAACTGGTTTCATCCATAATAATCGCCATTATACTTGTATTGATTGCTTTCGGATTTATTACAGATGCGATTTCTCATCTGAAAACAAGGGAATCTGCTAATTTTGGTACCCTGGCTATTGTGATTACAGTAGTTTCCATCGTGGTTAAGGAACTATTGGCTCAATATGCATTTTTTCTGGGCAAGAAATCGGGCAGCTCCACGGTAAAAGCCGATGGCTGGCATCATCGAACCGATGCCCTGTCCTCACTTGTTATCCTGATCGGTATTCTTTTTAAGGATTATTTCTGGTGGATCGATGGTGCGCTGGGCATCGCTGTTTCAATGATGTTAATGTATGCTGCCTATCACATATTGATGGAATCAGTCAATAAAATCCTGGGGGAAGATCCAGACGAAGATCTTATTCAGGAGATCCAAAAGCTTATCAGCTCGCTTTATGATTTTGACATATACCCACATCATTTTCATATGCATAATTATATCAGCAGCAAAGAATTAACTTTTCATATTAAGATAGAGAACCACCTAAGCGTTGAAGAAGGTCATGCCATTGCTACGGCCATCGAGGAGTTAATCGATGAAAAACTTTCCATAATATCCACGATTCACCTGGAACCTATCGATTATGCGCACAAGGACGACTAAAGAACACTCGTAAAAAAGTGGTATTTTACTTCTTCTTAATTCCCTTACATTGACTTCAACAACCCGGATTTTATATCTGTTTTTCCTTATTGGCCTTACTTCCCTGGTTCCAGGGAGTTTGAGTGCTCAGGGAGGCTTTGCCGAACAGGTCGACCGGGCCTTGGGGAGCAATCAGGAGCTGGTAAATGGAATCCAGTTCACCAATCAGTATATCCGATCTGAGGGTCATCCTTATTGGATAGATGGAGGCTTCAAGACCGGTTCTATATGCATAAACGATCAGTGGTTTGAGCAGTTACAACTACGCTACAACCTGTTTTCTCAGAAACTTGAGTTGGGATATCTGACTCCGGAGGGGCACATGAATCAAATTATAACGGTTCCTGAAAACATCAGTGCTTTTTTCGTGGGGGGCTACGTGTTCAGGCGTGTGCAGATCGGGGAGGAGGCATCAGCCTATTACCAGGTGGTCTCAGCAGGAGCCACTACCTGCTATATAAGTTGGAGCAGGGATTTGCTGGGGACTAGATCCTCCGGAACCAGCTTTGGTCCGATCGAGCGGGAATACTGGATGCATCAGGGGGAACGATGGATGTATTTTAAGAACCAGAAAGGTTATATCCGTGCTTTCCCTAAGGAAAAGAAGAGGGCTTCAAAAAAGCTGCTTAAACAGCAGAATTATTATTTTTGGCGTGCAACCACCGGTGAGATGGTAGAGATGCTTATGGCAAGCATCCGGCTCCTTGAAGAAGGAGGGGAGCCATGAGGCGGAGAGTTTTAATTAACTTGATGATCTTGTTGGCCT
>DAOWFP010000187.1 GCA_030637895.1 Bacteroidota bacterium | reverse complement strand
TGTCAATCCAAAGAGTCCCAGAGAAGCAATAAATATGGCCAGGATGGAGAAGATCAGTGTGATTGCGCCTGTACGTTTTTCCTCCGCATAATAGTTATTCAGCTCTTCATCCAGGAAAAAATATTCCAGGGGTTGATCGTTGGCAAAGTCTCTCCATTTTTTATCAAGGTGATTGAGTGCCGCTTCAATACTCTCTTTTCCTCCCTCAAGCCGTAAGGTAATGTACCCACCCGACTCATTGGATTTAAGCACTATGATCTGTGCTGTAATTTCTTGCTTAACACTGGAGAAATGGTGGTCTTTTACCACTCCTATAATTCTTAACTCCCTGTGAAATCCATCCAGATCCGGAGCAAGCAAAACCTGATTCAAAGGATCTTCCAGCTTATACTTTCTTACAGCAGCTTCGTTGACTAAACAGGCCGATGTATCTGATCCAAATTCTTTAGAAAAGAAACGGCTTCCCGGAGTGGCAAGCTCAAATTTGTATGTTTCCATAAAGTACTCATCGGTGTTATAAACCGCAAACATGGGACTTTCCTCAATGGGTCTGCCTTTGATACCATAGGTACTGGTATTGTTGACAGTTCCCAGGTATGTTCCTGAATTGGTGGCTGTTAGAATGGACGTGTGAGCCTTCAGCTCATCCATGAAAACTGAAACCTGATTTTCCAGAGGACCGGTCCGGTCAACCACCACCAGCTGCTCCTTATCAAATCCCAGATCCTTGTTTGTCATATACCTGAACTGAAAGTAGATAACCAGAGTACCAGCGATAATGATCATGGATATGGAAAACTGGATGATCACAAGCACGTTTCTGAGAACAGTGGTTCCATTCCTGACAGAAGCATTGCCTTTGAGGGCAAAAATGGGTTTGAAGGAGGCCAGCACAAAGGAAGGATAGCTTCCACTGAGCAAGCCCACCAGAATGGAGAGAAGGATGAAAGAGAGGATCATATACCAGCTGAAAACATCCTGGTATGCCAGGTGCATTCCCATTAGATTATTAAATGGCTTTATCAGGTAGAAGACAAGGATGAGGGCAATCGCCAGTGATACAAAACTCAGGAAAACACTTTCAAACAGGAATTGCTGAATCAGTTGCTTGCGGTTAGAGCCCACCACCTTGCGAAGGCTCACCTCTTTGGCCCGAGCCAAAGACCGGGCAGTACTGAGATTCATAAAATTGATGGAGGCAATCACCAGCACAAAGAAAGCGATGACACCAAAAATCAACAGGTAGCTACGGTTTCCAATGGGACGAAATCCGATGTCACTGGGGATATCTATCTTCTTATCCAGATGAATATCCAGGAGAGGCTGGAGAAACAAACCATACCTGCTACCTGATTCAAAAAATTCTTCCGGGGTAATTCCCATAAACTGTTGCAGCTGGGGCCTGATTCTTTCAATCAATGCAACGTTGATCTTATCTTCCAGTACTTTCTGATCTGTACCTGGGGTGACCAAAAAGTAGGTTTGCATCCAGCTGCTGAACCAGTTGAATGACCGGCTCCTTTCGTCTGTGGAATAGGAGCAAATAAAGTCGTAAAAGAATTGTGAGTTCTTTGGAGCATCCTCCACCACTCCGGTCACCCGATAAAGGGTGGAATCATTATTCATGGCGATGGACTTTCCAAGGGGATTCCCCTCAGGAAAATACTGATCCAGTTTCGATGCTGAAATAAGGATGGTATTGGGTTCATCCAGGCAGGTGAGCGGATCTCCTTCCAGCAGATCAAAGGTAAAAACTTCGAAAAAGGTGGAATCGGCATACATGATATGATTTTCCAGGAACTTATTATCGACATGGGTCCACATCAGTCTGTTTCTGGCAAAATCAAACCTGCAGAACTTCTCAATCTCAGGGATGTCTTCAGCCATGGAGGGACCCATAATGGGAGAGGTAGTGGCAGTTATTATCTCCGACCCGGCCATCTTCCCATCCAGATAGACCCTGTAGATATTAGCCGAGCGTTCATTGAAACGATCGTAACCGGTCTCGCTGATGATATATAATATGATAAAGATGGCACTGGCCAGTCCAATGGCAAGTCCTGCTATATTGATAGCATTAAATGCCTTGTTCTTGTTTATGCTCCGGATGGTTACCCGAATAAAATTTTTCCACATGTTCTTTAATCTTTAAAAACGGTCTGTTATTCGTAATGCAGGCAAATGGCTGGATTGGTACGTGCTGCTTTTAATGAGGTAATGGTGACTGTGACCATGGCAATGATGATGGCTAAGAGTGCAGCTATCACAAATAACAAAGGCTGAAATCCCACATTGTAGGGAAAATCCCTGAGCCAGTCCTGCATCATATAATAGGCCACCGGTATGGCAATCAGGATGGAGATAGCCACAGCGTAGAGAACACTCTTGCCAATAACTCCAACGATGTTTGATTCAGTGGCCCCCATCACTTTCCGAATCCCAATTTCCCGGATCCTTTTCTGCGAATTATAGAGTGTCAGTCCAAACAATCCCAGCGAGGCAATAAAGATGGCCAGGATGGAGAAGATCAGGGTTACCGCCCCGGTGCGCTTCTCTTCCGCATAAAAAGTTTCCAGTTCTTCATCCAGAAAGAAATACTGCAAAGGCTGGTCTCCGGCAAAGTCTCTCCAGGTATCTTCGATATGCTTTAATCCGGCTTCTATATTGTTCTTTCCCGCACCAAGCCTTAAAGTAAGGTAAGCGGACTGGAATGATTCGGGCTGTAGGATAATGACCTGGGGAGCAATCTCCTGTTTCAAACTAAGGAAATGATAATCCTTCATCACCCCAATAATCCTGAGCTCCTGGTCCAGACCTCCCGGATTAAGATTCATCAAGCTTTGATTCAAGGGATCCTCGAGATTGTAATTTCGTACTGCAGCTTCATTGACCAGGCAGGCTGACGAGTCCATGGAATATTCCTCGGAGAAGAAGCGACTGTCGGCTGTGGCCAGTTCAAACTTGTAGGTCTCCATAAAATCCTCATCCGTGTAATAAATAAAGAATAAGGCACTTTCTCCGGGTGGCCTGCCTTTGATCCCAAGGGGACTGTTGCTGCTATGGATTCCCAGGTAAGCAGTGGAATTGGTGGAGGAGAGTATGGCGCTATGTTTATTCAGCTCCTCCTTAAAGGATGCCGTCTGGTCTCCCAGGGGAAATAGCCGTTCCATCACCACAAGCTGCTCCTTGTCGAATCCCAGGTCCTTATTGGTCATGTACCTGAACTGCCAGTAGATGACCAGGGTGCCTGCAATGATAATGATGGAAATGGAAAACTGAATAATGACCAGTGCATTCCTTAACAAGGTGGTCCCGTTCTTAGTACTGGCGTTTCCTTTCAATGCGAAAATCGGTTTGAAGGAGGCCAGTACGAAGGAGGGATAACTGCCACTGAGAAGGCCGACCAGTACCGCAAGAAGAATGAAGGAGGGGATCATATACCAGCTGAATATATCAGCCAGTACCAGGTTGAGTCCCACCAGGCCATTGAAGGGATTTAACAAAACGATCACCAGGATAATAGCGATCAGCAAGGAAATCAGACTTAGAAAAACGCTTTCAAACAAAAACTGCCTGATCAATTGCTTTCGTCCCGATCCAACCACTTTTCGGAGGCTCACCTCCTTGGCACGACTCAAAGATCTTGCGGTACTCAGGTTCATAAAATTGATGGAGGCAATGATCAGTATAAAAGAGGCTATGAGCGCAAAGATCACCAGATATGTGCGATTTCCAATGGGCCGGTATCCTATATTGCTTGGAACCAGAATCTCTTTATCCAGGTGTATGCTCAGCAGCGGCTGGGTGAATACACCATACCTTCCTCCGGCTTCCATGAATTCCTCCGGGGTTACGCCCATGAAGGCCATCAGCTGATCGCGGATTTTCTCAATCAGTACTTCGTTGATTTTAGCATCCAGTTGGGCCTGGTCAGCTCCAGGCCGCACCAGAATATAGGTATGCATATAGTTGTTTAACCAGATGGGGGTCCGGCTCTGGGGATCCGATGAATAAGAACAGATAAAATCATAAAAGAAATGAGAGGCCCTGGGAGCATCCTCAACCACACCGGTCACCCGATACAAGGTGGAGTCGTCATTCATGTAGATGGTTTTACCAATGGGATCCCCCTCCGGAAAGTACTGTCCCGCCTTTGATTCAGACAGAAGGATGGTATAAGGTTCATCCAGGCAGGTGCCTGGATCACCCTCCAGCAGATCTATGGTAAAAAGCTCGAAGAATGTGGAATCAGCATACATGATGTGGTTCTCCAGGTATTTATTGGAAGGATCTGCCCACAGCAAGAGGTTGTCAGCAAAATTAAACCTGCAGAAATTTTCGATCTCAGGGATCTCCTCATGAAATCCGGGACCGTATGCGGGACTATTCCATGCTCCCTTGACCTCCTGTCCTGAAACCTTTCCGTCCAGGTAGAGCCTGTAAATATCAGCTGAACGTTCATTAAAACGATCGTAGCCGGTCTCGCTGATAATATAGAGGATTATAAAAATGGCACTGGCCAGTCCAATGGCCAGTCCCGAGATATTAATCACATTAAAGGCTTTGTTTTTGCTGATGCTTCGGATGGTAACTTTGATGAAATTTTTCCACATGTGTTTTAGGTTTGTTTGATTTTACCAGAAATTGTGCCATTCATCGTATACGCTTTGTACTGTGCATTTTACTTGTAGTCAACATTTATTGAATAGCCCGTTTTCGTACAGGGGTGTACATATTCGCACACTGGATTTTTCAACCCTTTTCCCCTATCTTGTGTTATCCTTTGGACGTGCACCCAATAAAAAATGTTACTATGAAGCATCAAACCGTATCCCGCCGGGAATTTGTAAAACTATCTGCTGCAGCTGCAGCCGGACTAACTATATTGCCAGGATTCCGATTTGGACTGGATCAGTTACCAACGCCCATGAAGCGTAGCTTTGGGAAAATCCCCTTTGAGGTGACAACCCTGGGGATGGGCGGACAGGCCTCCCTGCAGTGGACCCCGGCAGATGTGGATCCGGTTCCCATTATTCTTAAAGCTTTTAAAATAGGAGTCAACTATTTTGACACCTCCAACCTGTATGCTAAAAGTCAGCTGCATTTCGGAAAGGCCTTCCGGAAGCTGAACCTGATTCCGGGGGAAGAGGGCTACGATAAAAAATTACGTGAATCCATTTTCCTTACTACCAAGACCCATCAGAGGTGGGGAAAGCCAGGCTTCCCGGAGCTTGAGAATGTAAATAACTGGTCCAACGGGGATTCCGCAGGAGGAGCCGTTAAGGACCTGAAGAGATCACTCTCACAGATGTTTGGCGACGGGGAAGGGAACTACCCGGAGGGATCCTATGTGGACATGGTACTTACCCACAATCTCAACTTCGTGGAAGAGGTTGACGTGATGTACAAGGGATTGGAAACTCCACTGGATAAGGAAGAGAATTTCGGGGTCCTGGTAACGCTCCGGGATTTTCGCGACGGAACCAACCATACTGGACTGAATCCTAAAAATGAGAAATTGATCAAGCATATTGGACTTTCCGGGCACATTAACTCCCCGGCCATGATGGATATGATCAGGAGGGATAAGTATGAGATTCTGGATGCCATGCTGGTGGCAATCAATGCCAATGACAAGCTCTATCTGAACCACCAGTACAATGTGATCCCGGTGGCACAAGCAAAAAACATGGGAATTATTGCCATGAAGGTATTTGCCGATGGAGCTATGTACGGCAAGTATAATGACTGGACCCGTGACTCGGATGGTGTGGTGCGGAGTGTGGGAACCAGGGAACTTCCCAGCAAGCCACTGATCGAATATGCGCTGACAACCCCAGGGATCCATACGGCCATAATTGGGATCGGCCAGATTTCAGATGATAACCTCAAGTGCCAGCTGGTACAAAACTTCTATGCTTCGCAGATTACACCGGATGGACTGAGCCAGGAGAAGAGAGAAAAAATCGAGCGTAGTGGCAAGATTGCCAAGGATGGGATGACCAATTACTTCCAGCTTCCAGCCAGCGGACTTACCCCACCACAGGATATTAAGGTCGACGTGGAAAACGAGGTGGATATCCGCTGGAATAGCGCACTGGCAGACAAGGATCCAATCTCACATTACGAGGTGTTCATGGGTGAAGAGATGGTAGGAACCGTCCTGCATACGCCACAGACCACCACCGACCCATTCAGGTTTACGGGCAAATCGAATATATATAACTATAAATTGGTCACTGTAGACAGGGCCGGCAACCGGGCCGAAAGTGAAGAGATAATTGTATAAGGATTAGTTTTTTCCGAATCCTTTCCGCTCCATTTTGCCCCATTTGTTGCGGTTAAATATCTTATCGATGTTTCCCTTAATGGTCATTAACATCACTATTGGATGGTAGAATAAGGGCTCGAGGAAGGCAATCGCCACCAGGCGAAGTACATCCCGTCGTTTTTCATATTTGTGAAAGGTAATCTCTTCGAACAGTATGGCCCAGATGGAAAGAGAGACCGCGAAAAAATAGACAAAACCAAATAACAAGAGGAAAAAAGGCCAGTTCAGGCTATTGGTGATCACCAGGAAGACAAACCAGCAAATTCCCAGAAACTCCACAATGGGTGCCAGATACTCAAAGGCCAGCCAGTAAGGATAACCAAGCAAGCCCAGTTTCCCGTATTTTTTATTGAAGAAGAGCTTCCGGTGCGTAGCCAGTGTCTCCATGGTTCCCCTGGTCCACCTGCTTCGCTGCCGGGCCAATACCTTAACGGTAGAAGGCACCTCTGTCCAGCAGAGCGGATCAGGAATATAGATCACATCATAATCAAGGTCATGCTCGGCCATATACCTCCTGATACGTACCACCAGCTCCATGTCCTCACCCACTGTATTGATACTATATCCGCCCGCGGTGATCACAATCTCGCGATCGAACATCCCCAGTGCACCCGAAATAAGCAGCAGTCCGTCCAGTTCGCTCCAGGCCATCCTACCCATCAGGAAGGCCCGGGTATACTCCATGACCTGAGCACGGGGTAAAAATTTCTTAGGCAGGTTGATCTTTTGGATATGGCCATCTGCGATCTCACATGAGTTGGCAATCCGAATCACTCCACCCGCTCCGATTACCCGCTTGTCCTTTGCCTCCATAAAGGGCTTTACCAGTTTCAGCAAAGCATCCGGTTCCATGATAGAATCAGCATCGATACTAACTACCAGATCGTTCCTGCAGACATTCAGGCCCGCATTCAGTGCATCGGCCTTCCCCCCGTTGGCCTTGTCAATCACCGTCAGTTTTTTAAAGGAGCGGTTCTTGGATTTATAAACCCCCCGAATCCGTTTGCAAGGCAGCCGGTAATCAAAATAGTAGTTGACTTTTTCCAAATCATAGGCAGAGATCATCTTTTCCAGGGAGTCGTCTTTGCTGCCATCATTCACTACCACCACCTCATAGTTGTTGTAATAAAGCGAAAGCAATGTCCTGATATTGTCAATAATGGTCTCACTTTCATTGTACGCCGGAGCTATCACCGAAAGAGATGGAGCCAGAGGTGAAGCCACAATGGAGTTATAGTCCACATAGCTGTTCTTCCTCAGGTATTTTCTGAGGGTGATGGCAGAAAAGATGGTCAGGATAAGGTAGGTGGTAAAGATTAACGCAGTAATAATGAATACGCCGTTCAGCACAAAATACTTTAATATGTCGTATGCTCTATCCATGGCTAGTAGATCCGGCCATCCAGTACATGCCGGATGATGATCTGGTAATTTTTATATTCCGATTTAGATTTCATAAGCTTGATCAACATGGAGATTCCGGGTTCGCCAGTATTCTCCATGGCCTTTGTGGCCTCGATCTGTAACTGAACATCATCCTCTGAATCCAGTACAGACTTCAGGAATTTCAGGTATTTCTCGTCAGGCATCTTTGCAAAAGCGTGCAGGATCTCCAGCTTGTTCTTAAAGATCTCCCCGGGATACCTGAGGACCAGGGCAGGGAATACCATTTTAAGGCCGATGTCCCCGCAGACCTTGAAGGCTTTATTGCGAACCTGCTCATTCTCGTGTTCAAACAGCACTATTAGCTCCTTACCCACACCCCGCTGCTTGTACCAGGAAACCATCTCCAGTGCGAACATCACCACACTAACATTTTCTGAATAGAACCACTGTTTAAAGTCAGGAACTACCAGGTTATGCTGAATCTGCAGTTCATGCAGGGTTACCTGTTCCCAGAGGGATAGTGGTTTCTTCAGCATATGCAGGAACTCATAGGGGTTTCCATCCGAGAGCCGTACCATGGCAATCTGTGCCTCCATCCTCAGAATTTCGTTGCTGGCATTCAAACTCTTCATAATCTGCTCATTTGCATCCCGAATATTCATAAAGGCCAGTTCCCTGAACCCTTTTACGTTTTGGTGCCATTTGCGACTGTAAGCCTTCTCCAGGGAGTCCCTTTTCAATCCGAGCCGGAGATAGAGCTTCTGGATATCTTCTTTAATCTCTCCCTTCAGATTAACACTCAGATCTATCATCTGATCGATCAGAACCTGTCGGTTGACCCGGTTATCGGCCACTTCATCCAACTCTAAGAAAGCCAATTCCTGATGTTCTTCATCAAAAAGGTAGTTCATAAGCAAGAGCTGGTACCTCTCCAGAAGGTATTCCGTCAGAGCCTCTTCACGTTGTAACCTTGTTCTGTTGAGCAAAATGATGATCAGCAGAGTAATCAAAGTAATGATTGAATAAAGGATTACAATATAGAGAATGGTGACCAGTAAGGGACTTTTCTCAAAGCGGTTCAGAATTCGTCTGCCATAGACCGAGAGTACCTCAACCGGATCCTGCGCAGTCATGGTAGTATCCACCACCGTGCTGTCAGAGGGCATGGAATCGGCTATCTCCTGGGCATAAGTATCCATTGCTCCCGTTGCGGCAAGCATCAGCCCAAGTAAGAGGCTCAGATATGTCTCTTTTAAACTCACTTTTTAATCACGAAATATGCACCAAGTCTCATATCAATCCTGCTCCGGTACTCCTGGTCGGCATACTCCTCCCAGGCATAGCCCAGCATGACGATCCCCCTGATTCCGGGAGTAATTTTTT
This sequence comes from Bacteroidota bacterium, assembly GCA_030637895.1. Lineage (GTDB taxonomy): Bacteria > Bacteroidota > Bacteroidia > Bacteroidales. The sequence continues at coordinate 2,394 of DAOWFP010000187.1, read as the reverse complement.
TTGAGAGCTCAATCCTGCCGGAGACGGCATTCAGCCGGTCCAGATCAGAAATCACTACGATGGGCTCATCCGGAGCGGTGCCATATCCCAGGGTAAGTGTCAGGTAATTGAACTTGGTATCGAAATAGCGCCTTGCGGTCAGATAGTAGGAGCCGGAGACCCCGTAATCCTTGAAAAAGAGGTAGTTTCTGAATGAGAACCAGTAGTTGCCAGCATACTTCTCGGCAGAAAAAGTCAGAAAGGTAAAATTCTGATCCCAGTAGAAATATCGCAACCCGGCGGAGAGGCCAAATCCTTTGGGCAATGCCTGCCACACTTCCGCAGCGATTCTGTGTCCGGGAAAGTAGTTGAGTGACCCGTTTGGTGAAAATCCATAAGCCAGCAAGGCATAATTCAATTTACCAAGGGTCAGGTAAGCATCCAGGTTTATCTGAAGATCCGTTGCAGGTGAATTAGTACCTCCGGCCTGATAACCTCCGTTCAGGGAAGGAATCAATGTACCATATTTGACAGGAATCTCTCCACCGACGGTGAGCATATGCCAGTTACGCACATAGGGCTCCGAAAAATGATCGTAGGAGTAGAAGCCAAATAGTTCCTTTTGTTTGCTTTGGGGCCGGCCTTGCTGCAATGCTACAATATACCTGTCAAAGACTCCGGCCGAATCGGGTTCAATCTCAGTGGCGCGCGCGGCACAGGTATCCAGCTTTTCCAGGTTATTTTCCCAGTAGGCCAGATCGACACATGTAGCATAAGCTTCATAAAGTCCTGGCTCCATCTCCATTACCCTGTCAAGAACCATATAAGCCGAGTCAAAACTGGATTCCCATCCATGGATCCTGGCCAGGTAGAGGGCCACATCATGATACTCCTCATTTTCCCCCAGCAGTTTGTATCCGATCTGCTTTGCATTTGTGTAATCACCAGCACTTGCAAACTCACGCATTTGGGCAAACTCCATTTCGGGATTACTTTGCTGCAGGTCATCCTGGGCATGAAGCTGGACCAGGAAACAGACTAAAAAAGTGATACTAAGGGGTGCTTTTTGCATAAAAATTTTCAATTCTTCCCGGAAAGGGTCCTAACCAAATCCATCATCACCTTGGGATCAAAGGGCTTGGTCAGGTATCCCTGGGCTCCAAGCTCCATAGCATGTGCCCTGGTTTCCTCATTGGTTATACCAGAAATCACAATCACCGGGATTTTTACTTCCATCTGAGTGTTGATATGCCGAATTATCTCCAGCCCCTTGGTATAAGGCATATTTATATCAGTAATGACCAGGTCAATTTTTTCTTCACCCAGTATTCTAATACCCTGAAACCCATCCCGTGCCTTAAACACCTCATAACCTGCCTTCTTGAGGGAGAACTCAATGGTTTTAAGCGTCATTATATTGTCTTCACATACTAGAATCGTCATTGTGTACTGGTCATTAATACGCAAATTACTGTATTATGATTCGATGTTGTTCCAGGTTTTGGTCAATGGATAATATGAATAGATAAATCCCTGGTTTTGTGTTCTGAATCTCTACCCAGGTGCTTGCCTCCTCAAGTGGCATGAAGATAATTTCCTTTCCAAGCATATCCACCACTCTTAAACTAGCCTCCCGGTATGACTGCGGTATGGTTATATAGAAGCGATCTTTCCCGGGATTAGGGTAGATGGAAGTACTCCCGGAGAGTTGCTCTTCCTCTGCAGACAAAGGAAATCTCACACTCAGATGAACAGGAACCAGTGTGGAGCTTGTTGTTTCATCATCCAGGTAGTACATAAAAAAATCATCCCCCGTATAGCCCGGATCGGGATCATAGAGAAAACTACCATCGGGATGGAGAAACAGCTGCCCATGTTCGGTGGAGCTCCCAAAGGGGAGCCGGACATACATTTCGTTTCCATCGATGTCAAAATCATTCATTAGCAATCCTGCTTCAGGTCCCGGCTCAAGAATGCTCCCCGGAGAAAGATAAAAGGTGTCGGCCAGTCCAATGGGAGGAGAATTGAAGTGAGGCAGCATCTGTTTTATATAGTGAAACGATTGCTTTTTGCGCTCGATGGGAGCTTCATTTACGATCTTCTCATAATCCCAGGGGCTCCATTGATACTTCCCGGTCTGATAAATATCATCCTGCAACAGGATGGATACGGCAATCCCGTCGGACAGGGTATCCCGCCGATCAATAACCAGGTCTGGTCCATCCATGTGTGACTCATAGTGCATGGCCCTGCCTACTGTGGGAGCTGGGAAATTAATCAGGGTCCATGGGATCCGGATCTCCACGCTGTCATTAAAGAGCGTAACAGCATTGAGAAACTGGTAGGGATCTTCTGAAGTGGAGATATTCAGTTCCCCAATATACTGGATGCTGTTATAGTAATAGCTCGTTTGCC
>DAOWFP010000155.1 GCA_030637895.1 Bacteroidota bacterium | reverse complement strand
GTTCTCCAGTTCTCAGAGAAACTCCAGGCTCACCCAGGTCACTTTTTAACACCCTGTACTCTTCCTTCATCTCCTCGCGGTAGCCATTATCAGTCAGGATCCTGTTCAGCTCCTTCCGGGTACGATCCGTCATATCCTTCTGGACCACCTCCTCCACCAGTTTCTTTCCGTAAATCAGATTCACCAGACTTATAAATTTAATCTTTATTAATCGTTTTGCAATGCTATAAGCAAGCTTACTGGTCCTGTATAGTACCACCTGGGGAAGTTCAAACAGGGCAGCCTCCAGCGTGGCCGTTCCTGAGTTGACCAGTCCCGCCTCTGCACAGGTAAGCAGGGCATAAGTCTCATTGTAAATAAGCTTAACATTTGTCCCCTCCAAATATTGTTGGTAGATGGAAGAATCGATGGAAGGTGCACCCGCCACCACAAACTGATAGGCAGGATGTTCCCCGGCCAGGGTGAGCATGGAGGGTAGTGTGGTCTCAATCTCCTTGATTCGTGAACCTGCAAGAAGTGCCACCAGAGCTAAGTCACCAAAGCCGTGTCTCCGGCGCCACTCCCCTTCTCCTTCAAACTGTTCCCTGAAAGTGGCCACCTGGTCCACCAGGGGATTTCCAAAATACTCCACTTCCATATTGAATTGTCTGAAAAATTCCGACTCAAATGGGAGAATGGTAAAAAGCCGGTTCACATATTTTTTCAGGGCCTTCACCCTTCTCTGTTTCCAGGCCCACACCTTGGGTGAGATATAGTAAAATACCCTGATCCCATTTTCCGAAGCAAAACGAGTGATTCGCAGGTTAAAACCTGGATAATCTACGGGAATCAGCACATCAGGCTTCCACTCAATGATCTTCCGCTTGATGAGACGCATGTTTCGAAATATCTTACGCAGGTGAAAAAGTACATCAAGGAACATATAACTGGTCTCCCGGTAATGCATCACCATTCCTTCGGCGACCTCCTGCATCAGATCGCCTCCCATGAAGCAAAACTCTGCCTGTGGATCAGCCTTAAGAAGTCCTTTCATCAGATTTGAGGCGTGAAGATCTCCGGAGGCTTCACCTGCTATAAGAAAATACTTCATACCTCCTTCATACAATTTTGAGTATCAACATTATAAATGCCAGCAAGAAGGTGGCAAAAATAACCCCCCTGGCCGAAAAATTCCGCTTGGTCCATATAAAAAGGAAAAAAAGCAGCAGGTTGGGAATGGCAGCGAGGCTCACCACCTTGGAAAGCATGTCCATTTGCTGGAACTGTTGCAGGAAATCCACAAAACCACGATCACTCTTAATGAGCCAGAAAGCCAGCAGGGTCAGGGCCGGCAATACCAGCGCAGGAATCAGTCCGGTAAGTAAGCTGTTGAATTTCTTTTCACTCATTCTTGCCTGTTTGTGCTAACTCCAGTGATTTCATTTGCTCAAGCACCCCATAGGCCGTGAGATCGGTGGAGATGGGAACAACCGACACATACCCGTTCTTAAGGGCCCATTCATCGGTTCCTGTGCCCCCGTTCTCAGGCTCCCTGTTGTGGAAAAATCCGGTAAGCCAGTAGTATTCTGTCCCATTGGGATCGGTTCTCCTTTCAAACTCCTCTTTCCAGTAGCCGTTGGCCTGACTGCAGACCCTGATGCCCCTGATCTTTTCGGCAGGAAGCGCAGGTATATTCACATTGAGACAGATTCCATCTGGCAAACCCTTCTCCAGCACATGCCGGATCATCTCTTCTGCATAAGGCACAGATGCAGTGAAGTCGGCATTTGGATCAAAACTTAGCAGGGAAAAACCTATGGATGGGATGTGGTTCACTGCACCCTCCATGGCTGCTGCCATGGTACCTGAATAGAGCACACTCGAGGAGGAGTTTGAACCATGATTGATCCCCGAAAGCAGCAAATCCGGTTTACGCTCCGAGAGGCTGTTAAAGACCAGCTTTACCCCATCTACCGGAGTGCCATTTGTTACATAGCTTGTGAGACCGGGCTCTTGGGATATAAGTTTGACCCGCAGAGGCACCTTGATGGTGATGGCATGTGACATTCCCGACATGGGTTCGCGTGAAGAGATGGCCACCACATTTCCAAATTTCCGGGCCACGCTTATAAGTGCTTTCATGCCACCGGCATGAATACCATCGTCATTTGTAACCAATATCAATGGAATTCGTTTCATGACATATATATAAGCCTACAAAAATATCTAAATTAAATCATGTAACTAAGAATTGAGAGTTAAATTAATAATAAGCTGATGATTGTTAATATTTTATCTTCCAGGGGCCTCCGAATCTACATATATTTATTTTCTAAAGTCGGTTTATGAAGAGGATCGGAACTACGTCCCTATTACTCTTTTGTATATGGAGCTTGATCTTTGGGCAGGTACCGGTCTGGGATTGGGTTAATGCAATACATTCGCCCGATACCGAAATTGCCACGGATATGGTTGCCGATCCGCTTACAGGAGATGTCTACCTGGTAGGCGACTGGAAGGATTCTCTGGCAGCCACTATTCCGTCTGGAGGATCTGAATCAACAGATTTTGAAGATACTTTTGGCGGAACCGATGGTTTTGTAGTTAAGCTGGATAGGAACGGTAATGTCCAATGGGCCTTTAAGATGGGGGGAGAAGATGATGATCACATCAGTGCCGTTCACCTTGACCGCGATGGTAACTTTTACATTACCGGGTATATATCTCCGGGGGTGATCAGGTTTACGGGTACAGGATCCCTCATTGCAGATTCTGTATACCACAACATTGGAAGCTTGACTTTCTACCTTGTGAAGTATAATCATGAAGGAAAATTGTTGTGGGCACGATACAGTGAAGGCAATGCAAGGGTAGAGGGACTCGGAATCGGTTCCAACAGCTCGGGAGTATTTGCATGCGGAGTTTTTAAGAATACAGTGGTCTTCGGCTCTCTTCCTGAAAGAATTACAAATGGGGGTGAGGATATGTTTTTGGTAAAATACACCACTGATGGCCTGGAGCAATGGATGATCAGCGGGCAAAGCGATAAAGAGGACTATGGAAGGGATATCGTCTGTGACGAAGCTGAGATTTACATCACTGGCGAGTTTTATGGTGACCAGCTCAGTATGAGTAATGCTGCAGGGGACATTGTGACCAGCCTCCCAAATAGTTCAGAAGGAGAATCTGAAATATTCATCTCTTGCTATAGCAATGAAGGTGTTCATCTCTGGAGCAATTCAGTGGCCAGCCCCGAAGATGATTATTGTTACGGGATAACCATGGATCAGGCTTCCCTCTATCTGACAGGCTCCATTGGAGCTCCGGCCATCTTTCCTCTCTACCCGGGAAATCCGGTACCTCACACAGGTGATCAGGATGCGTTTGTTTGCGCTATTTCAAGGACGAATGGTTCCACCGGGTGGGTTTCAACCCTGACAGATGATTCGGGAGATGATCAGGTTTCCAATGATATCTCCCTGGATCCAGCAGGAAACCTGTACATTACAGGCTATTATCAGTCGGAGATCCATGCAGATCCGGATACCGACAACAGCAGGGGAGATGAGGATGTCTTCGTTGCATCCTACTCCATTGATGGAGTGTACGGGTGGCTGAAAACTGCCGGGAGTTCGAACACTGATCATGGCACAGCTATATCGGGAGTTTACCCGGGAAGCATATTTGTAGCAGGGGGATATTCTTCCGATCAGGCTTCATTTGATGCAATAAATCTTCCAGCGGATGGCAATATGAATGCCTTCGTAGGTCGGCTGCTACCACCCTGTGTTGATGCCATCGGTGGAACACTCTCAGTTAGCGATACAGCTGTTTGTGAAGGAGAGGTACTATCCCTGGCCCTTGATGATCACTTTGGGGATATTCAATGGCAAAGTTCAGCACCCGGAATAAATGCCTGGAGCCAGCTAAGGCCCGATTTGTCTGATTCCATCACGTTTATCCCGTCGTTTTCTGCTGATTACAGAGCTTTGCTGACATCAGGTACATGTGAAGCTGATTCCTCCAATGTAATTCACGTCAGAGTCATTCCCTTACCCCTTGTTGATGCCGGAAGTGATATCACCATCAATGTGGGAGACAGCATTCAGTTGAATGGCTCCGGAGGCGATTCGGTGCGCTGGGATCCTGACTACCGCTTGAGTGATCCTTCTATACCTGATCCCTTTGCCGATCCCTGGATGACTACTACCTACTTCCTGACTGCATTCGTGAGTAACAGATGTTATGCGACCGATAGTGTAACAGTTACAGTAATATCTTGTTTTGATGCTGTGGGCGGAACACTCTCTGTTTCCGATACAGCTGTCTGTGAAGGAGAGATGCTAAGTCTGGCCATCACTGATCATTCCGGGCAGATTCAGTGGCAAAGCTCTCCACCCGGAATGAATACCTGGAGCCAGCTAAGGCCCGATCTGGTTGATTCCATCACGATTTTCCCATCGTTTTCTGCTGATTACAGAGCTCTGGTGACATCAGATACATGTAACGCTGATTCCTCCAATGTCATGTATGTCAGAGTTATCCCCGTACCCCTTGTTGATGCAGGAAGCAATATCACGCTTAGTGCGGGAGACATAATACAGTTGAATGGTTCCGGAGGCGTTTCGGTACGCTGGGATCCTGACTACCGCTTGAGTGATCCTGACATTGCTGATCCCTTTGCTGATCCCTGGTTTACTACCAGCTATTATCTGACCGCATGGGGACCCAATGGATGTTCTGCCATGGATAGTATGATTGTTACAGTATTGCCTCCTGATTTTGCCTATGCTGGCGAGGATATAACCATCTGCCAGGGCGATAGCACGAGGTTGCAGGCATCAGGAGGGGATCTGTACAGCTGGGAACCAGTGGGCAGCCTGGATCTGTTTGACTTTCCCGATCCATGGGCGACTCCGCAGCTTACCACCACGTATGTGGTCCAGGTAACGAATGCTGTGGGGCTTACAGATACCGACACTGTGACAGTTTTTGTTCATTTCAGGCCAGCGGTTTTTGCTGGTGAAGATATCTCCGTCTGCACAGGGATTGAAGCGCAGTTATCGGCAAGCGGTACAGGCGATTTTGCCTGGTTCCCTCAGGATCAGGTCACTGATCCAAGCCAGCCGGAGACAATGGCTATAGTGGATAATACTACCACTTTCAGGGTAGTCCTGACAGACCTGAATGGTTGTAGCAGTACAGCTTATGTAACAGTTTTTGCAGTTGATCCGCCCCTGGTTGATGCGGGACCAGATCAGGAGCTTACTTCCCGTTTTGAGTCTGCCCTTGATGCGTCCATTGGTCCTGGCGAAACAGGGAGGTGGTCGGTGGTTTCTGGTTATGGTGCATTCGTCGATCCGCAGTCACCCACTACCTCGGTGATGGATATGGAAATAGGTGAAAATGTATTTGAATGGGTGGTAAGCAACGGTGTTTGCCCCGAAGTCTCAGATCAGGTAAGCATCATGGTGAATGATTTTGTGATCCCCACTGTAATCACCCCCAACGGTGATGGTAAAAACGATCTGTTTCATGTGGAAAACATCGAGAGTTTCACCAGTTCCGAGCTGGTGGTCCTGAACAGGTGGGGTTTTGAGGTCTACAGATCTGCCCCCTACCTGAACAATTGGGGTGGCACAGATCAGAATATGGAGGCCTTAACTGAAGATACCTATTATATAGTTCTGAAGATTAGCGCCAATGATACCAGGAAAGGATATGTAATGATTTTGAGATAGAATGCGTAGCTGGCACCTCATACTATTTCTCTTAATGGCTCCACTTGTTGTGAAGGGTCAGCTGGAACCCCTTTCCAATCAATACCTGCTGAACACCCTGGCCATAAATCCTGCTTATGCGGGCAACAGAGATGCCCTGAGCATTACCATGCAACACCGCAACCAGTGGACCGGATTTGATGGAGCTCCGAAAACCACTACCCTGGCCATGCATGCGCCCCTCCGGAAAGAAAAGGTGGGATTGGGTCTTCTGGTCCTGAACGACAGGACAGGCATCACAAGCAGCACTGCGATTTCAGGAAACTTCGCGTACAGGATCCTTATGGATGAGGGAGTTATGGCTTTCGGACTGGGCGCCGGTATAAACACCTACAGGAACAATTGGGATGAGCTGATAGCAATTGACCAGGATGATAATTTGCTTATGGGTAACTCTTCCCGGTACAGGCAGCTCAACTTCAGCCTTGGTGCTTATTATTCAAACGATCGCTTATTCCTTGGTATCTCTGTTCCCATGTTCCTTTCCCATAATTTTAACTCCTCTTCCGGGAATTTTGAATTGGTCAATGATTACCAACAGTACAACTACTTTATAAATGGAGGATATCTTTTTTCTCTCTCTTCACGATGGAAACTGCTGCCCTCATCAATGATCCGTTACAGTCCCGCTGGGAACATGCAGTTGGACCTGAACTCTTTCTTCATCTTTGATGACAGGATCTGGTTCGGAGTCTCTTACAGGAGTAACAAATCATTTGTTGGACACCTCCTTTACCAGGTGAACAACCAGCTGTCAGTTGCTTACTCATATGACTTAGGATTTGGTGAGATAGGTGGCTATATGGGAGGATCACACGAAGTTACCCTTCGTTATGATTTTCGTTATTTAATCGATGTAATTGGTCCAAGATACTTTTAAGATGAGAAAGATGAAAATACATCCGCATTTATACTGGATCATACTAATGCTCCTTGCCTTTACTTTTGTAGGAGCAGATGGCCAGACCTTTGCCGTTGAAAGAGCGGGATTCAGCTCTGAAAGATATGATGACTTCTCTCCTGTCAGATACGGTGACTACCTTGTATTCTGCTCCAGCCGTAAACACGATGTAATCGTAGTATATACATCACCCAAGAGCGGAGAAAACGTAAATATATGGAGTGTCCCCATAGACGATTCAACCGACCTGAATCCTGCTGCCATCTTTTCAGAAGAGTTACTGACAAGTTATAATGACGGACCTGTCACCTTTAATGCAGATGGCAACATCATCTACTATTCCAGAAATATAGAAGTGGACAGTAAACTCAGGGATGTATTTGATGATCGGAACCAGCTGGGACTTTTCCGGGCCAGCCTGGTGAACGAAGTCTGGTCGGACATTACACCATTTGCCTATAACAGCACAGAGTATTCAATCACTACACCCGCCCTTGCGCCCGATGGCTCACGGATCTTTTTTGCATCCAATATGCCCGGAGGTTTCGGGGGTGCAGACCTCTATTATTGCGACATGATGGAGGGTAAGTGGTCTGAGCCGGTGAACCTTGGATTCAATATTAATTCCCCAGGCAATGAATCCTATCCATTTGTCAGTGATGAAGGGATCCTCTATTTTTCATCCGATGGGTGGCCCGGTCTTGGTAAAAAGGATATATTTTACACCTGGCAGGAGGGTGAAAAGTGGGTAATCCCGGTACATATGGATGCTCATATCAACTCAAAGGCAGATGACTTCGGCATCATCACCAACAGGAACGGGACCGAAGGATACTTCTCTTCTGGCAGACAAAAAAACGATGATCTCTACAGCTTTGTAACAGATATCCCCCCCTTCTTCAGCTGTGACAGCCTTCAGAAGAATTACTACTGTTACCTTTTCTACGATGAGGGATCCCTGGAGGTCGATACCATACCTTTAAAATACGAATGGAATTTCAGCGACGGTGTAAAAGTTTCCGGACTGGAGGTCGAACACTGTTTCCAGGGAGCTGGCCACTACACTGTTAAACTGAATATCATCGATAACAATACAGGAAATACCTTTTTTACTCAGGCATCCTACGAAGTAGAGATAAGCGATGCGGTCCAACCCTATATATCCTCACCAGACCTGTTTCTAAAGGATGAGATGATTGCATTCAACGCAGCAAAATCCAACGTGCCGGATATGAAGATCACACAATATTACTGGGACTTCGACGATGGAGTAAATGCTAAAGGCATGGATAGCAAACATGTATTCAAAACGAAGGGAAGCTATAAAGTCAGACTGGGCCTGACAGGGGAACCCGACAGTAGGGGACTCATACCAAAAGCCTGTGTATTCAAATATGTGGAGGTGCTTGAAGACAACCAGGAACTGGCCATGTACCTGGCTGTTCAGAAAGGAGACCTGAAAGAGCTTCCAATGCCGGCCCTTGAAGATTCCTCCACATTCAGCCCACTCTATTCTTTGAAGGAGGCGGTGGAAAGGGATGCAGTATTCCGGGTTGAAGTTCTGAATTCTCCTGAAAAGGTAAACATCGACACCTCCCTGTTTGATCCTCTTCGTGGTGCCTACGACATTACCGAGGTATTCCTGCGGGAGGACAGTCTTTACAGTTACACCGTTGGGGAAGCCTCCAACCTCATGGATACTTATTCCACCTACAGCGATGTGGTGGAGAAAGGTTTTGAGAGTGCAAGTGTAAGAAGTTATATCCTGGCAGATCTTGCCGAGGAGGAGTTGCTTCAGCTGACCTCCACGCTGGGGGAATTTGCAGATGCCTATTTTGAGTTTGACGATTACAAGATAAGTGAGACCTCTTATCCCATACTGGACCAGGTAGTTACCATTTTGAACAGATATCCCTCCCTCAGACTTGAGATTGCAGCACACACCGATAACATGGGATCATTTGAGTACAATATGACTCTGTCCCAGAAAAGAACCCTCTCCATGGTCGACTACCTTGTCAGCCAAGGCATTGCAAGAAACAGGCTTGTGGGTAAGGGATATGGAGAATCCAGGCCCATTGCCTCCAACAGCAATGAGGAAGGCAGGATGATTAACAGGAGAGTGGAGTTTATTATTTTGGATGAAAAGAAGTAAATGGAAAAAAAGGATCTTTCAGCTGCTTTGAGAATAGCCAGCAAGCTATTGCTGATCTTCCTTTTATTGAAGGGGGGGAGCAGCGTTAGCGCCCAGTGGTTGAATGGTTACAGTCACCGGGTAAGAATCTCTATCGATGAGAGTCTGAATCAGGGAAGTTTACCCCTTACAGGATTTCCCATATTATTTAGTTCCAGCGACACCCTGATGCGGTCTGCCTCCTATGGTGGATATGTTCAGTTTGACGATGGAAGGGACCTCTGTTTCACGGATCAGGACAGCATCACAGTGCTGGATTTTGAAATTGAAAACTACGATCCGGAAACTGGTTCACTTGTCGCCTGGGTACGCATGCCATCAATTTCTGCTGAATCCAATACAGACCTGTTCCTCTATTATGGCAATCCTGATGGGCTTCCCCTCTGGGACAGGGCGGGAGTATGGAGCAACCAGTTTACAACTGTGTGGCACATGGCTGATGATCCGTCTGAGAGTGAGCCCCAGATCAACGATGCGACTTCATTGATGAACCATGGTACAACAGGTGGTAATATGACAGCAGATGATCTGGTGGATGGGAAGATATCCCTGGCTATTCAATTTGATGGTGTTGATGATTATGCAAGCATGCCGGTGTCGGGTTTTAACACCAATGAGGGAAGCGTAGAACTATGGATCAGACTGGATTCAATGCCCAAATTATCATCTGACTATTTCTTTGCGCACCGCCAGGAAGATCCCATAACTGACAGAGCCTATTTACGTATCTGGCCATCCGGGGAATGGGGTACTGGAGTGGGTGATACCTACGACCTGGTAAGAGGGAACTCCCTGGATACTGTTTCCTGGCATCACCTGACTATTAGCTGGAACGGTACTGAGGTTACCGGTTTCCTTGATGGTGCTCAGGATTTTGGACCGGTAGCTTACGCAGGTCTGGATACGGTACGCGAAATCTATGTGATGACCTGGATGCCTTCCTCGGAATCTGCAAGCGGAACACTGGATGAACTGAGAGTCTCCGGGATTGAAAGGGATTCCGTCTGGATTGCTGCCTCTTATCTGATTCAGCACCAGCCAGAAGCATATTACCAAATGCAAACCCAGGTGGTAAATGACATACCGTGTAATGCGATCCCACTGGATATCAGTGATACTTGCGCTTTCTCCATTCATTCCAACATAGGGGCCACTGATTCATGGGTTCCACCTCCCGTATGCGGAAACTATCTAGGGGGTGATATCTGGTTCTATCTCGTCGTACCAAATTCCGGATCGTTCGTGATCCAGACCGATACTGAAACCGAAGCTCAGTACCCCTTCAACAATGGCTGGATGTACCGTGCAGCTATGGCCCTCTACTCCGGGAGTTGTGACTCACCGGTACTGATGGATTGTTATGAAAACAACAGCATTTATCACCCCCGCATGGTCGGAGCGTATATCTATGGCCAAACTCCAGGAGACACCATCTGGGTGAGAATCTGGGAGAACACCAACAACGACATTGGCAAGCTAAAGATCTGTGCAAGTTATGGAGACCAGGGCCTGTGTCCCGCTGTTTTTCAGGTAGGAGGAGGAGGGGCATATTGTGAAGGGGATACGGGGATTATGGTCAGCCTTTCAGGCTCTGAGGATGGCTACCTCTATACTTTGATACTGAATGATACCAATCAACTGGATACGCTGCAGGGAACAGGGGATTCCCTGGTCTGGTCGCCGGTATATGCACCGGGCTGGTATAAGATCCTGGCTCATCATTCTTTGGATAGTTGCGTTCTGGAAATGAACGGCAGCGCTGAAGTGATCAGGTATGCTATACCACAATCATCCTTTCAATCCAGTTCCAGCTCCTGTTTTGAGGAGAACGACGGATCAATTATCACCTCCATTAACGGTGGGAAGGAACCCTATGTTTTGTTCTGGTCCGGACCCGTTGGATTTTCCTCCTCAGAGCTGAATCTGGCTGGCCTTGCACCCGGTGAATATTCCTTATCCGTGACCGATAGTAACTCATGTGTGAATATTGGACCTGATATCCTGATCACTCAACCAGATCTGCTGGTGGCCTCAATAGACCAGGTGACGCACGTTTCGAGCTACCAGGCCGACGACGGTTCCATTCAATTGTCAGTCACCGGGGGAATACCTCCCTATGCTTTCTTATGGACAGGTAGCAACCATTATGAGTCAACTGAGCAGAATCCAGTCAGCCTGACACTGGGAAACTACGATGTGATGGTGACTGACGATCATTTATGCCAGGATTCCATCATGGGCACAGGATTAATTCTGGAGAAAGATGCCCCCGGAGTTTTTATCCCCGAAGGATTCTCACCAAATGGTGACGGGTATAATGATCTTTTCGTGATCCTTGGCATTGAAAACTATAGCGAAAATGAACTGCTCATATTCAACAGGCAGGGAGTTACAGTATTTCACAGGATTAACTATAAGAATGACTGGGCTGGAACTCCCGAAACGGGGAGTGTGCTGGGGGGTGTTCTACCTGAAGGCACCTATTATTATGTTTTCAGATTTGGTGAAACATCTGTAATAAAAGGATTTGTATACTTGAATATAGAATAGAGAAAGTGAAGAATGGAAAACGGAAATATAGACCCCTCTGGATCCTGATCACCCTGGCGACACTCGGATTGATACCTGATATCATGGCACAGGATCCAGCCTTTTTCAGTCAGCATCTCAATAACCAGCTGGTGTACAATCCGGCCTTTGCCGGCAACAGGAAAATACCAGGTCTTTCATTCCTTACCAGGCAACAGTGGGTCAGCTGGGAGGGTTCGCCAACATCCACTGCACTGTTGCTTCATACGAAATTAAAAAATAAAAATGCTGGTACTGGATTCTCATTGTATTACGACGCAATGGGACCGGTTCAAAATGCAGGATTATCATGGCAATACTCGTACTCTCTCCAGTTGAGTGAAAATAACAGGATCGTACTTGGACTGCAGGGAGAGTTGACCATCAGGCAACTCGAGCTCAGTCGCCTTCAGCTGGTCGATCAGGGGGATCTGCTTTTTGCAGAGGACCCGGGGATTCAGCTGCAGCCCAATGTGGGATTTGGTTTTAACTATATGGCCGGCAAATACAGCATATACATGTCCGTTCCAAGAATCCTGAATTCCAAACTTTCACCCTACGAAGGAGAGACCTCAGAATGGAGCACAACCACACGCGTTTTTTACATGGGAGCAAATACCCGGTTTGAACTAAGTGAAAATCTCGATTTAGTTCCATCTCTTTTATTTGGCCTATCCAGGGGGCATTCCCCATTTATCGAATTATACGGATTATTGGATTATCAAAAGCTGCTTGGGTTTGGAATCTTATATCGCTACAACAAAACTGTGGGGGCCACCATCAGGTATAATCACAAGGAAAGTTTTGTGTTTGGATATGCTTATGATGTATCTTTAAATATTATGCATTATAATGCAGGCACGCATGAACTTTTTATAGGATACAATTTCCCATTTAACAGGACCAAAACTGTTTCACCCCGGCGATTTTAAATTTTAAAAATATGAAATCAAAGCCAGATATGAGGTTCTCTAGTAAGTTTGAGATAAAAAGATGCAGATGGACCATCTGGCTGCTCCTGATGTGTACAGTCCAGATCAGTGCACAGCCGGCTCCGGCCGAGGAGGAGAACATCCCTTACCTGGTCACTTTTGGAGCCCAGGCTGACAGGTCCTGGGGAGATGATGATTTTTGCCAGATCTTTTTTATCAGGATTCCAACCACCCAGAAAGAGCCCATCTATATCAGGGTATTTGATCCCGACACCGGTGGAGAACTGGATGAAGGAAAGGGTGATTTCAATACGAAGGTCAGGTTCTCAGTCTACGGTGGTAAAGGCTGCTATACAAACCCGGATGCGCAGAATGTGGATCCCGTTGGTAATTACAACAGCGGTAACCTGCTTGCCTCGAAAAGCTTCGGAGAAAGTAATCGGTATAATAACAACTGGTACTCGTTTGGCCCGTTTAATCCTCTTGAGGGTGAGTATGTTGAAAAACTTGATGGTCAGGTATTCAAAATTATTGCCCAGGGAGAGGCTGGAGATGATGGTAATCTTTACTCATACTTTCTCAGTACCATGTCTAAAGAGAACCATGAAGTGGATGGAGGTAACCTGTTTACCTACGAATACACGTTCAGGCTGTCCAATAATCAGAATAACGTGTCCCAGATATACCCTTATATAGACGACAGGACCATTTCGGTGAAGATTTCAAATTTTGATTGGGATAACGACGGGTTTATCAGGATCGTGTCGGTGGCCAAGAATGGGGAGTTGTGCCCGGTCTCCGGGGAGGATAACTGGATAGAAAGGGAATTTAAAATCGTAGAAGAGGAAAAAGATACCTCCATGGAGATCCAGTTTATTAAGAACAGGAACCAGAAGATCAATAATAACAATGTGGTACTGACGGTCCAGAACCAGTATGGAGAGATGTTGCCCTTTTTTGTTATTCCCATCGGGGGAGTACCAGTATATAATGCGAAAATTCGAATGCGTGTCATAGAAAGATAGAAACCATGAGTTGGTCACCCCCATTTAACTTTTTTGTCTTCCGGCGCATAATTGCCTCGTTCGTTGCATATATCGCGTTCTGCGCTATGGCTACAGCCCAGCAACACAAAGTAGTGGCTTTCGATGTGGAATCCGGTCTGCCCCAGGATTATGTCTACTCCCTGCACCAGGATGACGCAGGATATCTCTGGATAGGAACTGGTGACGGCCTGGCACGGTATGATGGGAATACTCTCGAGGTTTTCAATATTTCGGATTCACTTTGCAGCAACTTCATAAGCTGTTCGCATAGTATAGGGAGGGATTCATGGTTCGGACATAATGACGGGGGAATTTCATATTACAATGGGAAGGTGTTTGCCAAATTGGTGGAGGGTGAACAGGGTACAGGAAGCATTACTGATATCAAGAGCACGGGGAATATTATTTGGGCGAGTACTCAATCGGGGGGGATCTGGAAGATAGAGCCAGGACTACAACCCATACTCATAAGCGATCCGGATAATCCGGTTCAAATATTTAATATGGAATTTCTATCCTCCACGGAATGTGTTGTTGGTTCCATGGATGGGGTTCATATTTTTGCCATCGAAAATGAATCAAACACATTAAGGTTCATATCAATACTGGAGGGGATTCCTGATACAAAAGTCCAGGATCTGATGCTGTCACGGAATGACAGCACCCTTTATATCATTACCGAGGATGAGGGCATTTATACCTTTTATCCAAGGGATCTCAAATCTTCAACTAAGCCTCTTGAATTATCTATTGAAGCTGGTATCGAAGGTCAACAACATATCTTTGAAGACAGTCGGGGAATCCTTTGGATCTCAACCTTTGGAAATGGCTTGTATAAATTGATACCCGACAGCCAGGGAAAATATCTATCCTGGTCAAATATTAACGAAACAAAAGGACTTCCGGGAGATAATCTGAAGCTTGTATTTGAGGACCGTGAAAAGAACATCTGGCTGGGGATGTATGGAAAGGGACTGGTCAGGCTGGTGGATGAAGCCTTTACCTTCTATTCTTTTGATGATGCAATAAGTAACAACATACATTCCATCTATACCACAGATGATCACCTGTGGTTTGGAAACGAGAACGGATTGATCAAGGTCAACAGGAAGAATGGTGAGGTCCTTCCAGTCTCTGGCCCGGAGTTCGGCTTGCCAGACGACAGGGTGACTGCGATTGTTGGTTCACCGGCTGGAGATCTCTGGATCGGAACCAGCCAGAATGGTGTATTTCATAGGAACACAGGGGACAATCGCTTTCAAAGAATTCCAATCAGTTCCGGCACACTTGAAAACACCATCAATGCCATGGCATTCAGGGACTCAATGGTCTGGATAGCGACAAATAAGGGAGTGTGTAAAATAGATGACAGAACCGGACTCACCACATGGTTTACGATCAGCAACGCAGGATTGCCACACAATACTGTTAATAATCTAAAAGTAGATGCTTCCGGAAAAGTCTGGATCTCTACATTAAGCAATTCTGTATCGTATATTCAGGATGATTCTGTTACCAAACTGATCATCCCTACAGTTGGTGGTGCTCTTAACATCAGAACCATCACTGAAGATCCGGGGGGGTGCATATGGATAGGCACTGATGGCAATGGTGTTTTTAGAATGGAAGGCGATTCAGTTAAAAATTACAATACCGAAGATGGTCTTCTATACGATTTCTGCAATTCACTCGTGGGTGATGATGAAGAGTATATATGGGTCAGTCACAGGGGTGGCCTCAGCCGGATCAGGATTTCAGATGGCTTTGTTAGTAATTTGAAGAATGAAGTAGGTATTGACCAGAGCATGGAATTTAACCGCAACGCGGTGTTCAGGGATCAAAAAGGGATAATCTGGTTTGGATCTTCAGCCGGAGTCCTTAAATACGATCCTCACCTTGAGAAGGACCAAGCTCCTCCGCCAGCTCTATCCATCGTATCGGTGCAGGTAAATAGCAGGGCACAAGAGCTGAAAGATGAGTTGCGTCTTCCCCCGGGGAGACATACAATCAGAATCGATTTCATTGGGATTAACCTGGAAAATCCCGGCGCAGTTACCTACAGTTATATGATGGAAGGGCTGGATGACAGTTGGTCCATAGCTTCCCACGAGAACCAAGAAGTCTTCAGCAAAATCCCGGATGGCAAATACACCTTCAAGCTCCGGGCTTTCAACAGCGAAGGGACCTTCGATGAGAATCCCTTGAAACTATACATAAACATTTCAGTGCCACTGTGGAAAAGATGGTGGGTATACGTCATTGTGGTAATAAGCGTCAGTATTGGTATTCGCGCCATAATCAAGCGGCGAGAATACAATCTACTGCTTGAAAAAGAGCGACTGGAAAAAATTGTATTGGAAAGAACCCATGAGGTGGTTGAACAGAAAGAGGAGATCGAAGGTCAGCGCGATGCTATCCAGTTGCAGAATGAGAATATCAGGCTGATCAATCAAAATATTACCGACAGCATTATCTATGCCAGTCGCATCCAGAAGGCAGTTTTCCCTCCAGTTGAAACTCTGGCCAGCATATTTCCTGAAAGCTTTATCCTGAACCGGCCGCAGTATATTGTCAGCGGGGATTTTTTCTGGATTACCAGTAAGAAGGGGAAATATATATTCACTGTCACCGATTGCACGGGACATGGTGTACCGGGGGCTTTTATGAGCATGTTAGGAATCACTCTGCTCAATGAGATTGTGAACAATCAACAATGCGTGGAAGCTGATGAAATACTGAATTGCTTGAAAAACGAGATTATAAGGGCGCTCAGGCAAAAAGAAGGCAGTGATTCTGCATCCGACGGTATGGACATGGCCCTGTGCGTATTCGATCCAAGCAGTTTAAAGCTTCAATATGCCGGTGGTTTTAATCCCCTTGTACTGATTCGCGATGGTGAATTGAAAAGATACCAGGCCGATCCCATGCCGGTTGGAATTGGAGCCCTAAGCGGTAGAGACTTCACCAGGCACGAACTGCAGATACAGAAAGGGGACCTGATCTATCTCTATTCAGATGGTTATGAGGATCAGTTTGGCGGAGAGAAAGATTCAAAATTTTCTCGAAAACAATTCCGCGAACTGCTGATGGAAATTCATACACTTCCTGTAAATGATCAAAAAACCCGCTTGGAAGAAAGGATGGATGATTGGATGGATGGATATGAACAGATTGACGATATCATGGTCTTAGGAATCAAGTTTTAAACCTGTTTCACGGAAGGTATGAAAAACATGCTGAACAATTCATCAGTTTAGAATGTTCTGTTTACCTTGTAATCAATGTAACCAAGAAAACAACTCCACATGAAGAAAATTCTATTGCTGGTCCTGCTGGCAATCCTAACACAACAATCGATGGCCCAGAACCTGGCCGATCTTTTTGAGCAGAACAAACATTCGGTGGTTACCATCTATGTGAGTGAGAGTACGAACACAGGAACAGGCGATCCCCGAACCTTCACATCCAACCAGGGCCTTGGCTCCGGAATCCTTATAAAAGATGATCTTGTTCTTACAGCTTCCCATGTGGTGGCTAATGCAGACAAGATCATGGTTCAGTTTTATGATGGTGAATCGGTGGAGGCTACAACAACCAGAATATCACGCATGGCTGATGTGGCAGTGATCACACTGAGCAATCCCCCGGCCAATCCAAAGGTTGCGCTTATTGGCAATTCGGATGATGTAAGAATCGGCGATGAAATATTTGTGGTGGGAGCTCCCATGGGTCTGCCCTATTCCCTATCGCGGGGTGTAATCAGCGGAAGGCATGCCGAGCACGAGCTCTCCAATGATGGGAAATCGCTGGAATTTTTCCAGACCGATGCAGCCATCAATACCGGTAACTCGGGAGGACCAATGTTTAATTTTAATGGGGAAGTGATCGGCATTGTTAGCTCTATCCTGACCCGCTCTGGTGGATTTGAAGGGATCGGTTTTGCTGCTACTTCCAATGTGGCCAGGGAACTGCTAACCAACAGAGGCAGCAGGTATTTTGGAACCGAAAACTTGGTGCTTTCCAAAGAAATGGCTAGCATCCTCAATGTTCCCCAGGAGTCGGGATTGCTGGTACAACATGTGGTCAGGAATAGTCCTGCCGGAATGTTAGGAATAAAGGGTGGATTCAGGAAGGTCACCATAGGGGAAGAAGAAATCCTGCTGGGTGGGGACATCATCCTCCAGGTGGACCATATCGTGATCACCGGTGAAGAGAGCAACTATAAACTCTGGGAATACCTCAATTCGGGACAATCAACTGTTACCTATACTATCAAAGTACTCCGGGCCGGTAAAATCATGGAATTACGCTGGGTATCTTCCGATTTTCATCCGACCCGTTAATGACTCCGGTCACCAAGGTGCTTTCTCGCGGTTCTGTGGATGATTCGGAGCTGACCTATGTGGTAATGGGAGCCCAATATCAGGGACAATGGATCTTTGTTCGGCACCGGGACAGGCAGAGCTGGGAGATGCCTGCCGGACACATTGAAGCGGGTGAGGGGCCTGACAGAGCTGCTGTAAGGGAACTCTATGAAGAAGCAGGAGTGGTGAATTCATCTCTTACTGTAATTTCAGACTATAGTGTTAGCGAAGGGGGAAAGACTGCTTTTGGAAGACTCTACTGTGCCAAAGTGAATGAGCTGGAGGCCCTCCCTGAGCATGAAATTGAGGAGATAAAACTGAGCCGGGAGCTCCCCTACCATCTCACCTATCCGGAAGTTCAGACCTTGCTTTTTTCACTTTTAACTCTGCACTAAAAGCACTACTTTTGCAGCTCATTAGTAATGAAGCAGCAATGAAGATTTCCTACAACTGGCTTAAACAATATATTGATACCGACCTGGCCCCTCAACAGGTCAGCGAAATTCTCACCAACACGGGACTGGAGGTAGAAGGACTTGAAGAGGTTCAGTCGGTGAAGGGAGGACTGGAAGGTGTGGTGATCGGTGAAGTACTCACCTGTGAAAAGCATCCCGATGCCGATAAGCTTACCATATGCACAGTAAACCTGGGAGAGGAGAAGCCAGTACAGATTGTCTGCGGTGCCCCCAATGTGGCAGCCGGTCAGAAGGTCCCGGTAGCAAAAGCAGGTACCACACTCTGGCCAGATGAGAAGGGCTTTACCATCAAAAAAGCGAAAATCCGCGGAGCACTTTCCATGGGCATGATCTGTGCCGAAGATGAATTGGGTCTTGGCACCTCCCACGATGGGATCATGGTCCTTGATCCAAAGCTTGAGCCAGGCACATCGGCAGCTGACTATTTTCAGGTTGAAAATGATAAGGTATTTGAGATCGGGCTGACTCCCAACCGCATTGACGGGGCCTCTCACATAGGAGTAGCCAGGGACCTGGCCGCATTTCTGAATCAATCTAATACGGTGAAGCTGATGAAACCATCGGTGAAAGCCTTCAAGAGTGATAACAACAATCTGTATATCCCTGTAGAAATAAAGGAAAAGGCCGGATGTAAACGTTATTCCGGACTTACCTTTCAGGATATTAAAGTAACTGAGAGCCCCACCTGGCTGCAGAACCGTTTAAAGGCCATTGGTCAAATCCCCATCAACAATGTGGTGGATATCACCAATTTTGTACTGCATGAAACAGGACAGCCTCTTCACGCTTTTGATGCGGCTCATATCACCGGAAATAAAGTGATTGTGCAGACCATGCCTGAAGGTACTCCCTTTGTCACCCTGGATGAGCAGGAGCGCAAACTGCTGGCTACCGACCTTGTGATCTCCAATAGTGAAGAGAGCATGTGTATTGCCGGCGTTTTTGGTGGCATCAAGTCAGGAGTCACGGAAAAAACCACCTCCATCTTCCTGGAATCGGCCTGTTTTGACCCGGTCTATATCCGTAAGTCAGCCAGGCATCACCAGCTCAATACCGATGCGTCTTTCAGATTTGAGCGTGGATCGGACCCCAACATGACCGTCTGGGCACTGAAACGTGCAGCGATGCTCATCAAGGAGATTGCCGGAGGAAGCATCTCCTCTGAAGTGGTTGATGTCTATCCTGAACCGGTGAAAGACTTCCGCGTCGAGATCACCTTCGCACATGTGGACCGCCTCATCGGCTTTCATATTGAACCCGCTACCATCCGTTCCATTCTTGAATCGCTGGAGATTCGGGTGGAAGAGGAGCATGAGCAGGGGATGATCCTCCTGGTTCCGCCTTACAGGGTGGATGTTCAGCGGGAAGCCGATGTGATCGAAGAAATCCTTAGAATTTATGGCTTCAACCGGGTGGAGATCACCAGGGGACTACGCTCAACACTCTCCTATACCAGCAAACCAGATAAGGAGGATGTGGTCAACCTAAGCTCGGACCTCTTGTCCGCCAACGGATTCTTTGAGATGAAATCAAACTCTCTGACTCCTGCAGCCTATTATGATACGGATGAGACCATGGATCCCGCAGCTGTTCGGATTTTCAATCCACTGAGCCAGGACCTGGCCCTCATGCGTCAAAACCTCTTGTTCGGGGGACTGGAAGCCATTGCTTATAACATCAACCGGAAACAGAATGACCTGAAGTTATATGAGTTTGGATCCTGTTACTTTCTGAATAGTGAGAAAAAAGGAGCCGATCCCCTGGAGAAATACAAGGAAACGTTCAACTTAGGTATCTACCTTTCAGGCAAGGTACAACAGGGCAACTGGGTTCAAAAACCGGTGGAAGCCTCTTTTCAACATATGAAGAGTTATGTGGAAATGGTTCTGATTAAGTTAGGAATTGAGCCCATGACCCTGGATTGTACCGGATCGGAAAATCCCCATTACGATGAAGCACTTATCTACCTCCACAATAGAACACCGCTGGTGGAGTTCGGAAAGGTTGCCCGGCATACAATGAAGCTCTTTGATATAAAGCAGCAGGTATTCGCTGCTGAATTCAACTGGGATTTGGTCCTGAATGCGCTGAGCGGGCACAGAATCCTCTTTAAACCACTCTCCAGGTTCCACGTGGTGACGCGTGACTTTTCCCTGGCACTGGACAAGTCAGTAACTTTTGAATCGCTCAGAACCCTGGCTTTCAAAGCAGAAAAGAAGCTGTTGAAAAAGGTGACTCTCTTTGATGTTTATGAAGGGGATAAAGTAGAGAAGGGAAAGAAATCATACGCCCTGACTTTTACCCTTCTGGATGAAGATAAAACCCTTACTGACAAACAGATCGATAAAGCCATGCTGCGTATTGCCAGTGCATTTGAAAAGGAGCTTGGTGCCTCGGTCAGGGGAATGTAAGAAATATGGCTTATACCATTACCCTCTTCAGAGGGGACATCACAACATTAAAAGTTGATGCAATTGTAAATGCTGCCAACCGGACCCTCCTGGGTGGGGGCGGTGTGGATGGCGCCATACATCGTGCAGCAGGGCCCGAACTACTGGAAGCCTGCCGACTCCTGAAGGGCTGTGAAACCGGTGAAGCCAAACTAACACCTGGTTTTAGACTAGCTGCTTCCTATGTGATCCATACGGTGGGGCCAGTCTGGCATGGAGGAAAAAACAGAGAAAAGGAGCTTCTGGAACAATGTTATATGAACAGCCTTGAACTGGCTGTGAAACACCGGCTTTCCTCCATTGCCTTTCCAAATATCTCGACCGGAGTATATGGTTTTCCCAAAGCGCTGGCAGCTGAAATCGCCATTGCAGCTGTAAAAGATTTCCTGGACAGGCAGAAAGCTAAGATCCAGCCTACCTTCGTTCTATTCGACAAAGAAAATGAAACCCTCTACAGCACCCTGCTCAAGAAGAAATAATCAGGGTTTCAGAACAGGAAGCCGATCCCAACAGCATAACGGAAATTGAAGTAATACCTGACTTCGGGAGTAAAAGAGAAGCCCGTGATTCTGGCAGCATCAGTACTTACAATCAAATTGCCCAGCCCTAAAGCTCTTGGAACCGTGCCTGCCCACCTGTAGCTTGCTCCAGCCAACAGGATCCAATTCTGATTCAGTTTTCTTTCATACAGATTGAGACCTTCTTTTCATTGGTTTTAGTAATTTTAACCTGAATCGCATAAACAAACAATCTAAACAGGTGTTTATTATTGAAAGATATTGAAATAAATAGTAGATATGAAAAGTGTTTTAACCATCCTCATGATCGCCTTTATGGTGGTCCCTGCATTTACTCAGGAGCTCAGTAAAAAGGAGCAAAAGCAGCTTGAGAAAGAGCTTAAAAACGAGCAAAAAGCCGAAGAGGCTGCCCAAAAGGCTGAAATTGTAAATGTAATGGTTCACTACCAGCGATTTGTGCTGGAAGCACATACCTTAAGAGACAAGCGAGGCAACTCGGTAAATGTATCGTCCAACATTAATTTCATCGCTTCAGATTCCATTTCCGGGGTAATCCAGGTAGGATCAAATACTTATATTGGAAGCAATGGTGTAGGAGGAATTACCGTGGAAGGATCCATTGCTGACTACAAATACACTGTACATGAAAAAAGCGGCAGCTACAACATAAGCTACTACCTTCGAACACCCGTGGGAAGCTACGATGTACGGCTAACTGTCTACCCTGATGGCCGGGCTGATGCTGATGTTAGTTCGACCACCTGGGGTGATAGGCTCAGATATTCCGGTTACGTGGTACCCCCAGCCCTATCAAAAGTCTATAAAGGAAGCTCCCTGTAACTGAACGGTCTACTCCTCCAATTTGTAAAGGAAACGTTTGATGCTCCGCTTGGGAGTCTTCTCAAACTCAGCCTCGTGGATATGGATCTTTAGGAGGGTCTCAAATGCAGCAGCATGGTAGTTGTACTCTTTCCTGTTCTCCTCCATTTTGGCCTCCAGTTCCGCTTCCACCTTGTCG
>DAOWFP010000195.1 GCA_030637895.1 Bacteroidota bacterium | reverse complement strand
TTCCGCGTGGGGTACATGACCATCAATCCCTTCATAGGTGATGGCAGTTACGATACGGCTTTCCTCGATGGCATGGAGGCGGTCTTTGAGGACAAGCATGTTCGGCATGTGCGCTTTGATAAGCCCCTGGAAATCCTGATCGATGGGAAGACCCACAGAGGAGCAGTAATGAAGCCGTAAACAAATCTGTTTGCCGTATGTTATTTATGATAAGAATTAGATTCAGTTCACCCTGATACAAAACGATAACAAGTACTACTTATGAAAAAACGTGAATTCCTTAAGACTTCCGCCATACTTGGTGCCGGAACCCTGCTTGCCCCTACCATCGCTTCTTCCTGTATGAACAGTGCAGCCCAGACAGGGGCTACTGCCTCCCTGGTTGCCCAGGGTGATGATGGTTTATTCCTTCAACCAGAACTGGGCTATGCCTTTAATGCATTGGAACCCCATGTGGATGCCAAGACCATGGAAGTCCACTATGGAAAACACCATGCCGGTTATACCAAAAAATTCAATGCAGCCCTGGAGTACGCCGATTTTCACTCCACTGACATATACAAGTTATTTGCTTCTGTATCGACCCATGGCAACGGCATCAGAAACAATGGAGGTGGCTACTTCAACCACAATCTCTACTGGAAATTCATGTCCCCAGATGGAGGCGGTGAACCGGCGGGAGTACTGGCAGACGCCATTGCGGCCGATTTTGGGTCCTTTGCAGAGTTTAAAGAGCTTTTCTCAGTCACTGCGGCCAGCCATTTTGGCTCGGGATGGGGCTGGCTCCTGCTCAATGCAGATGGAAAATTGCAGGTGACTTCATTGCCCAACCAGGACAATCCACTGATGGATATCTCACCGGTACAGGGCACCCCGCTGCTTAACATCGATGTGTGGGAACACGCCTACTACCTCACTTACCAGAACATGCGCAAAAGTTACGTGGATGCCTACTGGAATGTTATAGACTGGAGATTTGTAGAAGCACTCTACGAGGAGGCAGTAAATTCCTGATTTTTGTCATGCCTTTTTAGGTGCATACCTGCTGTTAATCATACGTTCCGGGCTTGGTTATCCGGTTCATTAACTCCAATTTTACATCACCATTATGAGGGTGTCCCTTCCATTAAGTTGTGTGATTCCCTTGTAAGTTTAAATGGGAGTATTCCCGTTTTGTTGTTATCTTCCTTTATAGTTTCAGTGGGATGTTTATTACCAACTAAAAATATATGCTGCTATGAACGTTGACACCATCATGAATGACCTGGTTAAGAGGCACCCGGGTGAAGTAGAATACCACCAGGCCGTTCGCGAGGTCCTTGAATCCATCGAGGAAGTATATAACGAAAATCCCCATTTCCGTTCAGCCAATATTGTGGACCGGATCATTGAGCCCGATCGCGTCATGGTATTCAAGGTACCCTGGGCCGACGATCAGGGAAGCGTCCATGTGAACCTGGGGTATCGCATACAGTTTAACAATGCCATTGGTCCATATAAAGGGGGACTTCGCTTTCACGCCAGTGTGAACCTGAGCATCCTGAAGTTTCTTGGTTTTGAACAGATTTTTAAGAACAGCCTCACCTCCCTTCCCATGGGTGGTGCCAAGGGCGGTTCCGATTTCGATCCCAAGGGGAAATCAAATGCAGAGATCATGCGTTTCTGCCAGGCCTTTATGATGGAACTGTGGAACAACATTGGTCCCGATACCGATGTGCCGGCCGGTGACATTGGAGTGGGTGGCCGCGAAATTGGATACCTCTATGGCATGTACCGAAAGCTGGCCAGGGAGAATACAGGAGTCCTCACCGGTAAGGGGATTAACTGGGGCGGATCGCTTATCAGACCTGAGGCCACTGGTTTTGGCTGTGTCTATTTTACCAAGGAAATGCTGGCCACAAAAGGGGAAATTCTTAAAGGGAAGACTGTGGCCATTTCCGGCTTCGGCAATGTGGCATGGGGAGCAGCCCTGAAGGTGACTGAACTGGGAGGCAAGGTGGTGACCCTCTCTGGTCCCGATGGCTATGTCTACGATCCGGAAGGGATCTCGGCCGAAAAAATTGAATATATGCTGGAGCTGCGTGCCTCCAACGAAGATATTGTAGCACCCTATGCACTTGAGTTTGATAGTGCTCAGTTTGTTCAGGGAAAGCGTCCCTGGGAGGTGAAGGTCGATATCGCCCTTCCCTGTGCCACACAGAATGAACTGGATGGTGCGGATGCTGAGCTCCTGATTGCCAATGGTTGCATCTGTGTCTGTGAAGGAGCAAATATGCCATGTACCCCCGAGGCCATTGAGAAGCTACAGGAAAAGCAGGTGCTTTATGCACCGGGAAAAGCAGCCAATGCAGGTGGTGTAGCTACCTCCGGACTGGAGATGGCACAAAATTCCATGAAGATCAACTGGAGTCGTGCCGAAGTGGACGACCGACTGCACCATATCATGACCAATATCCATGAGAATTGTGTGAAATATGGTACCAATGCCGATGGCTATGTGGACTATGTGAAGGGTGCCAACATTGCCGGCTTCCTGAAGGTAGCCGATGCCATGGTGGATCAGGGCCTCTTGTAGCGCTCAGAGTTATTAACAAATGGGTGTAAGGGCGCAATTTTCAGGTAAGAAAGATTCATCAAGGAAAAGGCGCCATTCATCCAAGCTTTTCTCTGCTTATCCCTGTTTTTTTTTGTCTCTAAGGACAATCTGGATTTTCTGTGGCTTTAATATCCTTGCTACTCAAAACAATTCCGGTTTTGGTCAAAACGATGTAACCCGACCGGAAGTTATACGTATTTTAAACCAGTGAAAACAACGCGGTCTGAAAATAAAGAAAAAGCTAAATATCAATTACTTAGAATTCAACTGAATCGAACTTTTAATCAACAAAGGGAAGATTATTAAACATGAAAGAGAAAATGGATGCAATTAAAAGTGAATTATTTGAGTACGTAAAGGAAAATACCTTCAAGGAGACCGACTCCCTTCAGTCCGATACAATGATTTTTGTAGAGGGCATATTTGATTCAATGGGCTTTGCCCTCTTGCTTGACTATCTGGAGACTAAATTTGAGATAGCCGCAGAGGACAGTGATCTGGTTGAGGAGAATTTTGAATCGATCGATGCCATTGCCGATTTTATTGTGAAGAAGAATCCCGCACTGGTCTAGTTTTTTAGAACTGGACAGTTATGTGTGGTATCTCAGGCATATACAGCCCCCATACTCCGAAGGTCAGTTCCGAAGCGGTCAGGAACATGCTTATGCAGATCCAGTATCGCGGACCTGATGAATCGGGTATTTATATTGGGAAGGGCGTGGGCCTGGGAAGTGTCAGGTTGAGCATCATCGACCTGGCACAGGGTCAGCAGCCCATGAGTGACGAAGCCGGGGAGTTCTGGATCGTCTTCAACGGAGAAATCTTCAACTACATTGAGCTCAGGGATGAGCTCATCGCTTTGGGTTACCGCTTCAGAACAGGGAGCGATACGGAAGTCTTGCTGCTCCTTTTTAAGCATTACCGTGAGAAGTGCCTGGAGAAACTGAATGGACAGTTTGCCTTTGCGATCTGGGATACACAAAAGAAAGAATTGTTCCTGGGACGCGACAGGGTTGGCATCAGACCGCTATTCTATTACAGGGATGGAGAGACCTTTGTATTTGGCTCCGAAATTAAATGTCTGATGGAATCGGGACACGTGAAAGCGGAAATCGATCCGGAATCGCTGAACAGGGTCTTCACCTTTTGGACCATCCCTTCGCCTGGTACAATGTTCAAAGGAGTGAAGGAGTTACCACCGGGTCATTATATGGTGGTCAGAGAACATGAGACAGAGATCAAACCATACTGGGAACTTAGCTTCCAGGGGGAAAGTGGAGGGGATGAAACACGCAGTCTGTCCGATTCCATGGAGGAGTTTGAGTCTATTCTTACCGATTCGGTAAGGCTCAGGCTCAGGGCTGATGTGCCGGTGGCCGCCTACCTGAGCGGGGGCATCGATTCAAGTGCCACCACCTGGTTGATCAAACAGATCGAACCCGGGGTACTGAATACCTTTTCACTTGGCTTTGAATCCAGGGAATTTGATGAGACCGCGTTCCAGAAAAGTGTCGCAGACCAACTGGAAACCACCCACCGCTCCATCACCTGTAAGAACAGCGATATAGCTGATAATTTTGCACAGGTCCTTTGGCATACTGAAATTCCCATACTTCGAACCGGAGCCGTTCCCATGTTCCTTTTGTCGGGACTAGTAAACGACAGCGGGATCAAGGTGGTGATTACCGGCGAAGGAGCGGATGAGTTCCTGGGTGGGTACAATATTTTTAAAGAAGCTATTATCAGGGAGTTCTGGTCCAGGGAACCCTCTTCGAAAATCAGACCCCTTTTATTACAAAAACTTTATCCTTACCTGGCTCGGTTCCAGGG
>DAOWFP010000019.1 GCA_030637895.1 Bacteroidota bacterium | reverse complement strand
GGTCTCCTCCCGCAAGGCCCTGGCAATGAAGAACCAGTAGAAAATAATTCCCGACACACATCCCAGTGCAGTCCAGAACTCCAGCAGTCCGGATGCAAAAGCAGCTCCGGGAAGACCAAGCAGCAACCAGGCGCTTTCGCCGGAGGCACGTTCAGAAAACGCCACCACCCAGGGGTTCAGCTTCCTGCCGGCAATAAAAAAGTCTTTATGTGACTTGTTGATGTTGTAGGTGATGAATCCAACCACCAGGATCACCACCAGGTAAAAGATAAAACCAATAAGTGCAAAATTCATCCCCTAATATAGAAAAAACATGGGAGATCAATCGGGAAAATCCCTGGATCCATTGGGCTGGTAAGTATAATCCAGGAGCACCTCACTGTATTTGTTACCTGCCTCCCCTTCCAGTGAAGCAGCCTCTTTCACCAGTAGCTTCACATAGTTACCTGCTGAGGTCTGCTGTACCCAAACCTGATAGGCCTCAACGATGTCACTCACTACGGAAAACTGAAGGCCCTCCTCCACGGTTAAATATCCATTGTAAAAATCCCGGGCATCATCCAGGTTTGCAAATTCACCCACCAGTGCAAAGCCATTCATCCGTCCGGGCGTATTAAAGCCTGGCAACTCAATGGTTTCTTCTCCATCCAGCACTCTGTGCCCTTCATTGATGATATCAGGAGAGGGATCTTTTTCATAAGGAAATCTGTAAAACTCGCTATCTTCATAGGAGTATCCAAAGAGGTAATATACCTCCGTTCCGGACTTCTCCGAACTCAACCTGTACTCACCAGTTTTATCCGGTCCGAACAACATCTTACATCCTGCTGATGTCAAAATCAGCGTCAGCAACAACACATATCTGTATCTCATCTTCACCTCCTTTATTTTCTTTTAAAACGCAGCCATCAACAGATCAATGTCCTTGGAGGAGATCCCAAGCTTCTGGCCAATGGCTTCATTGGTCAATATACCATTATATATATAGACCCCATGCCTGAGACCCACATTCTCTCTTAAATGCCTTCCGGTTGTACCTAAGGCACCAAGCCCAAGTATCAGGGGGGCAAAGACATTGCTGATCGCAATGGAGGCCGTACGTGCCACCCTGGAGGGAATATTTGGAACACAATAGTGAATTACGCCGTGCTTGACAAAAACAGGATCCACCTGTGTGCGGAGTTCAGAAGTCTCTATGGATCCCCCGCGATCGATACTTATATCGATAATCACCGAGCCTTTCTTCATCTGTTTCACCATCTCTTCGGTTATAAAATATTCCGGCTGTCCCTCTTCCTTTCTGATGGCCCCAATCACCACATCTGCAGACCTGAGGGCCTTTAATATGACCTTCGGGTGAAAAATAGAGGTAGGGATCAACTGGCCCACTGCAGATTGCAGCCTGCGCAAGCGATGCAACGAGTGATCAAAAACCTTAACTTCGGAACCCACGCCTTTGGCAGCCCTGACTGCATATTCGGCAACTGTTCCTGCTCCCAGGATCACTACCTCAGTAGGAGTAATTCCTGTTACCCCACCCAGCATGACCCCTTTGCCACCCCGCTGATTACTCAGGTACTCAGCAGCAATAAGCATACTTGTAGTGCCTGCAATGGCACTCATACTTCTAACCGCCGGATAGCAGTTATGTTCATCCTGTATCTTTTCAAAAGCGATTGCAGTCACCTTTTTTCTCATGAGGCTCCTGATGTAGTTATCGTCACAATGTGTGAAGACCTGGAAGGAGGAGAGCAAAACCTGACGCTCCTTCATCCACCCGATCTCATCTGCGGTTGGGGGACTAATTTTCAAAATGACATCGCTCTCCCTATATACTTCCTCCCGCTTGTCGCATATGAATCCACCCCGTTCAGAGTAGTCCGTATCCAGATAATTGGCTGCTTTCCCCGCGCCCGGCTCCAGCATCACTTCATGTCCGTACCCGGTAAGGATTTCTACTGCTTCGGGAGTTAAGGGAACCCGGCTCTCTATCTGGTGATTCTCCGAAGGAATCCCGATTTTTAAACTTTTCTGTTTGTTCCCTACCTCCAGCTTCTCCTCCTGGGGCATTAAGCCTTCCTTATGGAAGTTAAATGCGGATGATCCTTTGTTTTCCATTTCTCCTTCTGTTATTGGGGTATGCCTAAAATAAGATAATTCGTCAGCAATGTCAATTTTTGAATGAACAGACTGTCAGAATTGTATCAACCTGGCTTCATTTTCACCGATCACAATATGTACCCAAAGTGCATCATCGGGGATCAGATTTCTTGCCTTTTCGGGCCACTCAATCAGGCACAGGGATCCGGAATAAAAGTACTCTTCATAGCCCATATCAAAAAGCTCGTCGGGGGTCTCAATTCTGTAAAGATCAAAATGAAAAATGGAGTTCCCCACAGGGGTAAAGTACTCATTGACCAGTGAGAAGGTGGGGCTGTTCACTTCAACCTTAACACCCAGATTCCTGCAAAGGGCCTGGATAAAAGTGGTTTTCCCGGCACCCATCTCTCCGGAGAAAGCAATCACAGCATGCTCTCCAGCCAATTTTAAAAATTGGGTGGCAGCATTGTCCAGCTCCTGGAGTGACGAAATGTTGATGGTCCCCATATTACCTGACCGGGGATAAGATGGACAATGGGATTAGCATCTCTTCCATGGAGATACCACCGTGCTGGAAGGTATTCCTGAATAGATTTACAAAATGGTTGTAGTTGTTGGGATAAACCAGGTAATCATTATTCATGGCAAAAATGTAGCTGGTGGTCATATTGGTTCTGGGCAGACGTACATGCTCCGGCTGCAGCACTTCAAATACTTCCTTCTTATTATAGTTCAGGTTCCTGCCCTGCTTGTAGCGAAGGTTGGCCGAGGTCTGCCTGTCACCAATGACCTTTATGGGATCATTCACTCTGATGGCACCATGATCCGTGGTAATAATTACCCGGATATCATGCTGGTTAAGCTGTTTCAGCAGGTCATAGAGATAGGAGTGCTGGAACCAGCTAAGGACCAGGGTACGATAGGATGCTTCATCATATGCAAGCTCCCTGATCATCTCCATCTCGGTGCGCGCATGAGAGAGCATATCCACAAAATTATAGACTACTACATTGAGGTCATAGTTGAGCAGGTCTCGATAGTTCTCTACCAGTTTTTTCCCTGCCCGCTGGTTGCTGATCTTCTCATAATTAAAAGAGGCCCCAATGCCAAGCTTCTGTAATTGCTTCCGGCAAAGCTCCTGCTCATGAGCATTTTTTCCGCCCTCATCATTCTCATCTATCCAAAGTTCCGGATATTGCCGCTGAATCTCCCCGGGCATCATCCCTGAAAACATGGCATTCCTGGCATACTGAGTGGATGTAGGTAAAATGCTTGAAAAGATAATCTCCTCATCGGATCGGTAAAGATCGTTCATCTCCTGCTCAATAATCTTCCATTGATCATAGCGGAGATTGTCGATAATGATCACCATCACCTTCTCCTTGTCCAGCAAAGGAAATACCTTGCTTTTGAATACTCCGGGTGAGAGAAGGGGCTGATCCTTACTATCTCCCGAGAACCAGCCTTCATAATTTCTACTAATAAATCTTGCGAACTCCTTATTGGCTTCAGTCTTCTGCATGCTCAGAACTTCTTCCATCCCCCCTGTGCCACCGGCATCAAATTCGCGTTCCCAGAAAACAAGCCGTGCATAGATCTCTGTCCAGTCATTGAAAGTGGAAGCTGAATTGATCTGCATTCCGAGCTGGCTGAACTGAGACTGGTAAGAAGAAGTTGTTTTTTCTGTAACCAGCCTTTTTGTATCAATATTCTTCTTGATGCTTAGAAGGATCTGCTTGGGATTCACCGGTTTAATCAGGTAATCCGAGATCTTGCTCCCAAGCGCTTCATCCATGATATCCTCCTCTTCACTCTTGGTAATCATCACCACCGGAGTAGAGGGGGTAATGGTTTTAATCCGTTCCAGCGTCTCCAGTCCGGATAGTCCCGGCATATTCTCATCCAGAAAGATCAAATCAAAATCATGGGCCTCCACCAGGTTCAGCGCATCGGTTCCGTTGGATGCTGTTGTTACCCGGTAATCCCGTTCTTCCAGGAAAAGGATATAGGGTTTCAGAAGATCTATTTCGTCATCCGTCCACAGAATATGTATCTGTCTTCCCATTATTCTTGAATTAAATAGTGTTTCTGGTAAAACAGGTAGTAGGGTATGAGTTCCTTCCTTTCTGTAAGAGTTCCAAAATTATCCTCTGATATTATCATCAATCTGTATGTTGATTGTACCATTTGTTTCAGGACAGTCTCCCGGTTCTCCACGATGTCCTGGAGATACCTGGAAGCTCCTTCAGCATTATTAAATAGTTTCACAATCAATATATTGTATGAATCGAGCATCACCATTTGATCAATGGAGAGATCATATTGATTAAAATTGTCCAGGTTATGGTTCAGCAGGTCAAAACTAACCTGGTTTACATTTTGGCTGACATGGAGGGCCAGAAGGAAATAGTGTTCCTGGGTGGAGTCAACGGCAGTGTAGATTTTCTCTGCCTCAGCAGCCTGATCGGCCTCTAGTATCTCCGGGAACTCCACGTACATATAATCAACCATTTCCTGCGCCTGTATACCTTCTTCGCTTGAAGGATACTGGGCGATGAGGGTGTCAAGCGCCACTTTCATCTCCTCTTTTCCACCCAGTGCCCCCAGCGCCATGGCACGTATGTACTGGAACTTGGGAATCAGGGGATCGTCCGCATACTGCACGAATGCACTTTCGGCACCGGCAATCACCCCGTTATAGTTAAGCTCCTGATAAAGCTTGTATAGCTCCTCATAGTAACGCACCACCTTCATCTCCTCTTCCTGCAACTCCTGCAGGTAATTTGGATTATTCAAAAGCATGGCATAGTGGGACTCAGGGTAAAGTAAAGTAAGCTGACTGGCATAATATTGTGCCTCTGATGGTTTCTGAACATTGTTACTTAACTCATACAAGTAGTAGTTGACCGATGCTGCATCCTCCGATTCAGGATAACGGCTGATCAACTCCTTAAAGGTCTTGATCGACTCATCATAATCAAGCAACTTCGCCATATAGATCACTCCCATATTAAAGAGTGCATCTTCAAGTCTTTCATCTGATAGCTTCATGGCCGAATCGCTTAAAGGGATGTCCACCAAGTAAAACTCTCGCGATTTATTATTTAATACGGAAACGCCGTTCCCCCCATTGAGGCTGTCTGCCTCACTCTCCTGGTCTTCAGGAGCAATGGAAAGGGTGCGCTTGTTTTTTCGCCTCCAGTTGTCCTCCAACCTTCGCTCCCCCCATTTCATTCTGAACTCGGGCTGACCAAAACTTTTGGCATTCAGGTTATAGAAATACCACTGTCCACCCTGCTGAGATTCTGCTCCACCTGTATTCTGATTACTACCATAGAGCATGGACTGGTTAAAGGCCATATCCTGCATGGACTGCTGTTCAGCAAGACGTGCATCCTCCTCCTCTATTCTAACCTGTTCAATAATTCCATCAATAATGGCCAATCGCTGCTCCTCGGGTAAAGCTGCCAGTATTTGCACACTGTCCTCCAGCTCATAGGTGGCGATATTGTTGACCAGGTTGCCCAAACTAGCCGAAAGTGACGCCAGTCCTACATAACCGGGATAATCCCTGTCCAGAAAAGAGACAGCAGAATCATAATAAGCAGCAGATAGTATATAATCGGGAGTCTCGTAATAAATCTCTGCCAGGGTAAGTGAGGAAAATCCTTTCTGATACTGATTGAGCAAACTGCTTGAGACCGATAGTTGGTAATATTCAATGGCCTCCTCACGCTGTCCCTCCTCCATGGCAATATTGCCAAGTGCAAAATATATCTGATCCAAATACTCCGTATTTTTGCTGTCTTTCAGCATTTTCCTGAGCAACTTCTTCAGATCGTCGCTGTCGGCCTCTCCCGATTCATAAACCTCGGCCATACTCACCCGGGCATTAAAAGCCATTTCGTAAGGGGGATTATATCTTGTTACACGCTTGTACTTTTCCAGCGCCAGGCTATTCTGGTCCGATTCTTCATAGAGTTGTGCCAGAATGAAGGTAAACCTGATCTTATCCTCCTTGCTAATTCCCTTTTGCTCCATGGCCAGCTCCAGTTGGTCGGCAGCAGGGAAGTAGTCCTGGCCTTTCAGGTAAAACTGCGATCTGGTGCTATAGTATTCAAGGAGGTACTCTTTCGGCAGGGCATCCTCATCGGAAAGTGCCATCAGAATCCGTTCAGCCTCCCTCTCCTCACCAATCATGATATAGGCACGGCTCAGCCAGATCATGGCCAGGAAGCGAATCTCCTCATCTGGAAAGGTAACCAGTACATGCCTGAAGGTCTCACTGGCAAGGAAGAACT
This sequence comes from Bacteroidota bacterium, assembly GCA_030637895.1. Taxonomy (GTDB): domain Bacteria; phylum Bacteroidota; class Bacteroidia; order Bacteroidales. The sequence goes on along the minus strand of DAOWFP010000019.1, from coordinate 24,363 downwards.
CTCCCTGGTACATATAGGCCTTTCCCATCAACATATATGAATCATCGACCCACTTATTGTATTCGTTTTTATTGTAGAATTCCTTGTCTTTGGCAGACTGGTTCCCCTCCTTAACCTTGGGTTTGGCTGTAATAGAATGGAAAGTGATCACCTTGGTAGCCTTATCGATGGCCCGCTTCATATCGCCCGATACAGCTGAATTCACGTTCTCGTCCTCGTACAGAAACAGGTCCAGAATTTGATTGAAATCATTCCTTACAGTTGTATTGGCATTCTCTATGCCCCGCTTATAACTTTCATACCCGTTGAAATAGACGTTGTAATGGGAGGTGAGATTGTGGTAGTTCCTGGTTAGGGAAGTGTTCTTTTCCACCGAGCATGATACAAGGCCGCAGATAAAAATGAGGGTGCCTATGACCCCATATGTGGTCTTCCGGGAAAGCAAATCAGTCCAGTTATGACAAGTTTATGTCAGGTTCTTACAAATAATTAACTGATTTTGAAATAAGTTATTTTATCAATGTGGAATAAAAGCTCCTAATCATTCACTTCAACTACCTCTTTTATCTCGGGAACTTCCTTTTTTACAGCTATCTCCACACCGGCTTTCAGGGTCTGCATACTGAAAGGACAACCATTGCATGCTCCCTTCAGTTCTACTCTGACCACCATATCATCTGTGATATCAATCAGGGCGATATCCCCGCCATCTGCAACCAGGTAGGGTCGGATCTTCTCCAGTGCTTTCTCAACGCGCTCTTTTATCACTTCCATAATGCTCTATTTAGTTCCTATTTTGTTGTGATTTCCACTTTCTGGGTTGGTTCCTGTTCCACATTCCGTTTGTCCAAGGCCTTTTCAACCTCCTCTGAAAGTAGGCGGAATGCATTGCCGGATTGTGTGTCGGATGAAAGAGCTGCAGGCTTTCCGGAATCACCAGATTCCCTGATTCCCTGAACGATAGGTATCTGGCCCAGAAGGGGAATCCCCATCTCTTCAGCCAGTATCTTACATCCATCCTTCCCAAAAATATAGTACCTGTTATCGGGTAGCTCATCAGGAGTAAACCATGACATATTCTCCACAAGGCCCAGTACCGGCACATTAACTTTCTCTCCTGCAAACATGTTAATTCCTTTGATCACATCGGCCAGAGCCACATCCTGTGGGGTACTAACAATCACTACTCCTGTGACCGGAACCTCCTGTACCATTGTCAGGTGTACGTCACCGGTTCCTGGAGGCAGATCGATCAAGAGGTAATCTAATTCGCCCCAGTCGCCCTGGGTAATCAGTTGTTTCAATGCGCTTGTGGCCATGGGGCCGCGCCAGATTACAGCATCTTCCGGCTTTATAAAAAATCCTACCGACAATAACTTCACCCCGTATTTCTCAACAGGCTGTATCCACTCCACACCATCCTCTGAACGAGCTGCAGGACGCTTATCTTCCACATCAAACATCTTGGGGATGGAGGGGCCATAAACATCTGCATCAATCAGTCCTACGCTTGCTCCTGATTGTACCAGTGCCACTGCAAGGTTAACTGCCACAGTAGATTTACCAACACCACCTTTACCTGATGCTATAGCAACAATATTTTTTACATGGGGGAGAATTTCTCGCTGTGGAGGAGGCTCCGGAACCAGTACCTGGATATGCCCCTTCTGCAGGGAATCCTCGCCGAATTCTCCATTGATGGCCCTCATACACGCCTTCTTAATGGATTGTATAAAGGGATCATTGGCTCTGCTAAATTGTAAGCCAATCCATAATTCACCCTCACGGTATGACACATCGCTCAGCATACCCGAAGACACGATACTTTCCTTAGTTTCAGGGTGCCGAATTTTTTTCAGCACCTCGAGAATTTTTTCCTTCTGTATCTCCATTAATCACTCAAAAATTAGTTGCCCAAAGATAGTTTTTTTTATTTAGATTAAGTTATCATAGGCCCAGTTCTTGCACAGGATCCCAGAACATATCCTCCATATTCATTATGCGGTTTTCCTCGATAATGGCACCTTCATTCTCGAGCATCTCCTGCATCAGACTGGATCCATCAAAATGGTGCTTCCCGGTCAGTAGTCCTACCCGGTTAACCACCCGGTGTGCAGGGACATAATGGGGAGAGCTATGGCACTGGTTCATAGCCCAGCCTACCATCCTGGCAGCCCCTGGCGAGCCCAGGTAACTAGCAATGGCCCCGTAGGTGGTAACCCTGCCAAAAGGGACCATCCTTGTCACATCATAAACACGTTGAAAGAAACCTCTATTTTGAGTCATTGCTAAACTCCCTGATCTCCTTTCCGGCTGGAAGCCTAAAACGGATATAGTTAATTTTGGTGCCTTCGGCCAGAAATGTCTGTTCGTAATAGGTCTGGATTGATACAACCTCATCACTCCAACCTTCATTGTACACATCTGTAGAATATTGCTCCAGCGGCAGGTCGTTAAATCGGATCAGCTCCATGGTGTCCATATAGAGTTGCAGATTGTCGGTTTTCAGATGAATCCTGCCCCCATCTTTGAGGAAGGTCCTGTACATGTTCAAAAAGTGGGCACCGGGGAGGCGCTTTTTAAGCCTTCGTCTCTTCTCCTGTGGATCGGGGAAGGTGATCCAGATTTCATCTACCTCATTCCGCGTAAAAAAAGAGTTGATGAAATCGACGCGAGTGCGTAAAAAAGCCACGTTTGTTATGCCCTCAATCTGGGCAGTCTTTGCTCCTGTCCATATTCGGGCTCCTTTGATATCCAGTCCCATAAAGTTCTTCTGCGGATAGTTCCTTGCCAGCCCAACCGTGTATTCTCCCTTCCCGCAACCCAGCTCCAGGATCAATGCATGATCGTTTCCGAATACATCCCTGCACCACCTCCCTTTCAAGTGATAATCTAAACCAAAAATCTCTTCTAAAGGAGGTTGAAAAACCCTTTCAAGGTTTTCTAATTCCCTGAATCTGGATAGTTTCTTCTTTCCCAATGTTACTATGGATTGATACGTTCGATTCGGACTCCCAGATCGGTCACCGGAAGTTCCGCTTGTCTCATGGCCTGTTCAAGGGTAAAGACATAGGTGCCCGGAATCCTGAATTTGGTCTGCTTCTTGTAAAGCAGCATCAACTCCCTGATGTTACCGTTCCCCCTTCCTGTCCACTTCCCATCCGGGGCAGCCAGAATCATATTGATGGTATCGGTCAGGTGCTGTCCCGAAGGAGCTTTCACATGAACAAGCATATAAAGGTTACTCATGGGATATTCCACGGTATGACGCACTTGCAGGTAGATATTGTGCATGGAGATGGTATCGGAAATATCCGCTTTAAACTCCTTGGCATCCTGCCAGCTCCACATTCCCTGCTCCGTTGACATATACTGGTCATAGACCATGCCCGAATCACACGATTGGCAGTGCAGAAAGAGCACCATGACAGCAAGTATAATAGGATATCTCATCAGTTTCTCCGGTGATTCCTGTGGGGCCTGGGTTTCTTCTTTTTCTTCTTGGATTTCTCCCTTTCAAAACGGGTAAGAGATTCCTGTCCAGCCCCATTGGTATATTCCAGCCTTTCAGGTCTATCAGGGATGGTGAGCTCAATAAGTTCATCCGGAACCTTTCCGTTTGTGTTCATTGCCTGGATCTCTGACACCCGCTCAGCAGGAACCGGAATTAATGCCTGTCCTCCCCCATCGGTGGTTCCATACCACAAGATCCCCCGGTAAACATCCGTTTTCACATAGTATGCTTCTCCTTGTTTTAATTTCAGGTTGATGCCAGTATCGGGAAAATGCTTTCGTGCATCTTCATAACCGGTCAGTTCGTAATTGAGACAACATTTTAGCTTACCGCATTGTCCGGCAAGTTTCTGTGGATTCAGGGCGACCTCCTGAACACGGGCAGCATGGGTGCTAACTGAGACAAAATTAGTCACGAAGGTTGAACAGCAAAGTTCCCTTCCACAGGTACCAATCCCTCCAATCCTACCTGCCTCCTGCCTGGCACCGATCTGTTTCATCTCGATACGGATTCTGAAAGATTCTGCCAGCACCTTGATCAATTCTCTGAAATCGACACGTTCGTCGGCGATATAATAGAAGATGGCCTTGGTACCATCGCCCTGGTACTCCACATCCCCGATTTTCATATTCAATCCCAGATCTGTGGCCATCTTCCTGCTCCTGAGCATGGTCTCCTCTTCCTTTTCAATGGCCTGCTTCCATTTATCAATATCCACCTGCTTTGCCTTGCGGTAAACTTTTTTAAGCTCATCTCTGTCGCTCTGGTATTTTGTCCTCTGGCGTTGTTTTTCCACAATCTCTCCTGCCAGGGAAATAATTCCTATATCGTGCCCTGGCGATGCCTCCACAGCAATTAAATCGCCCCGCTTCAGGCGCAGTTCATTTACATTTCGGTAAAAGCCTTTCCTGGTGTTTTTAAACCTTACTTCAAGCACCTCTGGAATATCCTTGTCGGAAACCTCCCTCAACCAGTCGTAGGATTCCAGTTTGGAGCAACTCCCAAAATAGGAATCGATCCTTTCCAGATTATCTTCATTGACCTCCAACTGCTTTTCTTTACAACAACCTCGCGCTTTCAGGCTTTCCATAGTGCAAAAATAGAGATTCAGATCTTAAAACAAAACAGGATCATCCTGCTGTTGGAGCTTTTTGCATCAACAGCCTGATCACCCCTATCGAAAGGTCCATCAGTATGATCCTGGGATTTCCATTGGCCTCGATATGATTTCCTGCCAGTGTAAAGGCCTCTGCCAGGGCGTGTACATTTCCTTCATGAATAAATGGGCTGAACTTATTTGAGAAATTGGCCTCCTTTGCCGACATATAGTTCAGGGTATCATTCTCCATATGAAGCATGAAATTTTCCCGAAGCAGCCGAAGTGAATAATCGATCACCTGTTTCTGCCTCTCCCGGCCTATTCCAGCCACACGCTCCACCCAGCCATTAATCTTGACAATATCCCTGGCATAACAGAGCCTCATTAATTCGGTAAATAGCTCAAAATGATGAGCTTCAATCTCATCCTGCCGCAGGGTCTGTAAGGCAATGCTTACACTGCCATTTGCCCTGAGCACGGCGTCCTCAACCAGCTGCGGATCTGTCTGCTCCTGTTGCAGCAGGCCCTCTCGCAAATCTGTTTCTGAAACGGGTGGCACATGAAGCAGCTGTGTTCGGCTCAATATGGTGGGCAGGATCCTATCGGTATGTTCAGACACCATCAGAATTAAGGTCTTTTGAGGTGGCTCTTCGATCAGTTTAAGCAACTTATTGGCTGCACTTTGATTCATTTTCTCAGGTAACCAGATCACCACCATCCGATAGTCCGATTCGTAGGGTTTGAAGCCCAGTTTCCGGATGATGTTTTCACTCTCTTTTACATTGATAATTCCCTGCTTATTCTCTGCTCCAAGGGCCTCGTACCACTGGCTCTCTGTCAGATAGAAGTCGGCCAGTAAGGTCTCCCTCCATACTGCAGCATAGTCATCACTGACCGGTGGAGCAGTCATGCTACCTGTCTTCAATACAGGGACCACAAAATGAAGATCGGGGTGCACCAGCTTTTCAAACTTGATGCAGGATGGACAGACGCCGCAAGAATCATCTTCCTTCCGGTCTTTGCAGGAAAGATATTGAGCCATGGCCACCGCCAGCGTCAATTTGCCTGTGCCTTCTGGCCCAAACAACATGAGTGCATGTGGAGTGCGGTCGTCCCGAACCAGTCCCAGGAGTTTTTGCTTTACCTCCTGCTGTCCTATGATCTCTTTAAACAACATTGTTCTTACAAACTGTAAATGTAGAATTTCTTTTTTACCTTTGGGATTCCTTAGTGGAACTCAACAATGTTACATAAAACTTATAGATATGCAAATGATTGATAATTATAATTTTGCGGGGAAAAAAGCAATCATCCGAGTTGATTTTAATGTGCCTTTGAGTGCTCAATATGAGGTGACTGATAATACCCGGATTCGCGGGGCGCTTCCCACCATCAAAAAGGTGTTGCACGATGGAGGATCAGTCATTTTGATGTCACATCTTGGCCGTCCAAAGTCTGGACCAGAAGAGAAGTTTTCACTGAAGCATGTGATTCCTGCCCTTTCGGAACTCCTGGGAGTTGATATTCAGTTTGCCAATGATTGTGTGGGTGAAGAAGCGGTGAGCAAATCAGCCGCTCTTAAGCCTGGAGAAGTGCTGCTGCTGGAAAACCTTCGTTTCTATACAGCCGAGAATAAAGTCAAGACCGACGATGAGATAGCTGCCACCCGGGTATTTGCCAGGAAACTTTCTACTTATGCTGATGTCTATGTAAATGATGCTTTCGGCACAGCACATCGCGCACACGCCTCAACAGCTGTTATTGCAGACTTTTTCGATGTAGGATCCAGGATGTTTGGCTTCCTGATCAACAAGGAAATCAAGGCCATGGACAAGGTGCTTCACCAGTCTGAAAAGCCCATGACAGCCATAATGGGTGGTGCCAAGGTGTCTGATAAGATTCAGGTGATTGAAAACCTGCTTGACAAAGTGGATAACCTGATTATCGGCGGTGGTATGACCTACACCTTTATCAAGGCCCGTGGCGGGGAGATCGGAAATTCCTTGTGTGAAGAGGATAAACTGGATGTGGCCAACGATCTTGTGAAGAAAGCTGAGGCCAAAGGTGTGAAGCTGATACTTCCGGTGGACCAGGTGCTGTCCGATAAATTTGACAATGATGCCAATACCGAGGCTGCTGACATCGATAGTGGAAAAGTTGGATTCATGGGTCTCGATATTGGACCAGAATCGATAAAACTGCTGAGCGAGGTGATCATGAACTCCCGTACCATTCTCTGGAACGGTCCCATGGGAGTCTTTGAAATGCCGAATTTTCAAAAAGGAACAGTAAGCATCGCACAAGCCATTGCAGAATCTACCGCCAAAGGCTGTTTCAGCCTGGTGGGCGGAGGCGATTCTGTAGCAGCAGTGAACAAGTTTGGTCTTGCCGACAAGGTGAGCTATGTCTCCACAGGTGGCGGTGCCATGCTGGAGTATATTGAGGGCAAAACTCTCCCCGGCATCAAAGCCATCAGGGGATAGGGAAATGAAATGGAACAGGCTTTTATAGAGAGTATTTTTAAGATACGCGACTTGAAGACCTTCAAGGCAGCAGCCCTGGAGGTTTTTCATTTTCAGGCGAAACATACACTAGTGTACAGGGATTACCTGGCTGCACTCGGAACAGATGTTTCCCGGGTTCAGGAGCCTGAAGAGATTCCTTTTCTTCCCATTGAATTCTTTAAATCGCATTCTGTTATTGCAGAGGGGAAAAGTGCCGAAGTAATATTCAAAAGCAGTGGCACGACGGGAACAACACCCTCCAGCCACCATGTGGCCGATACACAGATATACCGCGAAAGTTTCTTACGGAGCTTCAATACATCTTATGGCTCACCAGAGGACCTCTGCATCCTGGCTTTGCTGCCCTCTTACCTGGAACGTGAAAGTTCCTCCCTGGTTTATATGATGGATCAGCTGATCAGCTGGTCGAAGCACCCCGACAGCGGCTTTTACCTGGATCAGCTGGGGGAGCTGTCTGCCATCCTGGAAAAACGGAACAACGACAGTCACTCCACCCTCTTGCTCGGGGTCAGCTTTGCCCTGCTGGACCTGGCAGAAAATCATCCCATGTCCCTGTGGAACAATATCCGTGTTATGGAAACAGGAGGCATGAAAGGACGTCGCCAGGAAATGGTCCGAAGTGAATTACACGAAGCCCTGATCCAGGCCTTTGACCTGGACACTGTTCATTCCGAATACGGGATGACCGAGCTGCTCTCCCAGGCCTACTCAGGCGGAGACGGCCTTTTCAAAACACCTCCCTGGATGAAGGTCCTGGTACGCGATCCCAACGATCCACTCTCCCTACTCCCCCCCGGACAGTCGGGCGGCATTAACATCATTGACCTGGCCAATATTTACAGCTGTTCCTTTATTGCCACAGGCGACCTGGGCAAAGTATATGAAGATGGCAGCTTTAAAGTGCTGGGGAGGTATGACCATTCCGATATCAGGGGGTGTAATCTGCTGCTTAGCGAATAATGGAGCATTAAAAAATCGTAAATTAGTGCACCATGTCTTTCAAAACCAGATTTTGGGTATTCTTTATCATCCCGATCATAGCTTCTCTGTATTTCTCGCAGGATCTGTTTTCCCAGGACATTGATTCACTTCTTAACAACAAGCGGGTATATAACTCAGTAAACATTGAGGAGCTTCCTGAACCAAAAATTGACGGAGAGCTGGACGATGAGATATGGACCCTCGGATACTGGCAGAGCGATTTTGTGCAACAGTTTCCACACAGTGGTAAACCTGCAAGTGAACAATCCTATTTCAAGATCCTGTACGACCATTCAAACCTCTATGTGGGTTTGATTTGTTACGATAGCGAACCTGATAAGATCATTGATAAACTGGGTCGCAGAGATTCCCGCGCCGGGGACATCGCCGGTTTTGCCCTGGACAGCTATTTTGATAAGCGTACAGCATTTGAATTCAGCATTACAGTGGCAGGTCAGAAAATGGATCTGAAGCACCTGGGTGACTGGGGCTTCGATTTTAACTGGAATGCGGTGTGGGATGGAGCTACCACGCGTACCGATACGGGATGGATCGCCGAGATAAAGCTCCCCTTTAGCCAGATCCGTTATGCCAATGAGAAGGATCAAGTATGGGGATTGCATTTCTACAGGGTGATCGCCAGGAAACAGGAAGCCAACAGCTGGAATCCCATACCCAGGGAGGCCCCGGCCACAGTCTATCTCTTTGGAGAGCTGAAGGGGATAAACAATATCAGGACTTCGCGCCAGGTGGAGTTCCTTCCCTATGTCCTGTCTTCAGTAAGCTACTCTCCCGACTATGACAACCCCAAGCCCTTTGATTTCAATGCAGGCCTGGATGCAAAGGTGGGCATCAGCAGTGATTTTACACTGGATCTCTCGGTAAATCCTGACTTCGGACAGGTGGAGGCCGATCCCTCGGTACTGAATCTCACCTCCTTTGAAACCTTTTACGAAGAGAAAAGACCCTTTTTCCTGGAGGGGAATGATGTATTTGATTTTGAAATGGATGGTGACATTCCCTACTATTCCAGGCGGATTGGAAGCGCCCCGGTCTTTTCAAATCCCTATGGAAACTGGTCCCTTTCCAATCTGCCCAACTTTACTACCATCCTGGGTGCCGCAAAGCTTACGGGAAAAAGTAAGAAAGGATTGTCTGTGGGGCTGGTAGAAGGGCTTACCTCCAGCAAATCAGTGACTGCTACGGATACAACAGGAGCGGAAAAAGAGCTGGAGGTCTCCCCCTTAAGCAACTATCTGTCCACCCGCATTAAAAAGGACTTCAAGGAGGGCAACACAGTAGTTGGTGGGATTTTCAGCATGGTAAACAGAATTTCCTCAGACTCCACAAGCGAGCTCTTGCTTCCTTCCAGTGCCATCAGCGGGGGACTGGACCTGCTACACTACTGGAATAATAAGACTTACTTCCTGGAGGTAAAAGCCATTGCCAGTCAGCTAAATGGTTCCACGGAAGCGATCCTCAGAAAGCAGCTCTCCCATATCCATCGCTTTCAGCGTCCCGATGCGGATCACGTCGAAGTGGATACGCTTCGTGAAAGTCTTGGTGGTCACGGGGGACTAATCAGAGTTGGAAAAAATGGAGGTAAATGGAATTTTCATCTGCAGGGACAATATAGAAGTCCCGGGCTAAACCTCAACGACATGGGCTACCTCCGGCAAGCCGATTTCATGAGCCAGACGCTTAGAGTATCCTACGAGATGAATGAACCGAAAAAGTGGATCAGGTCTTACAACCTGATTTTTTTCCAGGATGCTGAATGGAGTTTTGGCCTCGAAAACACAGGAAACCAGGCAGGTATGGCACTGATGCTCAGGAACAACAACTTATGGAGATTCAACCTCAGCTCTGTCTATAACTTTTCCTCTCTCGATACCCGGGAGCTAAGGGGCGGTCCTGCCCTTCGAACCGATCAAAAGTACGATCTGGGGATATCTGTGGGAAGCAATACAGCCAAAGACCTATATGGCAATTTATTCTACAGTTATTCGACGCTCGGCATGCAGAACTTCTTTGAGAACTCCCTGAGGTTCAGTCTCACCTGGGTACCCGTGAAAAGATTGAAAATAAGCGGAATCGCAAATCTGTCCCGGTGGAAATACCACCAGCAATATGTAAGCTCTATTCCGGGGAGCACATCCATAGAGTATGTGGTAGGTGAGATCGACCGCCGCACCACCTCTTTTACCTTTCGGGCCGAATTGTATCTGACCCCTGAGCTGTCCATTCAGTTCTATGGGAGCCCTTACTACTCGGTGGGAAAATATGATAATTTCAGACGGGTGGCGCAATCACAGGCAAGGGACATTCATGAAAGACTGGAAGTGCTCGACCTGAGCTATGATCCCGAATGGGACACCTATACCTACATGCATGAGGGGGAGAGTTACCAATTCTCAAATCCCGATTTCAGTTTCATGCAACTCCGTACCAACCTTGTGTTCCGGTGGGAATACAAACTGGGATCGACCCTCTATTTTGTCTGGGCACATGACAGGTCTGGATGGGAATCTTCCTACAACCCCATCGGGGACATAGCAGGAGATCTCTTTTCTGTCGGGGGGAACCATGTGATCATGGTCAAAGCCAACTTCTGGTTTTCCCTCTGATCCTGGTTCCTTAGATCTTCTGAACGATCTCAATGGTATTGATGTCCTTAACCTGAATGGCAAAGCTACCCTCCTCTGTTTTTCCGGTGAACCGGATGTACCTGACCATTTCATAGATTCCGCTTGTGTCATTCTTAAATGTTAACTCAAGCTTGATATAACTTGGATCGCTGGGAGTAAGATCATGTCGGACACTTATCCAGGTCAGATCAGCGATATCCACATCTTTCGTCTCTGTTCCCTGGTAGATTGGAAAATCGGATGTTCCGCAGGAAGACGAGGAAGAGGAGGAGGCATTCTGTACGGTAGTGGTCACCTTCTTCAGGTCTGTAATCTTTACCGTTACACCCCTTCTCTGTGCAGAACTTGCCAATCCAAAACTTACCAGCAATAAGGCTGTCAATATAGTTCTTTGTATCATAGCTTCTCTATTTTACTTCAAATCAACATGTAAATATAGTCATTGCTTTCTTGATATTGAAGTTCATGCAAAGGGAATAAAAAGTCGAACGTATGCTTTTTAAGAAATTGGTTCGACTTTTTTTAATCGGTCGCAGGACACGATCAGAAGCTGCAACTTTGATCCATTATTTCATCCTAAATCATGAAATCATGGAACAACAAACAAAACTGACATCGATTCTGAATCACCTTTATCCAGGTGTCCTGATTACCCTGTTTTTCATTGCTGCTACACCCATCCTTGTGCGAAAGGGTCTCCCTCCGCAATTATCTATGCTGATTGCAATAGTCTGCGTAGTAAGCCCGGTAATTCTTTTACATCTGGTCAGAGCCAAATCCAAAGAGGGTGCTCTTAGCATATGGAAGCTAAATGGCTATAAGGAGAAACTTCCTAAGAAAAAGCTACTGCTTTATTCACTGGGCCTTATAATCTTTGCATATCTGGTTTATGGTTTAACCCAGCCCCTGAATGAGATCATTTCTACAAAACTGTTTTCCTGGCTTCCGGAGGGGTACCAGGTGAGGAATTTCGAGGGATACTCAAAAAGAATTGTGGTTTTCACCTTGCTGGCGAACATCGTATTAAATGGTCTGCTTGCCCCATTTCTGGAAGAGATCTATTTCAGAGGCTACCTCTTACCCCGAATGAAACAGTGGGGGAAATCAGCGCCTGTCATAAATGCACTACTGTTCTCTTTGTATCACTTCTGGCAGCCCCAAATCTATCTTACCCTTTTTATTGCTTTAATGCCCATGACCTATTTAACATGGAAGACACAAAGTATTCGTCTGGCCATTTATACCCACTGCGGATTGAATATTGTTGGTGCACTTTTATCCCTGGGAATGATGCTAGACTAGTTTAGATTTTCGGAATTGGGTTGGAGTCTGTCCGGTCAGTTTCTTAAAGGTGGTATTAAAGGAGGATTTTGAGTTAAATCCCACCTCATACAACACCTCAAGCACAGTAACTTGCTTATTCTCCGGATCTGACAGAATTTCGCTGGCCTTATTGATCCTGTATTGATTCACAAAATCGAAAAAATGTTGATTCAGGGTATGATTAATCAGCAAAGAGAGATCTTTGACTTTCATGTTAAGCTGTCCTGCCAGTTCATGCATGCTCAAAGAGGAGTCCAGGTAGGGTTCCTCTTCCTCCATATGGTCTTTAATCTTTTTTATTAACTGGAGTGATTCCCCGGATAATTTAGTGCTGGAGTCTGGCTCCTTAAGCATCCTTTGTACCAGTTGCATATCAGAGTAGATTCCGGTAAACATTCCGGGGTGCTTGAGAGACTTGATCAGTACCCAGCTTACAAAAATCAAAATACCGATTACTACCATAATTGAAGCATAATTGAAGATGATCTCCGACGAGGAGAACCGAAGGACATTCTTCACCAATCCAATGAAGTACAACACCAGTACCAGCAAAATGAACTGCAATAACCACTGGTGGTTTCCCATATTCGGATTGGAATAGTTTTCAATAAGTAGCTGCTTATAGTGGCGAAGTTCTGACAGTATCAGCACTGCATAAATTACTATTTGTACATATACCAATATATAGGCCAGCATCATTGGCAGGCTGCCTGAAACCTCAGAGGCATATTCCTGGGTGAAATTCCCACGAAGATGAACCAGGAAATACCCTGGGATCAGAAGGATATTTATCAAAATATATGGCAACAGATGAAACAGGCTTTCCGGGGTAAGTCTGAAATCGCGAAAGATGGATGATTTTACAAACAGGTAGAGGGCCGGCACCATCATGTAGACCGAAAGGCTGATAAGCATTCCCGCGATGGGTGAAATTGGGTATAGATAGTAGGTAAAAAACTGATTTAGTGTATCCAGGGCGAACAGAAGCAAATAAGCAGCCAACATGTAGTTGGGCAAGCTGCGCTCAGTTTTAATTGTAAGCAAAAACATGATGAATATTACAGCAATAAAGCCTGCAACAATGTAAGCGATATTCAATATGTTCATTTCCATGCCTGAACCTTATTCCATGGAAAGAGAAGTCAGTGTTAAGAATATAAGAGCATTGGTTTTTTGCATGTCCATTGATTTTAAGAATGGGGCAATGTAATGAAAATGGGGTGTCGCAGCAAGAGCATATTATCGATAGATGATTTATCTGAATACTCTATTTCGGCAGAATTCAAGTTTTTAACGATTTTTCAAATTAATAGTACCGTGGGCTTGAACTCCACTGATATGGGAGATAAAACTAGTGTTGGGGAGCGGTAATTTTTTGTAAATTGTAGGAATGCTCTTCAATTTGTCAAAGCAGTTGCTATTCATCCAAAATCCACAACCATGCAAAGCATCAACAGAAGAAATTTTCTGAAAACTACAGGCGCTGCCACCGCATTCACCATTGTGCCACGATTTGTCCTCGGGGGACCGGGCTATGTGGCCCCAAGCGATACCGTATATATAGCCGGAATCGGAGCGGGAGGGAAAGGTACCTCAGACCTAACTTCCTGTGCCGAAAGTAAGCATGCCAAAATATCCTTCCTCTGTGATGTTGATGACCGGATGGCCGCCCAATCTAAAAAGAACTTTCCTGATGCCAAGTTTTACAGGGACTTCAGGGAATTGCTTGAAAAGGAACACCAGCACATCGATGCGGTCACTGTTTCCACGCCTGACCACACTCATGCAGTAGCTGCCATGGCAGCCATGCAGCTGGGAAAGCACGTCTATGTGCAAAAGCCACTTACCCACAGCATTGGGGAGGCACGGGCCTTGACCGAAGCCGCCAAGAAATACAAGGTGGTCACCCAGATGGGAAACCAGGGAGCTTCTGAAGAGCCGGTTCGGAAAATGAAGGAAATCGTGGATGCTGGACTGATCGGGGACGTACACAAGGTATATGCATGGACGGACAGGCCTGTTTGGCCCCAGGGCATAGCGGCTCCCAGCGGGAAACATGAAATACCCCAGGAACTGGATTGGGATCTCTGGCTGGGCCCTGCTAAAGCCATCGATTACAATCCGGCTTACCACCCCTTCAACTGGCGTGGATGGTGGCGATTTGGAACCGGGGCCCTGGGCGACATGGGTTGCCATGTGATGGATCCGGTATTCAGAATCCTGCCCATCGACTACCCCACTGAAGTAGAATGTAGTGCCACAGCAGCCTATGAGGGCTTTTTCCAGGTGGCCAGATTTACGGAAAGTTGTCCCTCCTCCTCCATCACACACCTAAAATTTCCCAGAACCGACGGGAAAGGTGTCATAGACCTAAGCTGGATGGATGGAGGGCTCCGTCCTCAGTTTCCTGAAGAACTTCCGGCCGACCATGAGATGGCCGAGCTGACCAATGGTGTGATTTTCGAAGGAAGCAAGGGAAAACTAATTGGTAATTATGGCAGCGAACCTCTGCTTTTGCCCCTTTCCCTGAATGAGCAGATTGCCGGGGTACCTAAGACAGAAAAACGGGTTCCGGAAGGACACTATGTGGCCTGGGTGGATGCCTGTATGAAGGGATACGGGGAATCTGACCTGAGTTCTAAGTTCGAGTATGCCGGGCCTTTCACGGAAGCGGTATTGATGGGGAACCTGGCCATCCGAAGCTACCAGTTGGAGGTCAGTGAGGGAGGAGATTCTTCCTATCCCGGCAGAAAGAAGTTGCTCTGGGATGCCAAAAACATGAAGATCACCAACTTCGATCCGGCCAATGAATTTGTCCTGCGAAAGTACCGAGAGGGCTGGAGTTTGTAAAGCCTGATCAGGCCAAAATATATACACAAGCTATGATACGAAATTACTTCCTGATTGCCTTGAGGAATATCTTCCGCCAAAAAGGATATTCCCTGATAAATATATCCGGTCTCGCCATCGGGATCGTCAGCTGCCTTTTTATAGTGTTATACATAGTTGACGAATTCAGTTATGATCGCTTCCATGCAAAGGGAGACCGGATCTATCGTCTCTTTTTCGACTATACGAGCCCCAATGGAGAAACCTTCTCTCATGCCATAGGTCCTTACCGCCTGGCGGACGAGCTCGAAGCTCGCTACCCTGAGATAGAAGAAGCAGTAAGGATATCTTATCCCTCACCCCTGACCTTCAGATATGAGGAGCTCGAATTTGTGGAAGATAACGCCATGATGGCCGATTCGAATATCTTCAATGTGTTTTCCTTTGACATGCTCAGAGGAGATCCGTTCTCATCGCTTAAGGAACCTTTCACTTGCGTGATTTCTAATGAAGTGGCCCGGAAATTTTTTGGAGAGGATGATCCCCTGGATAAATCGCTGGTTTTGGCAATGGCTCAGGGAGAAGCTCAATTGAGAATCACCGGGGTATATGACAACTACCCCAATAATTCACATATCCGTCCCGATATGCTGGTATCCATGTCCACCGCCGAATATATTTACAACGACCGGCAAAAACTAAACTGGGGTGAAGGAACCGTTGCCTACTATCTCCTTTTGCCCGAGAATCAATCAAAAGAGGATCTCGAAGCAAAATTTCCCGCTTTGATTGAGGAGGTATTTGAAGAGGGGGCTTCAGAAAACGTCCGTTACTGGTTACAACCTCTTTTCGATACCCACCTGAAATCGAAGCTCAGGTTTGATTTCGAACCCCCCGGAAACCTCTCAACCGTCTATGTATTTTCTGTGGTAGCTCTATTTATCCTGATCATAGCATGCATTAATTATATGAACCTGGCTACGGCCCGCTCCGCCAGAAGAGCCAGGGAGGTTGGATTACGAAAACTGGTGGGGGGGCAGAGAAGACAACTGATATGGCAGTTCCAGGCTGAATCGCTTATCCTGGTATTTGTTGCAATGCTCCTGGCACTGATTCTCGCCCAGTTGTTGCTGCCATATTTCAATGCCCTCTCAGGAAAATCATTTGATCAGGGCATCCTGATGCAGTGGAAGGTCCTTTTGTCAATTCTCTGCGCCACAATTCTTATTGGGATTCTTGCAGGATCCTATCCTTCATTTGTTCTTTCCTCATTCTTGCCGGTTCGCGTATTGTTTGGAAAACCTCCTGCAAACAGTGGTGGTTTTACCCTCAGAAAAATCCTGGTGGTAATACAGTTCAGCATCTCAATTGCCCTCATCATCTCTACCCTGGTTGTATTTTCCCAATGGAGGCACCTTAGCAACAAAGAGCTCGGTATAAATCCGGAAGGGGTGGTCCTCAGTCCCCGCCCCCCAGGTAACTATGAAACATTTAAACAGGAAGTGCTGAAAAACCCGGAAGTCCTCAGCGTCACCAGTTCCAATAAAAAACCAGCAGGTGGTCTGACCAGTAATCTTGGTTATAAGGCAGAGGGCCTTCCCGAGGATGCTGAACAATCAATCAAGATTGTGACGGTGGATTTCGACTTTTTCGAAACACTGGAAAACCACATAGTTGCAGGCAGGAGCTTTTCAGAGGAATATGGCATGGATTCAGTCTCCAGTTTTATACTGAATGAAACAGCTGTAAGGGATATTGGCTGGGAAGATCCCATTGGAAAATGGTTTGAAACCTCAACACTTGATCCTGCCACAGATAACTGGAGAACGCGACGCGGGATTGTCGTAGGGGTGGCAGAAGATTTTCATTTTGAATCGGTTCACAATACCATTCAACCGGTCTGTTTTTTTGTGGACAAATTCTGGGTAAGTTGGATGTCTATTAAGATAGGTTCAGGGGATGTTCAGGGGACCATCGCATTTTTAGAATCGGAGTTTAATAAGCTGAATTCAGAATACCAGTTTGACTACAGTTTTTACACGGATGAGATAGAATCATTGTATAGTGAAGAACGGAGTTTTTTGCGATTATTTATCATCTTCTCCATACTGGCCATCCTGATTGCATCCCTTGGTATTCTGGGTCTGGCTTCTTTCTCTGTTGAACAACGTATAAGAGAAATTGGCATCCGAAAAGTAGCGGGTTCCAGTGTGGGCAGGATCATTCGCCTTATCACCAATGAGTTCCTGATTTTGGTGCTGGTGGCCAACCTGCTTGCCTGGCCAGCAGCCTGGTACTTCATGCGCAACTGGTTAATGGATTTTCCTTACAGGATCAAACTGGGGATTCCGCTGTTCCTGGTGGCTGGTTTGCTGGCTGTTCTCCTGGCTATGGTCACCGTTATTTCCCAGGGATGGCGTGCCGCCAACATGAATCCTTCTGAAGCGCTCAGGTATGAATAAGAAATCCGTGAATCACATTCTTAATTCTCACTGGAATTTGTCATGGAGAACACACTTGCTTTGTCCCTGTTAAATCCTGTAATGATAAGTGGTGTTTCACCTTCCAGATAAAGCAGGGATTCGACCATCCCATGAAGCATGAGTCCGCTTTGACTGGGAGTTTTAAGATCCACCAGGGGCCGATTATCTTTACTAAGTAATACTATTCCCTTATTTGCATCATAATACCCGGTGCTGATATCATAGGTATGGTCATTGCCCGCCAGAATCACATCCGGATAAGAGTCAATGTTGAAATCATGAACAATGGTATGCTTAATGGGTGAAACCTGTGCGAATTCGGGTAATTTCTCCCATTCAAACTTAGCTCCTTTGTTCCATAAAATATAACTGGCAGTTGTATTGGCCCAGAGGGTGTAGTCCACTCTGGCCATCACTGTACTGTCAAGGAGATCGTCTATGGTGGCATAAGAGAAGGAGGTATAATCATCCACATTGATTGCAAAATATGGAGATTGGGTCATCAGATCATCAAAATAATTGATAGGATATTCTTTCATTTCACCATTCTGATCCTTCCAGTATCCGGTTAATATGGGATCCAATGAGCCATTAAAATCCAAATCGAGTGCATAAATCTTCAAGGGATATTGATCACTCACTGAAAAGCGATGGTTCTCTCCCAGATTTCCGGCAATAAAATCATTATCTCCATCCTGATCAAAATCGCCTGCAGTGATGGAATACCAGATTCCATGTAAGGACTCAATTTCAGGAATCTCCTGATTTTGAAAGCTCCTCCCCTCTACGTTTTTTAGCACTCCTATGGAATTCCATTCCCTGGCCATAAGAAGGTCCTCCCAGCCGTCACCATCATAGTCGCTCCAGACCGCATCTGTTACCATTCCAGCATAGAAATTCATGGATAATTCTGACCTGAATACTCCATTATCATTCACTAAGAGCCAGGAATTGGCAGCAAAGGGAAATATTTCCAATCCAATTCTCGCTCCAATAAAGAGGTCCATATCTCCGTCATGATCAAAATCAAAGGGCCTCACCACAGATGCTGGAAATGGCGTTGTGGGCAATGGTGATTTTGTATAGGTGCCATTCTTGTTTTCATAGAGGTAATGGATATATTCTCCCTCCAGGTTCTCGTAGCCGCCAGACAGCGCAATGACATCATTGTCACCATCCCGGTCAACATCTATAATGGCTATGTCTGATTCAGGAGCCTCTTTTGCGGTGCTTAAACCAGCAATATTTACTTCTTCGAACCTGTCCCCAAGGTATAGAAAAACCCTGGTAGGTACAGTATTAGTGGCACCTACAATAATGTCTTCAATCCCATCATTATTCAAATCGCCCTTTTGGATGCATGGCCCTATCTGGGAGAATTTATGAGGTATGATCGTCTGTGATTTGTGAAAATCCACATGATCCTCTTGCTGATGCTCATAATTTAATACTCCATCCATCCTTGAAAAAAGATAATCGTGAGTTTTCAGGTAAGGCGAATCCTGCGGGGATGAAACAGCATCTATTTCATTAATTTCCACAATCTGGTTAGCCTGGACATTTTTTACGGTCGAAACCTGATCACTGGCCGGCCAGCTTACCTTTACTGAATCAACCACCGTATACTCTGCCAGTCCAAAATGTATAATCGGATCCACCGAGGAAGTATATCCTCTCGAGATAAAGTGCTCATGAAACTGATAAGACCCATTGCACCACAATTCAACTTTTGCACCTAAAGCCATGGAGTTATCTGCTTGTCCCTTAAGTTTTATCCTGAGGTAATTCTTCTGTCCATCCTCTTCTTCAAGGGTGTTGTTCTTATAGATAAAGGCTTTATCATTCACATTATTCACCACATAGTCCAGGTCCCCATCCCCATCAAGATCCGCAAATGCGGCTCCATAGGAGTAAGAAGGAGTTTCACCAAACCACTCCAGGCTTTTTTTAACAAAAGCCAATTCCCCTTGATTTTCAAAGGCATAGTTTGAAACCCTGACAGCAGGCATTTTACTGATTTTATGTTGCGGTGTTGCGTCAGCACCAGATACCTCGGCGATATAGTTAGTCCAGTCCTTATCTGTCATATCTGTCGGGTACCCATTGGTTACTATCAGGTCTTTATCTCCATCATTATCATAATCTGCAAACAAGGGAGACCAGCTCCATTCGGTCTGGTATAAACCCACCATTTGCCCCAACTCACTATATGGGATCATCTCTCCATGGATAAAACCATTATGCACATGAAGCATATTTCTCAGGTACTGATGCTCATAGCCATACCTGGCATCGTAGATGTAATGAATGTATCCAAACCCTCCGATGGTTTGCTTCTTCCTTGCATAACTTTCAGGCATCATATCAAGAGTGAAAATCTCTGGATTGCCATCATTGTTTATGTCGGCCATATCATTGCCCATGGAGGATTTAGTCTGATAGGAAAGGTAGGTATCGATTTCATTTTGAAATGTACCATCACCCTGATTGATATAGAGCAGATCGTTATATATATAGTCATTGGATACGTATATATCGGGGTAGCCATCTTTATTCACATCGCCCAGCGCCAGACCCAGACCAAATCCATCATATACAATCCCCGCCTCAATGCTTAAATTGCTGAAGGTACCATCACCGTTATTTCTGTATAAATCATCATTGCTGGGAGCGCTTCCATCGGAAACTTTATGAATGAAGGCACCGGAATTCCTGTCATTGATATGGTTGTTTAAAAGATAGAGGTCCAGGTCCCCATCCTTGTCGTAGTCAAAAAATGCAGCATGCACCGAATAGCTGTCATCTGCAAGACCGTATGTTTCTGCCATATCTTTGAAAACCATCTGACCATCATTCTGTAATCCCTGGTTGATAAAGAGTCTGTTCTTTCTTCTTACTGAATCGTTGTAAGCAGTACAGGTGAGATACACATCCATCCACCCGTCACTGTTGATATCAACAAAGGCTATCCCGCTGTACCACTGCCCATTATCCAGGTCTTCAAATGAAGATGATATATCCGAGAATTTAAATTTTCCTTCGTTCAGGTATATCCGCGATGCCACCTGATTCCCGGCAAATATGATATCCTGCCTTCCATCATTGTTGAGATCCGCAATGCCAACCCCGGCCCCATTGTACAGATATTCAAAACTCATCACATTCATGCTGTCGCTTGGGGTGATTCTATTTATAAATTCAATTCCTGTATGATCCGAAACCATTAACTCGAAACGGGGTTTTTCGGAGCAGGAAAAAAGTGTGATAGTGAGAAGGAGAAGGAGAAGGATATATCGCATCATTATGAAAAATATTGATTCCTGGGATTCAATAAACAAATAACGGTGGTACAGCATTAAATTCCAAGCTTTATTTATACTGGCCAGGAGTAATAAGCACAATCATAATAATGTCATAAACAACGTACAGGATGGTTCCAACAGCCCACCAACGTTTTGCTCTTGAAAAGAATGTTGTCATAATAATTGCAACTCCCAGGAAATCCAGGAGGTTCCGGAGATCGAAAACGGGAACTCTAAATAGTACAGGATTAATAAGGAAAGCCCATATATGCATAAATGCCAGAACCGGGAGGGCCCAGCGACCATCCTTTAGAAAATGACTGAAGGCATCTACATCCTGTTTTACTACTGCCCTCGGTACCACAAGCACACCCGCAACAAAGAGTGTCAGGGCATAAACAAGGATAAAAACAAAAGTGGTGACGGACCAAGTTTCGATCAGACTGTTCAATTCAAATGCTGCCCAGAGAAATTGCATCTGAAAGACAAAAACCAGTAGGGCCCATGCCAGTGGGATCCAGTGAGGCTTGTTAATATCACGGTCACGAAACCTGTCCACCAGTCCGCTCAGCAGGCGAGTTACACCCAGCCCTACAATCAGCATCATGGTTCCTGTTACATATTCGAATATACTCATGGGTAAACTATTAAATAATTACTAATAAAGATATTAAAATGCCTGAGCCAGAAATTAGTTTCGATGAAGAATCATCTGTACATTAGTGTGTTATTACAAAATATATTTGTATGCATTATGAGTGAGATCTTTTTAAAACTGAGAATCAAAGAGATGCTGGAAGGCAAGATGAAACGCTACCTCATTTTCGGAATTGTTGAAGTCTTCCTGGTGGTTGCGGGTATATTAATTGCGCTTTCCATCAACAACTGGGATATCAAAAAATCTCAAAGAACGGATGAGTTAAAAATCTACGAGAACATTAATAATAGGATCATTGAGGATAAAAAGGAGCTTCAGGGTGTGATTGACTTTAACAAAAGATTATACATACAATTCCAATTTGCCAACCAGATTATTAGTGAAAATGACAGAAGTAAGTTGGATACGCTCATTAAGATTGCTCCAGAACTCTTCTCTTATTCTGACTTTAACAGAAGTAGTAATGTGTACCAGAATTTGATTAACAGTGGGGAATTGAAATTACTAAACAATATAACAATCATTACCTTGCTTCAGGATTTGGAGGAAGCTTATATCTACCTGAATAGAATGGAAACGATCCATCAAGAAATTATCCTTGATTTTATCGGCCCGGTTGTTCTAAATAATATAAACCTTTCATCAAGTGTAGCTGAAAAACCTGATGAGCTCTACACGTTCCAATTCCAAAATCTTATTCTTGTCAGTATTAATTTTATGAAGGAAAAAGATGAAATCTATCACCTGGCTCAGCGAGAAATTGATGCTATTTCCCTTTTGATAGATGAGGAGCTGGGGCAATAGTGCCTCCTTAATGGAAGGACCGGTGTGCATTCAGCTATTTGGAAATGACATGGGTGGGGTGCCTGTTGACGACATGCACATTACGATTTAAGCGTTTCTCTTTTTGACTTAGGCAGGCTGCCAACTACTATGGTATAGGAATAGTCGATCCAATCCTTTAGCTGACTATTGCTGATGCTGCCTGAAGATCCACGCCATTCCAGTCTTGCTTTATACTCTGTTATTTAAGTGTGTAGAAGATGGGAAAACAGCCTGAATGTTAATTTCCTGTTAAATAGAGGCGGTGTAAGTAACTGCATGGATTTATAGGATAATTTGTTGTCAGCAAATTGGCTTTTACCAGCTCCAATAGCAAGCTGCAAGTGAAATTTCGCAAGAATTATAAACAACAAATTATAAAATTGCCCAACTTAAAAGTAATTCTCCTAATCAGCACGGTATTATCTTTAAGTATGTGCACTCAGAACTCCAACTGGCGGGGAGAGAACAGAGATGGTCATTTCAAGGAAAAGGGGCTCTTAAAGCAGTGGCCTGAAGATGGTCCCCATAAAGTCCTGACTATCGAAGGAATTGGTTTGGGATTTTCGTCTGCGATCATGGCCAATAACACCATTTATGTATCTGGTATGTTTGACACCTTGGATTATCTATCCGCTATTGATTTACAAGGAAATGTCAAGTGGCAACTTCCATATGGACGATCCTGGAATGGTTCCTATCCTGAAACCTATAGTACACCAACAGTTGATGGATCCAGGATATATGTATTCAGTGGATCCGGTGAATTGGTATGTATTGATGCCCGGAAAGGAATAATAATCTGGAAGGTAGACGTGGATAAAGAATTTGAGTCGCCGAGGAGAAATTGGGGTCAGGCAGAATCTCCATTAATCGTAGATGATATAGTAATCTCTACCCCTTGTGGAGACATGACTACTGTTGTTGCCTATGATAAGAAGACTGGGGAACTGGCGTGGAAAAGTGAAAGTCTGAATACAGATCCTTCCTGGACATCCCCTATTCTATATGAATATAAAGATCTAAGATTTATCCTTGCAATGACAGCAGAACATCTGGTGGCTGTTGATCCTGAATCTGGAGTATTCAAATGGGTTTATTTATACATAAAACCCGACTTAGTATTACCCCATGATCCAAGTAATCCATATTATGATGCATATACCAGCGGTGCTTTAATATCAGTTTTGACAAATACTCCCATTTTTAAGGATGACGAAATCTATATTTCGCAAGGATATGATTATCCCTCTGTGATGCTTAAAGTTGATCCTTCAGGTGAATCCGTAACAGAAAAATGGTTCAATCACACCTTAGACACTCATCATGGCGGCTTTGTAAAGGTGAGTGGACATATCTATGGCTCCAACTGGATCAATAATGTGAATGGCAATTGGGTTTGCCTTGATTGGGAAACAGGAGAGGTTCAATATGAAGAAACCTGGCAAAACAAGGGATCTATCATATATGCTGATGGAATGCTATATTGTTACGAAGAGAAACGGGGTAATCTGGCATTGGTCAAACCTAATCCGGAAAAATTTGATCTGGTTAGTTCTTTTAAAGTTGAAGGAGCTGGGGCGCACTGGTCACATCCTTCCATCTTTAATGGAAATCTCTTTATTCGTCATCGGGATGAACTCATGGTCTATGATGTTTCAAAGAAGTCTAAAGTCAGGCAGGCTAGATTTTAAAAATTGGTTTGCTCCCGGGGTATTTACCCCTCATATCTATCTAAGTGTCTCTCTTTTTGACTTAGGCAGGCTGCCAACTACTATGGTATAGGAATGGTCGATCCATTCCTTTAGCTGACTATTGCTGATGCTGCCCTGAAGATCCACGCCATTCCAGTGTTGCTTGTTAAAGTGCCAGGCAGGCGTCACTTCGGAGTGCTGCTCCCGCAGTTCAATGGCCAGTTCCGGATCACATTTCAGACTGATTCCCCTGCTATCCTCAGACAGGTCCAGCAAGGCAAACATCTTCCCGGCCACTTTGAAGACAAGGGCTGTATCATTAAAGGGTAATCCTTCGGTGACAGCGGGTTTACTGATGCAGTATTCTCGTATTTCTTCGATGTTCATTTAACTGAATTTAAAACAATTAACATTTCAGACCAGCTGTTCAAGAGCAAGGCATGCCTGAGATTAAGACCATTCTAAAGGGCTCATATACTACCGAT
>DAOWFP010000168.1 GCA_030637895.1 Bacteroidota bacterium | reverse complement strand
GTCACCTTACTGTTTAAAAGTTATATGGCCAGGGACCTGTGGGGGATGGAGCACTTTTTTGAAGTCTATAACTCCTCCGATGAGGTCTTTATTAAGGCCGTTGAGATTCTGGAAAATCCATCCTTACTTCATCAAAAACTGGCGAAAGTCGAAAATAGATAATCCCTTGTGATGACAGGACCTGAGAAATTCCATGCGAAAACACTGAAAGGTCTTGAACCTTTGCTAGCCGAAGAGTTAAAGTCTCTCGGGGCGAGTCGGATAGAAATTGCAAACAGGGGTGTAACTTTTTATGGTGGGATGGCCCTGATGTATCGGGCAAACCTGGCTTCAAGGCTGGCACTGCGGGTGTTGCTTCCCATCCTGAGCTTTGATGCGACAGATTCCGATACCCTCTATAGGAAGGTTAGGAGATTTGACTGGTCAAGACACCTGGATAACAGGATGACCTTTGCCATTGATTCGGTGGTTCACTCCCCCCATTTCAACAACAGCCAGTATGTTTCCCAGAAGGTGAAAGATGCCATCGTGGACCGGTTCAGGGAGGCAACCAACCTGAGGCCCTCCGTAAACCGGGAGCAGCCTGATCTGCTGATTAATGTTCATATTTCAGGAAAATGGGTGACCATCTCCCTTGATAGCTCTGGTGGTTCATTGCACAGGCGTGGATACAGAACGGGACATGGTTATTTTGAGGCCCCCCTCAACGAGGTGCTGGCCGCAGGCATGTTGATGATCTCCGGCTGGGAAGGCAAGACTCCATTTATGGATCCTATGTGTGGCTCCGGGACGCTGGCCATAGAAGCAGCATTGATTGCCGCAAACATCCCTCCGGGAATCTTCAGGAAACAGTATGGATTTGAGAACTGGAAAGATTTTGATAGGGACCTGATGGAGCATGTGGCACAAAAACTTTCCCAAGAAAGAGAGGTAGGTGTTCCGATCATTGCGCGGGACATAGATCCTGAAGCGGTTGAACTTACCCGTCGTCAGGTGAAGCAGATGGATCTGCAAGACATCATTACCGTGGAACAGGGAGATTTTGCTGAATCTACAGGAATGGAGAGTATCACCTTGCTTATGAATCCGCCTTATGGAGAACGAATGAAGCCGGACGATATCGAGATGCTCTATAGTATGATCGGTAGTACTTTAAAACATAAATATCCGGGATCTGATGCATGGATCCTTTCATCAAGCAAAAAGGCATTGGGTAGGGTAGGACTCAAACCGGCCAGTAAGCGGGTCCTCTACAATGGTTCCCTTGAGTGCTCCTATGTGAACTATCTTACCTTTCTGGGCAATTGGAAGGATCATAAAGCTCAATCAGCAGGTAATCAAAAAAAATAACGAATTTGAGTAGTTTCCTTGCCAGAAGAGGGTTTTTTTATCTATATTAGTTAGCGAAACTTTTTTTATATTTGCTATCAAATTAGTGAATAGCTTGTCAATAAAAAGAAGCCTAAATGAGCTTTGATATCAATGAGTATTACTCCAGACTGAATGGCGGAGATGTGCTAATGGCTTTCAAGGGGAGTATCTCAAGTGAGCTTATAAGCAATGTCCTAGAGGTGGTTGAGTCCAAGATGGATGAGTACAGTGAAAGCTCAAAGATTCGCAAGAAGGTATACAATGTACTGGTGGAAAGCCTTCAGAATCTCTATCATCATATCGAAGTTTTACCTGACGAGATGCAGAAGATGTTTGACGACAAATTCGGTATACTTGTGGTAAGCCGTCAGGATGATAAATATAAGATATCTACTGGCAACTTCATTGGTCAGGATAAGGTGGATGTGCTTCGGAACAAGATCGATAAGATCAATTCCATGACCAGAGAAGAACTGAAGGATATGTACAAGTTTATTCTGAACCACCAGAGACTTTCGGAGAAGGGAGGCGGGGGACTCGGATTGGTTGATATCGCCCGCAAAACTGGTAACCAACTAGACTACACTTTTGAGAAATTTGACGATACCTATTACTTTTTTAATCTCGATGTGTTCATCGATTTATAGGGATCATAACTGTTAAAAGACATAATATGGAAGCGCTTTCGATAGAAGGAACAGCAAAGACACCCAGTGTGAAGTTTGACGGCCAGGAGGGGGTCATTGAAATTAAAGGAAGATCAATACCAGAGAACTCTATTGAGTTCTATAAGCCACTTGTGGAGTGGTTGGAACAATATAGCGGTTCGCCCATGGATCTCACACAG
The DNA here is from genome assembly GCA_030637895.1 of Bacteroidota bacterium. GTDB lineage: Bacteria > Bacteroidota > Bacteroidia > Bacteroidales. The sequence goes on along the minus strand of DAOWFP010000168.1, from coordinate 24,605 downwards.
GTAAATGTTCAGCTAGAATATTTTAATACCAGCTCTTCTAAGTGCATTCTGGATGTATTTAAGAAACTTGAGGCCATTCATAAGGGCAAAAGCGAAGTAATTATTAACTGGTACTACGAGGAAGATGATGAAGATATGCTTGAGGCTGGAGAAGATTATGAATCCATCATCAGAGTACCCTTCAAAATGATCGAGATTGTAGAGTAGCAGGCTCCCGTCAATATAATGCTTTAAGAAAGAGGCTATTCCCAAAGGTTAGCCTCTTCTGTTTTCAAAGGGTGTCTCGTCCTGAAATAGCGCTACATAAAAATGTTAATAGGTCTTCTTTTGGGTGATTCGCTCAATATAATCAAGGAATTTCTTGAATACTCTGAAGTAGAGTAGGATATATAGCATTAGTGTCATGAACCAGATGACCATCACATTGACCCACAGGGTGGGGACAAAGGTGCCTGCAATCATTTTTCGCGGGGCGTAAAAATGTGCCTTGATAAACTTATGAGTCGGATCACGGTAGATGGGATCTCTTACCTGGATCATATCACCCTTATATTCAATGAAGTAATCAAAGGTCTTTTTATTGGTTACAAACTCTTCCAGGGTTTTGTTGGAATGCATTTGTTTAAGCTCCTGTAATTCATCCAGATTGAAGGATTGTGTGATTTCGTTGGTCTTCACATTCGCCGCTTTGTATGCTTTCTTATAAAAATCATTCAGAGTTTCAAGATATTCCCGCGTATATCCAAGTATATCCTTATTGATCGATTCAGTGTTAAGCTGATCAAGGTATTTCATGGTAAAGGTGGGTGTCTCCTTTAAGTAATCCTTCATGATCAACCTTTCACTCAGCTCATCCTGAATCTCTGTTTGAAGCGATTTCAGGTTATAGGATATCTTTTCAGCAGCATCTGGATTCTCCAGGTTAACTTCAATATAGGTCAATTTATTTAGTAGCTCTTTCAGATGGAAATTGGACTTCAGACCTGCAAGGCTTTTAAGTTTGTTCCAGGCATAGTAATTTTTGTCGTAATCATTGTTCATGAACTGATAGGTTGCCAGCCCTTCATAGGCCCAGCGAGCAGTAATGACTTCACCATAAAAGGGAATCCTTTTCGGGGATGAAATCTGGGGATTGAGGTTCTCAAATTTAACGATGATCCCGCTTAGAATAATTTGTGGAATAACAAGGAAGGGGATGAGTATATAAATGGTTACCACCGTTTTGAAGCTGTCCGATATGAGGAGTCCCATCATATTGGCCATGGCCCAGGATGAGAAGAGTACCAGCCAGTATTCAAAGTACATACCGTGTATTCCCATCACCGTGTTCCCAACGATCACAAAGGTAAACGCCTGTATGGCAGACAACAAAAACTGGACTGCTACTTTGGAAAGCAGGTATCCGGACCAGCTCAGGTTCAGGAATGCTTCGCGCTTCAATATCTTCCGGTCCTTGATAATTTCTTCAGCACTTACAGTAAGCCCCATGAATATGGCAACGATTACCGACATGAATATGTAAACAGGCATGTTTTTGTTCTCCAGCAGCATATATCCAACTTCATTGGATACGTCGGTATCGAAATAGCGCACAATAAATGCGAGCAGGAAAGCAAGAAAGGGGGCTTCCAGGAAATTGATTATCAGGTATTGTGTATCGCTAAGTTTTTTGAGGATATCACGCTTAAGAAATACACCAAACTGCTTTACTTTGCCCGGTTTCCGGAAAGAGATTTCTGGCAGTTCATTCTTTGTGGCCTTGGTTTTCTTTGCCTCCTTATTCTGTTTCTTGAAATGCTTACTCCACTCTTTCGGAGAGATCTTCCGGGTGTGTGTGAGTTTTCCATATTCATCCAGAACACTGGTCTCTATTATATTAAATACCTGTTCAGGATTTACATTACCACAGGTTTGACATTCACTTTCGTTCCAGTCTGCTGCCTGCACCTTCGATTTAAAGTACATAATCGAATCGACGGGATTCCCATTGTAAATCAGGTATCCGCCGTTATCGAGTATCAACAGCCTGTCGAACATTTTGAAAATGTCGGAGGAGGGCTGGTGAATCACCACAAACACCAGCTTGCCCTTATAGGTTAGTTCCTTGAGCAGGTCCAGGATGTTCTCACTGTCACGGCTCGATAATCCGGATGTGGGTTCATCCAGAAAGAGTACGGCCGGTTCCCGAATTAGCTCCAGGGCAATATTAAGCCTCTTTCGCTGTCCGCCACTGATTTTTTTATTCAAGGGTGATCCCACCTGGATATCCCTGATCTCGAAAAGTCCCAGGTTTGTCAATACAGCGTGGACCGTCTCTACCAGTTGATCCTCTGTGTAGTTATCAAAACAGAGTTTAGCATTGTAATATAGATTCTGAAAGACAGAAAGCTCTTCGATAAGAAGGTCATCCTGGGAGACAAAACCAATGATCCCGTCAATATCGCGATCGCCTTTATGGATATCAATGCCATTAATCTGAACCTCTCCTTTATAAGGTGCAGCACTTCCGTTTAGAACATTGAGCAATGTGGATTTTCCGGAGCCGCTGGCACCCATGATTCCCACCAGGCGTCCCGATTGTTCAGTAAAACTTAAATCGTCCAGGCCTGTATCTCCGGATTTAAACCTGTAGGTGATGTGGTTGGCCTCAAATACAATTCTGGATTTTACCATATCTCCCACAAAAAGGGAGACAACATCGCTGTAATAAACAGGAGCAATCTGCTGATTTCGAAGGGACGATCCTATAGTAAGCGGATAGGTCTTATAGGGCTCCAGAAGCTGTCCGTTCATATAGAGTTCTGCCTGACCAATATACTTTACGAAATAGAGGTTGGTGGAGCTGATCTGGATGAAACGAATCTGGCCAATGAGGTTATCCCTGTAGATATGTTTGATATTTTTTCCTGGTCCATTCTCCAGGTTACCATCCACCATAAGGTAATCGGTATTATCATCCAGCTCTCTGTCCGACAGGACAAACTCTCTGATTAGATCAAAATCTTTATCGGGGATGTGAAAGGTATCAGATACTGTTAAGATAAATTCCATCTCCTGGCTGGAGGCCTGCAGCTTATCCGATTTGATAAATTCCAGCAGCTGAAACAGCACCACGATCTTTTGTGCCTGTGTGAGCGCTTCATTGATAACGGTACATATTTTAAGTACCCTGACTGAACGTCTGGCTAACAGCCTTTCTTTTTTTGATACTTTGGCATCCTCCTCAATTACCTGTTTGAAATAGTCGTCGAAAATATCCAGATATACGGCCAATAGTTCCTGGTTGAGCTGTCTGTTAAGGAAGGAATCCACCATCAGTCTGCGCTCAGAGGCTTCGCTCCCGGGTCTTGAAACGATAGCAAATAATTGCATTAAGGCTTTCAGGATCTCTTCACTCATATTAGAGGTATATTAGGCAGTCATTTGGAATATACGTAATATCGGACCCGGAAGTTGCCTAAGTTATAACCATAGGTAGACAATGAGCAGTGCAAGCGGGATCAGGATCCCGATAATGGTGAGAATTCCTCCACGCCCTGTGATGCCTTTTCTTCCCTTTATAAGGAAGAGACCGGATATGGCAATCAGGACCAAGCCCAGCGCATAAAGGTCTGAAAACCAGGTCCACAGTTTTTTCGGTTTATTGTAGTGAAGGTAATTGAGTTCCTGAAAAACGGGTCGATTCCGAATCTTTGTAAGCTGCATGCTGCCCGTTGGCAAATCTACTGTGATATGCCCCCCTTTCAGGTAGATCATCAAATGATCCTCGTTGGGGAAATAGTACTGTTTGTAATTCTCTTTCTCACCGGTGAGTTCCAGTATCTTTTCGATGGTAGCCCGGTCCACATCGGCTTTTTGAAGTGTGCCAGGATACTGGATGCTTGTAGCTTTTGTAATAAGGCCCGGATTCCAGTGCCGTGCCACAGAATGGTTCAGTGCGATACCTGAAATACCATAAATGATGGTCATTCCAAAAAACAGGAATCCCAGTTCCCGGTGTATCCACCGGTTCAACTTTCGCCAACTCATTTAGTTTACTGAGTAACTTCTTTGAAATCCACCGCCTCTAAAAAGTATTCGGCTTTTTCTGCGCTGCTGTGAGACTGCTCCTCCTCGTGGTGTTCCTTGGATTCATAATCTTCCAGCTGTTCTTCAGCCAGCACCGCTGTCTGAACCCTGAAGGTCCCTTTGAAAGCGATGGTCGAACCCTCCATCTCCACTTTAAACTCATCAATATCCCCCCCCGGAACAATCCTTATCTGGGTCTCGCCATCATCGGCCACGATGAAACACTTCTGGCCACCGTGTTTGCATACATGTGTTACCATCCCAGAGACGGCCACCTCCTTGTCCTGGTAATCTGCAGGAGCTGCAAGTAACTCCACGATGGTGGCAGAAATTATTTGCTCTGTTTTACTAGCTTCTTGATTGTCTCCTTCTTTATTTACGGTCTGGTTGCATGAAACTGCCAGGAACGCAATAAGTACCCATAAAATTGATCGTTGCATATCAAGTGGTTTTAATTGCTTGCAAAAGTAAACAATATTATTGATTGAAGCTCTTCAGGCAGGGATCCAATTCATTATAAATTTCAAAGACATGATGCAACTGCAGCAGTTTGAACAGTTCCATTACTTCAGAATTCACATTGCAAATTTTGAACTGACCGTAATTGTTGTTTGCAGCTTTCATGATTGAAAGAAAAACACCGAAACCCGTACTGTCGATAAATGAGATTCCCTGTAGATCAAATACCAGGTTGGTGTTGGGTTTATTAAAGTACTCCAGTAATTGTACTTTGACTGGCTCAGCAATCATAGCATTCAGGCGTTGAGAGTCCTTCAAGCTCACCACCAGAATATCGTTGATGTTTTTTGTTTTCAGCATACGGGACCTTTTTAATAGGAGCTTTCCAGCTCGACAATTGCTATTTCGCTCTGCTCAAGGAAATGGGAGACCAGGGACTCACACCGATCCACATCTTTCTGGTCATGTGCAAGGATCTCGAGTTCTTTTAAAAGATCGGAAACCTCTTTCATACCCATAACTGCCACGGATGATTTTGCTTTATGCGCGATTTTAGAGAGGCCATCATAATCCTTCTTTTCAAGTAATTCAGGCATGATACTTTTGTACTCTTCGATCTGCTCCCGAAAAAGATCTATCATCTCCCGAATAAACTTTGAATCGCCGCCTGACATGGTCTTAAGATAGTTCAAATCTGTTATCATGATGGCCTGGAAATAGGTTTAGGTTGAAAACTACTTTAGAACACTAAAAATATTTAAATTATTTTTAGAAATAAAACTTTTTGAGATATTTGTCCGGAGCGATTGAAGATGAAAAGAAATCTGCTAATTATTATTGTAGGCTTAATCACATGCCAGCTTGTGCATGGCCAACCCTCATTCTCTGAGCGTAAGCTAAGGGATAAAGCACTGAATGAGGGCATTGCCTATGTACAGCAAGGGGAGTATGAACTTGCTTCTTCCAGTGTTTCTCAGTGTCTTGAACTGGATAGCACCTTTGCTTCGGCCTGGTTGCTCAGGGGGCAAATACTTATTGAATGGGGAGTCATGGAGGATGCCAAGGCGGCTCTTGATATGGCTCTGCACTACAATCCTTCATTGGGGGAGGCTTATTTTTATGAAGGGTACATACTCTTTGGTACGGACACTACCGGAGAGGACAGGAGGCTTTTTGATCAGGCCATTTCCAATGGATTTCAAAGACCCTGGTCCTACTATTACAGGGCACTCACAGAGATCAGGGATGGAAGTGATGACCTGGCCATGGATGACCTGGTTCGGGCCATTGAACTAAAGGAAGACTTTGCACTGGCTTATCACGAGCGTGCTGGTATCAAGCGAAGGGGAGGAGATTACCAGGGATCGCATTTCGATTACCAGCAGGCCATCGCTTTTAATCCCGGATTTGCCCTGGCCTATAATAACAGGGGCTCTGTAAAGATTTTGATGGGTGACTATATGGGGGCAATTGAAGATTATTCCATGGCACTTGAACTTAATCCTGACCTTGTTATTGCTTTGAACAACAGAGGGTATGCCCGCTATTTTACCGAAGATAAGGAGGGTGCCCTGCTTGATTTTAATGCAGCCATTACCGGTGGGGGCCAGTGGGCCTCTGCAAAACTTAATAAGGCTTCCCTGCTGGCAGAACAGGGTCAGTATCTTCCTGCCCTTCAGCTACTGGACGAAACCTTAGAGGAGCATCCGGGTGAGGCAATGCTATACCTGAATCGAGGATTAGTCAGGGAATTGACAGGTGACCTTGAAGGTGCCTGTGAGGACTGGCACCAGGCAATCGCGCTTGGAGCGGAGGAAGCCAGTGATTTTATTAATGAATGCGACCGTTGATATGAGATCTACTGCACTTAGATATGTGATTACAGGGCTATGCTTTCTTGCCATTTATGGGCAGCTTTGGTCGCAGGAGGATGTAAAAATTAGCAGTAAAACATTCAAAACAGGAATCGATACAGGTTATAAGGAAGCCTGGGAAAGTATTAAGGAGGGAGACCGGAGTTATAAAGAAGGATTGGGCACCTATCCTATGGCCAGGGACCACTACCTCTATGCACTTCAGTACAATCCAGATCATGCAGCACTCAACTATAAGCTGGGAGTTTGCTATCTCTTTACGGACAATAAATATGAGGCAATCAACTATTTGCTCCGTGCCTATACAATCGATGCTCAGGTAAGCGGAGATATTCACCTCTTACTGGGAATGGCCTACCAGCTGGTTCTGGAGTTTGACAAAGCCATGGAGCAGTACAACATCCACAGCAGTCTGCTGGATCCCACAGAGAAGATGGAGTTTGCAAAAACACTTGCCAAGCGTTTTGATGAATGTTTGAACGGAAAGAGCCTCTCCCGCAAACCTGTAAGAGTAATTATCCAGCCCCTGGGAGAAGAGGTGAATTCAAAGTATGATGATTACAATCCGCTGTTTGCATTCAACGACACCGCTCTCTTTTTCACATCACGCCGCCCCTATGGAAAGGGAAAGCGAAACAAGATAGATAACAAGTACAATGAGGATATCTACCGGGCACCCCTGGAAGACGGCTTGTTTCAAAAGGCAATCAGGTATAACAAACCTTTTAATACAGACAATAACGATGCGGTGGTGGGTGTGACAGCCGATGGCAATACACTGGTTCTATACCGGGGCGCCATCCAGGGAGGGGACATCCAACTCTCTTCATTCAAGTCTGATAAAAACAAATGGACCCGTCCCAAGAGTGTATCGGGCAGACTGACAAGTAAGGATGGTGAAACTTCTGCCTGTTTATCCCCCGATGGAAAGGAGCTCTATTATGTTTCGAGAAACAGAGAGCTCACCCTGGGGGGAAAGGACATTCTCTTTTCCACACTTGACAGCAAAGGGAAGTGGATCAAGCCTGTAAATCTCGGGGTGACCATCAATACTTCCTATGATGAGGAAGGGGTATTTATTTCGCCCGATAACAAGTACCTCTTTTTTGCATCGAAGGGACACAACAGCATGGGTGGATTTGATATATTCCGCTCGGAAAGGAGAGAGGATGGAACTTGGTCGGATCCTGTGAACCTGGGTTATCCTCTTAACACACCTGATGATGAGATCTTCTATATAACAGATCGTACAGGAAGCCATGGCTATTATTCAGCCATCAGGGAGGGTGGATCCGGTTCCAAGGATATCTGTAAGGTGGTCTTTCTCGGGTCTGAAAAGGAGCTGGTCCTGCAAACCGAGGACCAGCTGGTGGCCGGTCCGGGCCCTGAAAGGACTGGTTTTCTGATGATACCTGAGCTTAGGGTTCTGGATCACTCTTTGCTGCTCCAGGGATCGGTGGTTGATTCCATCGGAGGTGTCGAGCCCATTGTGGCCAAAATGGAATTTTTTGATCCCTTAACGGGGGAAAGAAAGGCATTTGTGGTGTCAGATACTACAGGTTCATACAAGGTCAGCTTACCTGAGCCCTTAGCCTATGCCATTGAGATCAATTCACCCGGCTATATGTATTACCTTGATATCCTCGATTTTTCCAATGAAACGGGCGATGATAAACTTCACAGGAATTTCTTTCTTAAAAAAGTGGAGGTGGGTATTAAGGTAGTGCTTGATCATATCTTCTTTGAGACCGGTAAAGCCATTCTGAGACCAGAATCGGAAGATGCCTTGAACCAGGTGCTCCGTTTCCTCCAAAACAATCCCTCCATAAGACTGGAGATTTCCGGACATACCGATAATACCGGGTCGCTGCGTATCAACCAGAAACTTTCACGGGACAGAGCCAGTGCCGTGGTGAATTACCTGGTTGGAAAGGGGATCCCTCAGGAAAAGCTGGAGTCCAGAGGATACGCTGATACACAGCCTGTTGCCAACAACAGCACCTCCGAAGGAAGGACGCAGAACAGGCGTGTCGAATTCAAGGTACTCTCCAAGTAGATCCTGTTGTTTAACAATTTCTTTCCTGTAGGAAAATATTACTTTTGTGCCTATGAAACAGACGCAATTTTACAGCCAACATCTGTTGCATGGTGCAAAGATGGTTTCCTTCGCAGGCTTCCAGATGCCAGTGGAGTATGTTGGTGTGAGCCAGGAGCATATTAATGTAAGGGAGAACGTGGGGATTTTTGATGTATCGCATATGGGCGAAATATGGATTCAGGGCCCGGAAGCAAAGGAACTGGTTCAGAGAATCACCTCCAATGACGTGGCCCTGCTGGAGCCTGGGAAGATACAGTATAGTTGTTTTCCCAATGACATGGGTGGTATTGTGGATGATCTGCTGGTCTATATGTATGATGATGAAAAGTACCTGCTGGTGGTAAATGCATCCAACCTGGAGAAGGACCACAACTGGATTCTAAAGCAAAATACAGCCGGGGCGCAAGTGGTGAATGCATCGGACCAGATTTCACAGCTGGCGGTACAGGGGCCCAAAGCAACTGAACTGTTGCAGCTTATTACAGAGATAGAATTGTCGGAGGTGCCCTATTACCATTTTGTTACAGGTGAAGTTGCCGGGGCAACGGACGTACTTATTAGCAATACTGGTTATACAGGGGCAGGAGGATTCGAACTCTACATGTTTAATGGAGATGCCGCCCAGATTTGGGACAAGCTGTTCGAAGCCGGAAAGGAGATGGGCGTACAGCCAGCCGGTCTGGCTGCCAGGGACACTTTGAGGCTGGAGATGGGATTTTGCCTCTACGGAAACGATATCAATGATACCACATCTCCACTGGAGGCAGGTCTTGGATGGATTACCAAATTCAATGATGGTAATGATTTTATTCACCGCGCCGAACATGAGCAGCAGAAGGCCGAGGGTGTAAGAAAACGACTCATTGGTTTCGAACTGCTGGATCGTGGAATCCCCAGGCAGCATTACCCCATACTTACTGGTGATGGAAATCCCATAGGGGAGGTCACTTCAGGAACCATGTCGCCCATGCTGAAAAAGGGAATCGGAATGGGATATGTGGATGTTGAGTATGCAAAAAAGGGTAGCGAGATTCGCATTGGAATACGTAACAAGCAGGTAGCGGCCAGGGTAGTCAGGCTTCCCTTCTATAAGCCCTAAGTTTAATTAGTGAGATATGGATATGGAGAAGCACAAAATCGAGGTTTGCTATTCACCTGCACTTTTCCCCTATTATGAGAACAGGGATGCAGTGGTGGTGGTTACCGATATACTGAGGGCCAGCTCGGCCATTGTAACCGCATTTATGAATGGGGTAGAACGGATTATCCCGGTGGGGACACTGGAAGAGGCAAAGGCCTATAAGAAGCAGGGATTTATGGTGGCGGCCGAACGGGATGGAATTGTAAGGGATTTTGCCGATTTTGGGAATTCACCCTACAATTTTTCTCCGGAGCGCGTGAAGGGAAAGCAAATCGTCTACAGCACCACCAATGGAACTAACGCCATCAATCTTGCTTCCAGCGGGAGCGAGGTGCTAATTGGCGCCTATCTTAATATTTCGGCTCTGGCAAAGCATATTAAGCAAGTGGGAAAAGATCTGTTGATCCTCTGTGCGGGCTGGAAGAACAAATTCAACCTGGAGGATACCCTGTTTGCAGGTGCGCTTTCTCAGCTGGTACTGGAGGATGATCAGTACTATACCATCTGTGATGCCACGCTGGGGGCCATGGACCTTTATGAGGCTGCCCAGGGAGATATGATGGCTTACATTGAGAAGGTTGCCCAGCGCCACCGATTGAAAAAGAATAAGCTGGACGATGTAATCGGATATTGTCATGAAAATGATCTGACAAATCTGATCCCGGTACTGAACGGCGATCATCTAATCTCACTTTAAAACAATAAGTAAAAACGATTAAATAACTATAGATTGAAAGTTATTCACAATGCTTGGCAGGCATTTTAATTAAATGTATTTTTATTGTTATCCAAATAACAATTCGCAATTAACCCACGAACTCATTAACGCACTAACTTAATAATCATTATGAAGAAACATAACTTTTCAGCAGGACCTTCCATCCTTTCATCTTATACCATTCAGCATACTGCAGAAGGTATACTGGACCTGAATCAGTCTGGTCTCTCCGTGATGGAGATCTCCCATCGAAGCAAAGATTTCATGGCTATCATGGATGAAACGCAGCAACTCTTTAAGGACCTGCTGGATATTCCTTCGGGATACAGTGTTTTACTTCTGGGGGGGGGCGCCAGCATGCAGTTCTGCATGATCCCTTATAACCTCTTGAATAAGAAAGCTGCTTACCTGGATACCGGTACCTGGGCCAACAAGGCTATCAAGGAGGCTAAAATATTTGGCGATGTGGATGTGGTCGCATCTTCCAAGGAGAGTACCTATTCATATATCCCAAGGGACTATAAGGTGCCTGCAGATGCAGATTATTTCCATATTACCACCAATAATACCATCTATGGTACAGAGATCAAGGAGGATATGGATTGCGCCGTAAACCTGGTAGCCGATATGTCGTCCGATATATTCAGCCGGCCCATGGATGTGTCCAAATATGCCATGATCTATGGAGGTGCTCAAAAGAACCTGGCTCCGGCTGGGGTTGCTTTCGTGATCATTAAGGATGAGATCCTGGGAAAAGTTGACAGGGCCATTCCAACCATGCTCGATTACAGGACCCATATTGATAAAGGATCCATGTTTAATACACCTCCGTGTGTACCCATTTATGCTGCCATGCACACCCTTCGCTGGTACAAGGAACTGGGTGGTGTCAATGCCATGTATAAAATGAACCTGGAAAAGGCTGCTATTCTGTATGATGAAATTGAAAGAAATCCACTCTTTGTCTCCGGAATCGGGAACGAAGCAGATCGTTCCATTATGAATGTGACCTTTGTGATGAAGGATGAGTATAAAGACAAGGAGGCTGATTTCCTTACTTTTACATCTGAAAGAGGAATGTCCGGACTCAAGGGGCACCGTTCGGTAGGCGGATTCAGGGCATCCATCTATAATGCCATGTCCAAGTCTTCAGTTGAAGCCCTGGTCGATGCTATGAAAGAATTTGAAAAGAGTATTTAATCGTATAATCCCAATAAAATGGCGAAAGTATTAATTGCAACAGTAAAACCTTTCTCTGCCGAAGCAGTGGAGGAGGTCTTAGGTATATTCAACGAGGCCGGATATGAAGTGCAGGTGCTCTCCAAATATCCTGAACAGTCCGACCTGGTAAGTGCAGTAGCTGACGTGGATGCCCTGATTATCCGCAGTGACAAGGTGGACAGGGAGGTCATCGAAGCGGGCAAGAACCTGAAAATCGTGGTTCGTGCCGGGGCCGGTTATGACAATGTGGACCTGGCAGCCGCCACCGAAAAGGGTGTGGTGGTGATGAATACCCCCGGTCAGAACTCTAATGCAGTGGCCGAACTGGCACTTGGGATGATGGTCTTTATGAATCGTACCGGGTTTACTCCTGCAGCAGGAAGCGAATTAAGGGGAAAGAAACTGGGAATCCATGCCTATGGCGCTGTGGGGAGAATTGTGGGGATGATCGCCAAAGGATTCGGGATGAAGGTCTATGCCTATGATCCTTTTGTGGATCCTGTTGTAATTAAAAATGATGGTGTGGTATATGAGGAGTCCGCCAAAAGCCTTTACTGCAAATGCCAGTTTATCTCTCTGCATATTCCCGCCACAAGCGAGACTCGCGGATCCATTGGATACGATCTTCTGACCAGTATGCCGGAAGGGGCCACCCTGGTCAACACCGCCCGCAAGGAGGTGATTGATGAGGAGGGGATGAAGCGTGTGTTTGAGGAGAGAGCCGATTTAAGGTACCTCTCAGATATTGCACCCGACTGCAGGGAAGAATTGGAAGAAAAGTATAAGGGCCGGGTGTTCTTCACGCCCAAGAAAATGGGAGCTCAGACTGCTGAAGCCAACCTGAATGCCGGTATTGCAGCAGCAAGGCAGATTGTTAATTTTATTGAGAAGGGAGATACCACTTTTAAAGTCAACTAGAACATGGCAAAAATACATGCGTTTAAGGGTTTCCGGCCCGGTAAAGATAAGGTGAATGAGGTGGCCTCCAGGCCCTATGATGTTCTGAATTCAGCTGAAGCACGTGAAGAGGTGAAGGGAAACCCCTGGTCATTTTTACATGTGGTAAAGCCCGAAGTGGATCTGCCTGAAGGGACCGATCTTCATTCAGATACTGTTTACAACAAAGGAAGGGAGAATCTACAAAAGCTTATCGCTGAAGGGTATTTTGTTGAGGACGAAGGGGAGCGCCTGTATGTCTATGGACAAACCATGTTTGGGCTTACCCAGTATGGAATTGTTGCCTGTGCATCCGTGGATGACTACCTGAATGATATCATCAAGAAACATGAATTGACCAGACCCGATAAGGAGGAGGACAGGATGAATCATATTCGTGTATGCAACTTCAATGCTGAACCGGTCTTTTTTGCCTATCCGGATCACGCCCAGCTGGATGCCATCGTGGCTGCAGTTGTTTCGGAAGATGCTGACTATGACTTTACTACCGATGATGAGGTTGGCCACCATTTCTGGGTTATTTCAGATAAGGCTGTGATTTCGCGCATTGAAGAACTGTTTGCCCGGGATGTTCCCTTTACCTATGTGGCAGACGGACACCACCGGACGGCAGCCGCAGCCCTGGTAGGTCAGGAGCGAAAGAAGAGCAATCCGGAGCATCGGGGCGATGAGGAGTACAATTATTTTCTGGCTGTTCACTTCCCGGCCTCCCAGCTGACTATTATCGATTATAACAGGGTGGTAAAGGATCTCAATAGCATGACAGCTGCTGAATTCCTGGAAGAGCTTCAGGAGGCATTTCTGGTGGAAGAAAAGGGCTCAGAGATCTACAAGCCTGATAAGCTGCATACCTTTGGAATGTATATGGAGGGGAGCTGGTATGCACTTACAGCCAAGCCCGGTACTTACAAGGATGAGGATCCCATCGCATGTCTTGATGTCACCGTTCTTTCGGAGCAGGTATTGGGACCGCTATTGAATATCACTGACCTGAGGAAAAGTAAGCGTATCGATTTTGTGGGTGGGATCCGCGGACTGGAAGAGCTGAGCCGGAGGGTTGACAGCGGAGAGATGGCAGCAGCATTTGCACTCTACCCGGTGAGCATGAAGCAGTTGATGGACATTGCGGATAATGGAATGATTATGCCCCCCAAGACCACCTGGTTTGAACCAAAGCTCCGCAGCGGTCTGGTAATTCATTCACTGGATTAATATAGCTTTGGGGATGGGAGTTGCTGAGAACCTTCAGTTAATCAAGGAGAAAATTCCTGCGCATGTGACTCTGGTGGCAGTTTCAAAGACTAAACCAGACGAGGCGATCATGGAAGCATACCGGGCCGGACATCGTGATTTTGGCGAAAACAAGGTCCAGGACCTGGCTGCCAAGCTAGAGCGCCTTCCTGCCGATATCCGCTGGCACATGATCGGTCACCTGCAATCGAACAAGGTCAAATTCCTGGCTCCTAAGGTCCATATGTTGCATGGAGTGGACAGCCTGAAACTGCTGGGTGTCATCGACAGGGAGGCGGAGAAAAACAATCGGGTCATCGACTGCCTTTTGCAAGTTCGTATTGCATTGGAAGAGACCAAATTCGGACTGACTGAGGAGGATTTGATGCTCCTGGTCCGTTCCGATGCATTCCTGGAGATGAATCATGTCCGGATCAGGGGTCTGATGGGCATGGCCACTTATACAGAAAATTCAAATCAGATCAGAGAGGAGTTTCGCCATCTAAAACGTATATTTGATAGGCTGAAGGATTCACAGTATAAAAACCAGGACTCCTTCGATCAGCTTTCTTGCGGAATGTCAGGAGACTATGCTTTGGCCATCGAAGAGGGAAGCAACCTGGTTCGTATCGGCAGCCTGATTTTTGGTGCAAGGAACTATTGAAACAGATGCATATGATAGATCTATCCACAAGCTTTGCAGGGCTTTCCATGAAGAGCCCTATTATCGTTAGCAGCAGCGGTCTGACCTCTTCAGTGGGCCGCATAAAAAAAGTGGCTGCAGCCGGTGCAGGTGCTGTAGTGATGAAATCTCTTTTTGAGGAGCAGATCAACTACGAGGTAGGGAGCATGTCGGAGGGACAGGATTATCCGGAGGCGGTTGATTATATCAGGACCTATGCCAGGGAGAACTCCCTGAGCCAGTACCTCTCAGCCATCAGGGAGGCCAAAGAGGCGGTAGATATCCCCGTGATAGCCAGCATCAACTGTGTAAGTGCTTCTGAGTGGACAGATTTTGCAAAAAAAATTGAGGATGCCGGTGCCGATGCCCTGGAGCTGAATATCTACTTTTTACCTATTAATAAGGAAAAGGATCCCAGGGAGTATGAGAAGACCTATCTTCAGCTGGTTTCTGAAGTAAAGAAAAAAACAGATCTTCCGCTGATTATCAAATTGGGAAACGGTTTTTCCAATATTACCTGGATGGTAAACCAGCTTTATCATAGAGGTGCCGCAGCGGTAGTCCTTTTTAACCGGTTTTATGCTCCCGATATTAATACGGATGATTTGACCTTTGGGTCTGCCGAGGTCCTCAGCTCTCCTGCAGAGCTCAGAAACTCACTTCGCTGGATCGGGATTGTCTCTTCACAGGTAGATCAGCTGGATCTGGCTGCTTCCACCGGAGTCCATAGTGGAATGGCCGTGGTAAAACAGATCCTGGCCGGAGCAAAGGCCGTACAGGTCTGCTCGGTTCTATACCGAAACGGACTGGATTATATCAGGGATATGACTGCTGAGATGAAAAAGTGGATGGAAAAAAACCATTATGAATCGCCTGGCGATTTCAGGGGAAAGATGAATTATGGCAGCCTGGATGATCCTTCAGTATATGAGCGGGCACAATTCATGAAATATTTCTCATCAATGCACTAGTAGCTTTCGATGACTTTGATAAGTTCGACTAAGAGAGTTTTCTTCTGCTCTTCTACCTTCTGAAGTTTTGATTTCAGCGAACTTACCAGCTTTTTCCGCTGCTCCTGTTCCAGTTCACCCACCGCCTCTTCAATAACCGTAAAGGCTTCAACTGCTGCACCATAAGATCCTGAAAGAACCACATTCACAAAAGTGGAGATATGATTTCCATAGGCCAGCCCGTTTTGCCAGCAGGCAGCAGCCAGGCTTGTCTGAATCTTCTCATATTCCGGATTGGCTATGGCCTCCACAAGGAAAGCGGCGGCCTCTTTATCTTTGAGATCGTTCAGAAGTGTAGTGATCGCACCCAGGATCTCCTCATCCTCCTGAATAAGCATCAGGTTAAACAATTCAGGCAGAACCGAAACATCTCCATCAGACCGCAGCTCTTTGAGAGTCTCCAGAATGGCCGACCGGTTGCTTGAACGCAGAGATGTTATCTGTTGTCTGAGTTTCTTGTTACTGTCCTGGGAGTCCATTTAGTTGCATCTCGTATTGATCAATTCACCTGCCTCATATATGCCGTACTGGAAGGCCTTCTGGTAGCAGTAGCAGGCACTATCCTTATTTCCCAACTGGTCCTCCAGTTTTCCTTTTTCAAACCAGATTTCACCATTCAGCGGATCCAGGTCCAGAGCCATGGACATGTCCTTCTCTGCATACCTGGTGGTTCCCGTGGCGGCATAGGTTCTTCCCCTGGCGAAATAGTAAGCAGCTTCTCCTTTGTTGAGAGCAAGTGAGCTGTTGAAAGATTGTATGGCATCCAGGTATTTTCCATGTTGGAACTGGATTAATCCTTTCCTGTAGAATGCAGAATCATTTTCAGGGAAATAGGTCAGATAGAGCTCCATATCGGAAAGTGCGGCGCTCAGATCGCCCTCCTGACTAAGAGCCTCGGCCCGTTGCATATAAGCTTCAAAACGAGCCGGGTCCTGGCGGATCACCCTGTTTAGTTCTTCAACAGCTTCTTCTGTATCTCCTTCGGCTACCTGCATCACAGCAAGCTGCTGTAGCGCATCCAGGTTCCTGGCATCACTTGTTACCGCCGATTTAAGAGCCGAACGAGAGGCCTTTATGTTTCCCAGTTCCTGGTATATGGACGCTTTTTCACTCAGAACCAAACTCTTTTTATATCCTTGTTTCTCAAGATTGTTCAAGATATTGATCGCTTCCAGGTAATCGCCCTGGTCCTTCAGAAACATAGCATCCTGAAACTCCTGGTCCCGGGAGGAATACCACCTTTTTTCGTTCCAGAGCTCTTGCCAGCCGGGCAGGCCTTCAAGGGTGGAAATATCCTCATCAAGCAGGATCTCAGATTCGCTCTTTTTATAGCGGGAGGAGAGATGGATTCTGAGGTATTTCAGCGCCTGCTGGGAATGATTCAGCTTCACTTCGCTTTTGGCCAGGTAGAAACTACCCATTCCCTTGCGTCTTTTTTCGGTTTCGTAGAAGGCATCCCTAGCATCCGGGTAAAGCTTAAGGGTGAAGAACGAGATTCCCAGCTGGTAGTATATGTCAGTTGAACCGGAATTTTGTTCCAGTGCCTTTTCCAGGTGATACACGGCCGAATCATACAAACCACCCTCCATGCAGGCGCGACCCGAGAGGTAATGGTCGGTTTGTCCGAAGCCCAGTACGGAGACAAAAAGCAGCAAGAATTGCAGTGTGCGTATGCGGATCATACTGTTATTTGGTTTCAATAAATACGTCATTATCTTCGCCTGAATAAACATAGATAAATCCTGTAAGCGTATACACTTCTATACCGGTAAGCCGGTACTCATAGACATCACATATATAGTAGTAGACACCCGGAGAAACCAGTCGGTCGGAATCGTTTACTTTACCATCCCAGTTTATATCCGGATCCTCTGTATAGTGCACCTGGATGCCCCAGCGATTAAAGATTGTCATTTCGACACGTTCCACATAGGAAGTTCTCTGGGGTCTGTACAGATCGTTAATCCCATCACCATTGGGAGAAAAAACATTGGGAAGCAGGTAGTTGGAGCACTCATCCAAGCAAAGCCTTACCGAGGGTTCAGATTCGTTCTCGAAGGAGTCGATGGCTGTAACCAGGTAACAACCCGATAGTGTATTTTCGGGGTAATGATTATAGGTGGTGTCGTTGCGGTCATTAAATTCAACAATAAGCTGGGGTGACTCTTCGAATGTTGGACTGTAATATAGCCTATATCCCACCACATCCTCAGCGCAGGTTGGATTTAAAAAATTCCACGAGAGGTGGTTATACATGCTGTCGCACAGCGAGTGTCCGTTTAGTGTGGGTGGACAGGGGGGGATGGTATCCACAGGGGTAGTACAGGCCGTATGACTGAAATTGAGGTTTTCATAGAGGATTCCCCCCAGGATTCTCCAGCCTGTACTGGTAACCCTGTAACACTGTTCCACACCATTGGTGAGTCCCACATCCGTATAAACATCATCTGTGGTAAATCCAATGGAATCATAGGTTCCGGTTCCCTGGTTGAGGCGATAGATGGTGTAATCGTAATTGATCCAGGGCACATTTTTACGCATACGGATCACTATCTGGTTGTCCTCTCCCTTTAGATCAGGATAGAGCGACGAAGCCGATTCAGGCTCTCCAATTCTGAACCTGTTGCCAGGCTCATCATTATAGAGTTCCACCTTGTACGACCAGGGAAAGAGCGTAGTATTTACAGCAGCATCCAACCACACTGTGTCGTTGAGATCCGCAGTGCTAAACGAACCTACCTGGGCCATGTTGTTTCCAAGCAGGTCATCCGAACGATAAATAAAATACTCATAGGGTCCATTGGCAGGAATGGTATCCAGCCCTTTCGGCTTTGCCCAGGCAACCCGGATAGTCCCGCTGCTCGAATGTTCAGTGACACTCACCTCCAAGAGCGAAGGAGATCCTTCCACCAGTGGTGTACAGTTTTCCGGGGAGGGGAAGCTAAGGGCACCGTCGGGGTAAACCGAGACGATCATATAGCAATACTCATTTCCCTGAGACAGACCGTTACCATTATTGTCATCCACGAAAATGGTATCGAGTCTGCTATCGGTACTCCCAATCAGTGAAAAACCTGTCTCAGAAGGGACTCCTCCTGTGCAGGTATCTGGAACATAGCCTGCCGGGCCTGCTTTTCTATAGATTTGATATTCCGTAACCGGCAGGCATGTATCGGCTGGCCAGGTAACGGTTATACTGTTACTACCGGGGATCAGGGTGGGCATATCGGGCGATGGTCCCAAAACCTTGATGTTCATGTTCTTAATACTCACCAGGGGGGTCTCCGGGTGACTGTCCTCAGCTTTGAATACTGCTGTATAGTACTGTTTTCTCACATGCGTCGGATCAGTTTTCCACTCAAAACGGGCCCTGCTGTAGCCAATGGCTATGGAACTCTCATCAATGGTGTAGGTGGCGGGACTCACATCGACCACAAAGGGGCCGCCTGTGGCCCACTGTTGTATGGAATCATTGTCTTCATCTGTGGCTTCAATGTCAACGGTAAGCACACTGCCGGCTTCAATGCAGTAATTTCCCGGATCAGTCTGTACAGGAGCATGATTATCTGTATTGTAGACCTCAATCTGCATATCCCTTACAATGTTCCCGATCTTCACCCCACTGCGCCACTCCTCCACATCGATGGCAATATTGAACCAACCCGTATCGGAAGGGGTGATCCAGGTGAGGTCGCCGGTATATGGATCGATGAACAGGGTGTCGCTTGCAGGAGGAAGCGTATAGCCTTCAATGGGCCTGCCATCCTGCTCTGTACAGATGGTCAGTTTGTACGAGATACTATCTCCATCAGGATCATAGGCAGCCGGATTGTGAATAAAAATCTGACCATATGCAGCCCTGTCAATGGGCGGATTTAGCAAGACGGGAGTTGAATTTGGGCCCAGGTCGCTATTGATCATTATGGTGGTTTTGATGGAGAAGATCACATTGACAGAATTGGGAATATTCTTTACCCCATCATTCCGGTTGGGATCCTGCACAACAATCTCGTATACCCCCGGACCTGGAAAGGTGTGCTGAGTGATATATACATTTCTCTGGTAGAAGTTTGGTAACTTCATCAGCTCCACGCGAGGAGCATAGGAGAAAGTGTTGTCGCCCCATTGTACTTCCAGGTCATCTCTGTCGGCCTGACTAAGCGTATAGGTAAAAGTGGTGATTTGGATCTGGTACGTCAGCTCATCAAGCTGTGTCAGAGTAATCTCACCCGCCCTGTTATGAGTTGCATGAACTTGTAGTGTCATGCAAACCAGTAAAAATATAGGAAACCACTTTCTTCTCATCCGATTACCTCAATATCACTTCTGCATCATGCTTTTTCATATCAAATTTTATACCAGTCTCCTTTTTCTCATAAACAAATATCACAAGATTGGTCTGATCGGGATAAATATCCGTTAGTAAAGCGTTGTAAATGTACAAAGAATTTGGATTTGATGGGACCACTACGTGCATCTCTATGGTCATGGCATCTTCCTCCACGTATATGGAATCAATCTCAAGGCTAAGGCCCGGCATCTCTTTTGCGACAGCAATCCTGAACCTTTTATACAGGTATTCGCTGACCCAGGGAATACCTCTTTGAACGGGGTCGTTGAAATCGACCGGTTTGCTGTGGTAATGAAAATAGCTTGTTTCCCAGTCGTCCCTGAATGATTTCATCCTGATGTTCAGCTTTCCGTTTTCATATGTTATATTCGTGATGGAAAGATGAAGCGGATGGGCCGGGGACTCCACCGGAAGGAGCAGGGCCAAAGTAAGCAAAGCGATCAGTCTCATGGCTGTAAAATTACATAAACTTCTAATCTCTTAGCACGCGATGTCTCTATTTGAACTCTATTTTAAACTTGGACTGCAACATATCGCCGACCTGAAAGGTTATGACCATATACTCTTCATCCTCACCCTTTGCGCAGTATACAGCCTGAAAGAGTGGAAAAAAGTACTGGTTCTGGTGACTGCTTTCACCATCGGGCATTCACTTACCCTGGCACTGGCTACCCTGGACCTTATAAGGGTGGATGGCGATCTGATCGAATTCCTGATCCCATTAACTATTTTTCTTACAGCATTAACCAATCTGTTTGCCCGGAAACAACAAGTAAGCCCCCTGATATACTACCTGAAGTACACCGCAGCACTTTTCTTCGGCCTGATTCATGGTCTTGGTTTTTCCAATTACCTGCGCAGCCTTCTTGGTGCTGAGCGGGGACTGGTGCTGCCCCTTTTCTCATTTAACGTGGGTATCGAGTTGGGGCAGATCATCATCGTTGCCATCATTATCTTGCTTACTAAAGTGGTGGTGGATCTTCTGGGGCTACCAAAGCGTGAGTGGCACGTGCTGCTCAGCGGGGCAGGACTCGGTATCTCACTTGTTCTAATGGTTGAACGATTTCCATTCTGATGGAATGGCGGGCTCATATAAAAGAATATGAAGGGTTTCTGAAACTGGAGAAGGGCTTATCGTCCAACTCCATAGAGGCCTACCTTTCTGATATCGGAAAACTGGAACAGTTTCTGGAGCACTCACAGATTGAAGCCGGACCGGAGGAGCTGGACCGGAAGCAGCTGGGTCAGTTCCTTGCATGGATCAGTGAGATGGGACTTTCGGCCAGAAGCCAGGCCAGGATCCTATCAGGAATCAGAACCTTTTATAGATATCTCCTTCTTGAGGATCTCATAGAAAAGGATCCTACTGCACTGCTGGAGGGGCCCAGGCTGGGAAGCAAACTACCCGAAGTGCTTACGGTGGAGGAGATTGACAGGATGCTGGAAAAAATCGATTTAAGTAAGCCACAGGGCCGACGGAACAAGGCGATGCTGGAGACGCTTTATAGCTGTGGTCTCCGGGTTACCGAATTGGTGGGATTGCAAATTTCCGGAATCTTCAGGGCCGAAGGATTTATCAGGGTAATAGGAAAAGGGGATAAGGAGCGGCTGGTACCCTTTAGTCCACGTGCAATAAAAGAGATTGATCTTTACCTAAGCGATCGGAATACGCTCCCCGTACAGCCTGGAAACGAAGATGTTCTTTTTTTGAACCGCAGGGGGAAGATGCTTACCCGAAACATGGTCTTTACCATTATCAAGGAACTGGCTAAAGCAGCCGGTATTCAGAAGACGGTAAGTCCCCATACTTTCAGACACTCCTTTGCCACACACCTGGTGGAGGGTGGTGCAGACCTTCGAGCCGTTCAGGAGATGCTGGGACACGAATCTATTACCACCACCGAAATCTATACCCATTTGGACAAAGCATATCTTCGCGAGGCCATTATTAGTTTTCACCCCCGTTCAAAATAAGACTCAGCAAGCATAGGCGGCCAGGATGGCATCCATAAGCCTGTTGTTTTCGTCATCAATCCGGATCCTTTCAGGATGGGCGTCAAACCACCGTACCGTTCTTCGGATTCCCTCCCTGAACGGGATGCATGCTTCATATCCGGGGACAAAGCGCTTTATTTTTGTATTGTCGAAAATAGCACTGTTGGCCTTATCCCCCAGCAGGTTCCCGCGCATCCACTCCTGTCCGATTTTATCAGCCTCTCTGCATATAAAATCCGTGGAAATGTGCAGCGCCTTCAGTTCGACTCCTGCTGCTTCTGCCACTGCCTGGTATATCTGGTTCCAGTTAAGGAGCTCATCTGAAGTGATATGGAAGCTGTGCCCAATGGATTGCATGTTGCCCATCAATCCCACAAAGCCCTTTGCAAAATCCTGGGAATGTGTAATGGTCCAGAGTGATGTGCCATCCCCGTGAATGATTACTGTTCCACCTCTTCTCATGCGCTCAATAATGGTAAAATCTTCCCAGCTTCCTATGGCCACAGGGATCACAGTTTCATAAGTGTGTGAGGGTCTGACAATGGTGATGGGAAATCCGCTTTCGCGATGAGCCTCCATCAGGAGATCCTCACAGGCAATCTTATCCCGGGAGTAGTCCCAGTATGGATTGACCAGAGGGGTCGACTCGGTAATCACGGGATGGGTGGGAGGTTTCTGGTAGGCAGATGCAGAGCTGATAAAAATATACTGATCACAGATCCCTGAAAAAAGTTGAATATCGCGTTTTACTTCCTCAGGAGTATATGCAATATAGTTAACCACCACATCAAAATGCGCTCCTTTGAGTTTCGCCTTCACTTCCTGCTGCTTATTAATGTCTGCATTTATAAATGTGGCGCCTGACAAAGAGCTATGGCTTCGCTGGCCCCTGCTTAGAATAGTCAGGTCAAATCCTCTGGCCAGAGCGAGCTGGGAGCATGCACCGGAAATATTTCCTGTTCCGCCAATAAAAAGTGCTTTCATTTTACTTACTTTATTAGTTCTCTTAAAATACCAAGATAATGAAAGCAATGATGCTAACCGGTATACGTCAGATGGAAATGAAGGAGGTAAGCACCCCGGCCCTTTTGAATGACAGGGATGTGCGGATCAAAATGAAGACCCTGGGTGTTTGCGGATCTGATATCCATTACTATGTATCAGGAAAGATCGGAAGTCAGGTTGTGAGCTACCCTTATACGGTTGGACACGAGGGCGCTGGAGAGGTTGAAGCCGTTGGGAAAGGCGTGACCATGGTAAAACCGGGCGACCGTATTGCCATAGAGCCTGCCATGCCCTGCTGGGAATGTGACCAGTGCCGGGCTGGAAGGCCACACACCTGCCGCAATCTTCGTTTTCTGGGTTGTCCCGGTCAGGCTGAAGGCTCGCTTTCAGAATATATAGTGATGCCTGAGACCAGTTGTTTTAAAATACCCGACCATATGAGCTATGATGAAGCAGCCATTTCGGAACCTCTGGCCATTGGTCTCTACGCTGTGAAACAATCAATCCCCATGAAAGGAGCGAAAGTGGGGATTCTGGGCTTTGGCCCCATTGGAATGAGTGTAATGTTGCCGGCACTGGCTCTGGGAGCATCTGAAGTGTATGTAAGCGATAAAATTGATGAACGGCTTAAGATTGCGCAGGAAAGTGGGGCAGTGCTGACTGCCAATCCTGAGCGGGAAGATGTGGCGGAAAAAATCACAGCAAAGGTGCCGGAGCTGCTGGATGTAGTGTTTGAATGCTGTGGACAACAGGATGCCATCGATACTGCGGTGGACCTGCTGAAACCTGGAGGGAAACTTATGGTTATAGGGATCCCTGAATTTGATCGCTGGTCGTTTCCGGTGGACAAAAGCAGACATAAGGAGCTGTGTATTCAAAATGTCCGGAGACAGAATGAGGCAGTGCAGCCGGCACTGGATATGATGGCCGAAGGAGAGATATCGGTATCCGCAATGACCACCCACCGATTCAGTTTCGAAAAGAGCAAAGAGGCATTTGATCTGGTGGCCGTATACGGCGACGGGGTCATGAAAGCGATGATTGATTTTGACTGAGCTTAATACTACATTGTTATCATATATTATCTAAAACTACACTTATGAAAAACATTTTTATCAGCCTTATCCTGGTGACTCTTCCTCTATTTGTTATGGCACAACCTGAACAGCCTGTAGAGGAATGGACAGGAAAAACCATTCTGCTGATCGGGGCTCATCCCGATGATGATTCTTACTCCATGGGTACCCTGGGGATGTTAAATGCCAATGGGAATAAGGTTTATATTGTTATTCTGACCACAGGAAATGTGGGTACTCAGGATCCCGACCTGGGGATGATGGACCTGGCCCTGATACGCAAGCAGGAGGAGCAGGACGCTCTGGCTACCATGGGCATTCCCACCGATCACTATATTAACCTGGGCTATGATGATGGCATGCTGGAATATGAGGATACGAAAGAAGTGGTTGCCAAATTGGTGAGGTTGATCCGCAAGATAAAGCCGGATGTGCTTTTCTCCTTTGACCCGGGAAAAGGAAATGTGCGCTGGCATAAGGCCGATCACAGGGCTTCTTCCTACCTGTCGGCCGATGCGGCCCGCGCAGCCATGTGGCCCCTGATGTTTCAGGGACAGATTACGGTAGAAGGACTGGAGGCACATACCATTCCTGAATATATGCTTTACGATTCGGCCGAGGAGGACAAAAATACCTGGGTTGATATATCTGAATGGGAAGAGAGAAAGGTGGAGGCCCTTATGAAGTATGTGAGTCAGTTCAGTTCAGGCTGGGCTGATT
>DAOWFP010000147.1 GCA_030637895.1 Bacteroidota bacterium | reverse complement strand
CCCCTGGTTGCCATGTAAAAAATAGCGGCTGTTATCAATCTGGATATGGTGGCCCGGACCAAAACTGAAGAGGATGTGCTTAGCACCCGCTCTGGTCTGACCATCCAGGGGGGCGATTCGCTGAAAGTTATTGGCGGTTTACAGAGTAAAGTGTTGATGAAGATCAATGAGGAGACTCTGGCGGAGGCAGGACTGGTGGGGAATTATAAATACAATAACCTGACGGATCCCAACCGTTACTTCTTCCGTAGCGACCATATCAACTTTGCCAGGAAGGACATCCCGATCCTGTTCTATTCAACAGGAACCCACAACGATTACCATATGGTAAGCGATGTTGAGGAATCCCTTGATTATGATAAATTCCTGAGAATGACCCGCTTCTGTTTCAAAGCGGGTCTTAATGTAGCACAATATAAGGGTCCCATCAAGGTGGACAATCCCATGTCGACGTGGTAGCTACTTATAGCAGCTGCAGGTAGATATTTCTGAACTGCAAGGGTCCACCTTCCGATTGGAGGGCGATATATCCCTCGGTCAGAGTCATGCCGGTTCCGCTGTTTTGCAGAACACCATTTACAATTACCTCAATGTCACCATCCTTTGAGGTGATATCATATGTGTTCCATTCACCTGCCGGTTTCTCACTGCTGTCTTCGAATTTTGGAATACCAAGGTAGGGATTCTCCTCTGAAGTAACCATGTAGGTGGAGTCCTTGATGGTGATACTGGTTCCTTTTCTCATCAGCACGATATCGCCCGCTCTACCATGCATCAATTGGCATTCGACGCACTGGGGAAACACTATCTCTTTGCCCTGCACATTGAGAAATACGCCGCTGTTGGAGGGCTTTTCGGTCCATCTCCACTCCAGGTGAAGCTTGAAGTTGCTGTATGACTCCTTGGTGCGGATATAGCCGAAAGGTTGCCCGAGGGTATTGATCACGCCATCTTCCACATAGAAGAGGTCTTTGGGCTCCCCGTCCTCACTGCCAACTACAATATTCCAGTTATCCAGGTCCTGTCCGTTAAAGAGTTCGATCTTCTTTTCTGTAGTGCAGGAGAAGAGCACCAGGGTGAGGCATAAGAGAGCGCAAGATTTCAATAATGTTTTCATAGGAAATTGATTTCAGTTATTATTGGTTTAAGCTTAGCAAGGTACAAATTAAGATTTTTCTAGTAAACCTCCGGAACAAAGGTCTGGTCCGACAGCGGGGGCCTGACATATCCTTCCATTGAGATGGGCGGGAGGTTGATCTTCTTATGCTTAATTTCCTGGTAGGGAATCAGGGAGAGCAGATGGTGAATGGTATTGAGCCGGGCCCGCCTTTTATCATCGGCATTTACTACATACCAGGGTGCTGTTTTGGTATCGGTATAGGAGAACATCTCATCTTTAGCCTTGCTGTATTCTATCCAGCGGCTCCGGGATTCCAGGTCCATGGGACTGAATTTCCACCTTTTCAGCGGATCTCCGATCCGCTCACGGAACCTCAATTCCTGCTCCTCATCGCTCACCGAAAACCAGTATTTGACCAGGATGATTCCGGAATGAATCAGCATCTCTTCAAAGCGTGGGCAGGAGCGAAGAAAATCCCAGTACTCTTCTTCAGTACAAAACCCCATCACATGTTCCACACCGGCACGGTTGTACCAGCTACGGTCGAAAAGAACAATTTCTCCTTCTGCAGGGAGGTGGGTCACATAGCGCTGAAAGTACCATTGGGTTTTTTCACGTTCAGTGGGCACACCCAGGGCGACCACACGGCAGATTCTTGCATTCAGCCGCTGGGTGATTCGCTTGATAACTCCTCCCTTTCCGGCAGCATCACGGCCTTCGAATACGACTACGACCCGAAGGTCCTTGGCCTTTACCCATTCATGTAGTTTTACCAGCTCAAGCTGCAAACGCTCCAACTCTTTGAAATACAACTTTTTATTGAGCTTGCTTTTTGTGGGAGTGTTAAGGGCTTCTCTTGCTTTTTTTTGTTTTTGACTTTTACTCATAAGGACTGAGGTGTATAAGTAAATTTAAAACAAAATAGCATATTATTCAATACTGGAGATCTGCATTGAGCCTAAAATACAAAAGAAAGAAGGCCATCTCTTTCAAGACAGCCTTCCCTTCCCATGAAAAAAATCACTCTTGCTAAACCTATTTTGCCTTTCGTGCAACACTGGTTACCGAGGAGGCAACTAATTCATTGTAGTCGGCCTGTAATTTTTTTGCAGCGGCTTCTGATCCTTCCTGAGCTACCAGGGCATTCCACCAGGTATCGCCAGCCGGGCTCCATTTCTCTTGCAGGTCAGCAGGCCCATTTTGAAGCTTCCATGTAACTACCAGGTCGTATTTTCCAGACTCAAACCAGTAAATCTCAGGCAAAATGGTCCCGGAAGTTACAGAGGCTGTTTCAAATTTTTGTATCAAGGCTTTGGCAGCATCAGTAGTGCCGGGCTTATAGTCGATCACGGTAATGGTGTGCCACATCACATCATTGTTGACCGATGGTGTGGGTTCTTCGGGGCGAGCAGAAAGGAATGCACTTAGGAACAAGGGGGCGAGTAAGACAAAGAATTTTTTCATAACAGGTGTTTATCAAATGAGCGGGTTCTATTTAGACACAATTTAAATAGAATTGTTCAAGATCCCTGTTAAGGAGAAGTTAAAAACGGAAGGATAAATGCTTAAAATTGTTTTGGGAAATCGTTGGTGCCAAAAAGGCGATCGCCGGCATCGCCCAGACCGGGCATAATATAGCCCTGTTCGTTCAGACCATCGTCCAGGGCAGCCAGGAATATTTCCACATCGGGATGGTTCTTCCTTACCCGCTCAAGTCCTTCAGGAGCCCCAACGATACAGACAAGCTTCAGATCGCTTGCCCCTTCACTTTTCAACTTGTCGAGGGTAGCACTGGCACTGCCCCCGGTGGCCAGCATGGGGTCCAGAACCAGGACGATCGCCTTTTTCATTCGATAGGGAAACTTGGCATAATAGTTTTTTGGCTCAAGAGTATCGTGGTCACGGTACATGCCCACATGCCCAATCTTTGCTGTGGGGATCAGACTGGTTATTCCATCCACCATTCCAAGTCCGGCCCGTAGCACCGGGATGAGCACGATATCCCGGGAGAGTTCACTGGTCACACAGCTCATCATGGGGGTCTCGGTTACCGTTTCGCGCAAGGGGATATCCCTGGTAATCTCATAGGCCATCAGCCCGGCTATCTCATTGACATTTTCGCGAAACTCCTTGGTACCAGTATGCTTGTTACGAATCTGGGTCAGCTTGTGCTGAATCAGTGGGTGGTCGATGATGTGGTGCATGGAATTAGTTATTTAAAGACCGACGAATCCGTTTCTCTTTCATCTCCCCGGAAGGCTGCCACAAAAGCCTGTTTGAATCCCGAGTCCAGGCATCTAAGCCTGAATGCATTGGCATCCTGGAGTGAATCGAACTTTCCGACCGTGATCCTGTAAGAACCCAAATAGAAGTATTCATAGGTACTGTAACTCTTACCATCAACGAAAACCTTCGGAAAGCTATTTTCATACAGGCTGGATATGATCTGGACCCTGAAAACCACAGGATCCGGGTTGGCATTTACGATTGACTCCGCTTGGGTTTCAGGTTCCGTTTCGGTTTCCGCTTGAGGAAGGGGCGATGCCGGAGATGCAGGATCGGCCATCCCTTGCATGACCAGGGCGATATCTCTGGCAGATACTCCATCAATTCCAGCTGCATCAAGAGCATCTTCATTCAGGGTAAGCATAATGGCCATTCCCTTCGGTTCCGATGTCCATGTCCTGGAGAATAGTGCCACTTGTTTTTGGGGATGAACAGAGAAGCCCAGTTCGTTCTGGGGACCATTGATCACTTTACCAAGGTTCTGCGGCAACCCCCACTCCTGCTCCTTGTAGGGACAGACAAAAACATCAAATCCACCATAACCTGAATGACCGGTAGATGAGAACCAGAGGTTATTCATCTTATCCAGGAAGGGGAACCATTCGTGACCACTGGTATTGATGGACTCCCCAAGGTTCACGGGCTTTGACCAGCCATCAGCTGTAAGTCGTGTGACAAAAAGGTCCAGCCCTCCGCTGGTGGGACGACGATCTGAGGAAAAGACCATTAATGAACCATCTGATGAGATCGCAGGATGGAGGGTTCGGGAAGGATCCTTGGAAAATGAAACCTGACTGAGCTCCGACACCTTATCATCCTCAATGGACATTTCAAATATCTTTTCCATAGACTCTTGTTCATTTCCCACTTCTGGCCTGCTATAATAACCATTGGTAAATCCGGCCGAAAAAGAGAGTGCTGCAGGGGAGCAGGATATATCTCTGTTGGTGGAGAGCGGACGGCTGTAGCTTGGATCGGGTCTGACAATCGGTGCCAGATACAGCGTCTCTTCGCCCGACTTCAGGAAAATAATGTCATCCTGGTAAAAGGCCACATCGTAACATGGGCCGGTAAGCTGCAAATCAAGGGTTTCAAACAGCAGCCATTCACCGGGTTGCAATGCATCGTTCCCGGGCTGATGAACACCGGGATCTGCCCCCAGGAGGAGAGAGCTAAGTGCAAGGAGATATGATGTAAGCAAATTCATTTGAACAAGATGATTCGTATTCTGTTATTTGAGTTATATCGACGCTATGATCAAAGATATATGATTTTATAATTACCTTTCGATTAAATTGTTATCGAAGTGATATTTTTTATTCATACCACTTTTTCATAACTTGTAAAGTTTGAATCTCAAATAAGCACGAAATAAAAACCTTGAACCATGAAAAAGGCAATGTATCAACATTTAAGGTTATTTGCAATCGGATTGCTTAGCACCACTTTGATTGTGTTTTCAGGATGTAATACCTCTCAAAAGAAGCAGAATAGTGTGATTACTGGAACAGATGATGACATTCCCCTGGAGGATGTAGCAAAGGAGCTTTCTGGTTATCCGATTCCTACGTCCTACGAGATCACAGAACGTATTTATAAAGCGGGAGCAGCTTATCAAATATCCCTTCCCAATGGACCGGAAAAAGCTGGAGAATATATTACACAACGCGATAAGGTTCTGAACCTCGGTGTATATGCAGCGGATCTTTGCTATGCAACCACGAATAAGATGAAGCAGGAAACCATGAACTATCTGGAGGCTACTAAAACCCTGGTTGATGATCTCGGCATTTCCTCCACCTTCAATGTCACGTATGCTGAGCGCATAGAGCAAAATATTGACAATCGTGATTCTTTGATTGCAGTGGTCGAAGAATCGTTCGATGACACCTGGAACTACCTGGTTGAAAATGAGCAGGATGTTCTGGCCCGTTTGGTTGTATGTGGAAGCTGGATAGAGGGAGTGTATATTACCACCCATGTGGCATTGGATGCCATTGACAATACAGCGTTTCTTGAGGCACTGGCAAGGCAAAAGAATTCCCTTAATGAGTTGGTAAATCTGCTCGAACCAGTTAAAGATGTGGATGAGGTTAGCAATTTGTATGAGGCATTATTCGAAATTGGGGAATTCTATGAGGGAGTTGGAGATATCATGACCGACGAGCAGCTGAAAATCCTGGATGAAATGATCAGCACCTTGCGCGCAAGTATCGTCTAGTACAGAATCGATCTGACCATCGGTGTCAGATACAGGGCGTAATGAAATTTTTTATTCCTGCCACTTTTTCCTAAATTGTAATGCTTGAAACCTAAATAAGCACGAAATTAAACCCTTAGAAATGAAAAAGGCAATGTATCAACAATTAAGGTTCTTTGTAATCGGATTGCTAACCACCACTTTAATTGTGTTTTCAGGATGTAATACCACTCAAAAGAAGCCGGATATTGGAATTCCGGAAGTACCAGAAATCACTTCCAGGGAGGATGTAGTTGAGGATCTTTCAGGTTATAAGGTTCCAACTTCCTATGATATTACAAAATATATATATCAATCGGGAGCACCCTATATATTATCCCTTTCAAATAGACCGGAAAAAGCTGGAGAATATATCACACAGCGCGATAAGGTTCTGAACCTTGGTGTATATGCAGCTGATCTTTGCTATGCAACCACCTATATGATGAAGCAGGGAACCATGAACTATTTGGAGGCTTCTAAAATCCTGATTGATGATCTCGGTATTTCTACCACCTTCAACACTACATATGCTGATCGCATAGAGGCAAATATTGACAATCGTGATTCTTTGATCGCAGTGGTCACCGAATCGTTCGATGACACCTGGAACTACCTGGTTGAGAACCAGCAGGATGTTTTGGCCCGTTTGGTTGTATGTGGAAGCTGGATAGAAGGGGTATATATCACCGCAAATATGGCTCAAAAAGCCATCGACAATACTGCAATTCTTGAAGCACTTGCAAGGCAAAAGAAATCCCTGAATGAACTGGTGACTTTGCTCGAAACGGTGATGGATTTGGAGGAGGTGAGCGATTTATACAAGGGATTGTCCGACATTCAGGAATTCTATGAGGAAGTTGGCGATACCTTGACCGATGAGCAGCTGCAATTACTCACAGAAAAGATCAACGTCCTGCGAGAAAGCATCGTCTAGCACAGAATCGGCCGGTAGGGGCCGACAGACATAATGAAAGAGGCCGTATTAAATGCACTGCTACAGCTGTTTGCAATAATAGCCAATGTATCTGAAGATGGTGTTTCTTTCAAAGCCAGGTCTATCGTTAAGACTTTTCTTAGGCCACACCTGAAAACCAACCTGATTAATAAATACCTGGTTGTATTTGATAATTACCTGGAAATTCACCATCCTCTTCTGTTTGGTGGAGGAACTACGCAACACAGACAGACACTTTCCGATTCGGAAAAACTAAAATGTATTACCGAGGAGATTAATCGAAGCCTCCTGCAGAGAGAGAAGTTTATTGTTTTTCTCAGGTT
>DAOWFP010000024.1 GCA_030637895.1 Bacteroidota bacterium | reverse complement strand
GATAGTAGTCTTCAGTGGCCACAGCTCGTCGGGCATGGCACCTGGAGCACATCTGAACCAGCTCGTCTGACTGCCTGGGAACCGATCGCCGCGCTGTTACAGAGTCAGTATCAAAGATCCAGGTGGCATCATCGGTATCATTCAAACGTACCACAAGGCCCATGTCGGGATAGATATCGGGGCTGCTTCCGGCCTCCACTTTTTCAGCCCAGTCGATATGTTCCGATCCGGGACCATGACAGGCTTCGCAGCTTACGTCTATCTCCGCCCCGGTTGCGGGTGAGGCCTTTTCTCCGTAGGAGTAATTCTTCCTCAGGTTGGTGGAATGGCATTCTGCACACATGTAGTTCCAGTTCTGGGTAATCCGTGTCCAGAACAATACATCATCGGGAGGAATGCGTTCCTGCTGGTAGATATGAAACCAGCGCTGGCCACCCTGACCGGCTGGGCGGGTATCCCAGCAGAGGGGCAGGCACTGATACCTGCCTCCTGGAAATTCAATGAGGTATTGCTGCAGGGGTCTGACCCCAAAAACATAGGAAACCTGGTAATCAACCATCTTACCTTCCGGCCCCTCTGTCTGAACCATAAATTTACCATTGGACTTGTAGAATCTGGAAGTGATGCCGAAATGGGTATAGCTAACATCATTGAAATCGCCCAGTACTGTCTCTGTAATGGCCGTATCCATTGCCATGTCATGATCCGATCCCTGGAAGAGATTAAACTCTTTCTCATGGCACTCTTTGCAGCTCTCACGCCCCCGGTATTCAGCCGTTTGTTCGCTTGTCAAGGATTGATTATCAAGGCTTTCAGCCTCACCTGAGCGCTTGCAGTTCAGGAATAAAACAAGGGATAGAAACAGAACGGAAACAGCTCCGATCAGGCGGGGAAAGAATGCCTTCTTCATGGCTAAACAGGTCGAAATGATGTAATTTCAAATGTATATAAATTAGAGAAATCGACTCCTATGTCAGTTCTATTCAAAAAGAATCTATATAATTTAGTGCTTTAACTTGAGACGATGGAAAGAAGAAGTTTTATTGGAAAGGCTGCCATAAGCCTGGTCACATTTGCAGGTGCAGTTGCAGCCATCAGTTATTTGAGGCAGTTCTTTCCACGACTGGCGGGTGAAAAACGACGCATTGCACTGGGCGATCCCCGGAGATTTCCTGTGGATACCTTTACCTTTCTGGAGGAGCATAAGCTCTATGTCTATCGCGACCATGAAGGGATCAAGACGGTATCGGCCATCTGCACCCACCTGGGTTGTATCCTGGAGAAGAGCATAGATGGATTTGAGTGCCCATGTCACGGTTCATGTTATAACAATGAAGGAGAGGTACAATCGGGACCTGCACCACGTGACCTGGCCTGGTACAGTGTGAGAAGGGGAGCCGACGGGAAAATTGTGATCAATCCGGGAGAGCGCGTTTCATCCGATGAAAAATTCTTAAGCTCCTGATACTCCATGGAAAACATTAAGAGACCATCCGGGATTATCAATCGCAATTTTTTTCTGCATATACATGCAAACCGGGTGCATGTGCACTCCATGAAACCCACCTCTACCTTTGGATTGGGCATTATTCTTGGTTTTCTGTTTCTGATCATGCTGTTAACAGGGGTCATTCTGATGATCTACTATACTCCTTCGGTGGAAACGGCCTACCAGTCAGTTAAGGATATTGTAAATGTTGTGCCGGGGGGACGAATTATCCGGAATATGCACAGGTGGGCATCCCAGGGCATGGTCATTGTGGTGTTTTTGCATCTGCTGCGCGTTTTTTATACCGGATCGTACCTGGGAGGCCGCTCCCTGAACTGGGTTATTGGGGTGGTACTTTTGATTATAATATTGCTCAGTAATTTCAGTGGTTACCTTTTACCATGGGATCAGCTTGCCTACTGGGCAGTGACCATTGGCTCCAATATTGCTGCATCGGCCAGGGAGCTAACCGACCTGCTGGGTATTACAAATGCTTTTGATCCGGGAGGATTTCTTAAAAAACTGTTGATCGGAGGAGAGAGTGTTGGTCAACCGGCTCTCTCACGATTTTTTACACTGCATGTAATTTTTCTGCCTCTTTCCATGCTGATCCTTCTGGGGATTCACTTCTGGAGGATCCGGAAAGACGGGGGACTCAGCAGGCCGGTGAGATATGCGGACGATAAGGGCAGTACCAACAAGTGGTATGCATGGCCGGTACTGATGTGGACCGAGCTTGGATTGTTCCTGCTGGTGGTGGTAGTAGTGCTGTTTATAGCGCTGCTGGCCGACGCTCCCCTGCTTGAGCAGGCCAATCCCTCCTTCCCTGAAAATCCGGCCAAGTCGCCCTGGTATTTTCTTGGGATCCAGGAACTGGTCTCCTACTCTGCTTTTGCCGGAGGATTGCTTATTCCGGTGCTCTATCTGGTCTTTCTTTTTTCCATCCCATACCGCGACAAGGAGGACAGCTACGTGGGACTATGGTTTTCAGGGAAGAGCGGATTAAAGGTGATAAAACGCTCCGCTGCTTTCGCTTTTCTGCTGGTGATCCTGCAGCTTTTTGTCATGATCCGCTTTGGCTGGCTCCGCGACTGGTTCCCGGGAATTTCACAATGGTTTGTGATGCTGATCAATCCTGCCACCATAACGGGCGGACTTTTTATTCTAATGTCGGAGGTCATCCGGCGAAAGAGGCAATCTTCACGCATGGCCGCACTGGCACTGTTTACCAGTACTTTTGTAGCCCTGGTCATATTCACAATCATTGGAATTTGGTTCAGGGGACCCAATTGGGAGTTTTTCTGGTCACATAATCAGTGGCCAGTCATTTAGGGATGATGATGGACGAACAGAAATATAAATACAGAGCACAATGGCTGGTGCTGATCGGGGCCGGACTCTTGCTTCTGTTGCTGTTCGGAGCGTGGATCTCTGAGGGTTTGAACAAGGAGTGGCGAAAGGTCCAGAAAGAATATGAAGCGATGCTCGGGGAGAGGGAGGAGCCAGGTTTCGATGCATTTGAACGGGGTATTTTCCAGGTAGATTTACCAGATTTTAACCGCTCCGACCGCTGTATCTCGTGCCATCAAGGCCTTGAGGATCCGGCAATGCAACTGGTGCCACAGCCACATACAAGCCACCCGGGCGAGTTTTTGGAGGACCATCCCGTGCAGCAGTATGGCTGCACCATATGTCATGGAGGACAGCCCGGGGCACTTTCCCGGGAGGATGCATTTGGCCGGCTACCCGAAACTCACTGGCCCTATCCACTATTGGAACAACCCTATATCCAAGCTTCCTGCGGAAAGTGCCACCTGGCTATTTTTAGTAAACAAACAAGTGAAGATTCAGCAAATGTGATATCTGGCCCAATGAATGGGATGGGTGTTTTTATGAAGGGAAAAACCATTTTTTCTGAAGAAGGGTGTCTGGGATGTCACCAGGCCAGAGGTGTAGGTGGCATTCTTGGTCCCGATCTTACAGAGCAGGGAGAGAAGACTAAGCACGAGTACAGCTTTCAAAATATTCAGGGCGAGCAGACCATTTCCAACTGGTTGAAGGAGCACTTCAGAGACCCTGAGATGGTTTCGCCGGGTTCACAGATGCTCAAGATCAACCTGGACGAAGGGGAGAATGAGGCCCTGGCAACTTTCGTAATGGGTTTAGCCAAACCAGATATCTCTTTCGAGTACTTCTCCATGGCCACTCTCAATGAATTTAAGGGGAACAGGG
Source organism: Bacteroidota bacterium (assembly GCA_030637895.1). GTDB lineage: Bacteria > Bacteroidota > Bacteroidia > Bacteroidales. The sequence goes on along the minus strand of DAOWFP010000024.1, from coordinate 6,342 downwards.
AAGCCCTGGATGGGGAAGCAGGCTTTGCCTATATGTGCTCCGCCTGCCATGGCAAGCATGGAGAAGGGAAAGGGTATGAAAATTTTAAAACCGGGATCCCAGCCATTGGAAATCGGGATTTTCTGAGAGTAGCTTCAAGGGATTATATCCGGTTTACCATTGAAAAAGGACGCAGCCTGCGCCAGATGGGTAGCTGGTCAGAGAGAATTTCGGGCCTGAAGCCTTCAGAGTTGGATGGGATCACCCAACATCTAAAACAGCAGGGGAAATCGTCCGGCAGCAGGGATCTTTCCGGGAAGCGAGGCAACAGCAGCAGGGGGGGTGAATTGTTTGATCTCTACTGCAAGACCTGTCACGGCATTGAAGGCGTAGGTGGTGTGGCAGTGGCGTTGAACCAGGAGGGGCTTCTCAATAAAGCTGATGATCAGTTTATCTTAGCAACTATGTTAAATGGGAGGGAAAATACAGGCATGCCGGGATGGTCGGTACTCGAAGATGGGCAGCTCCTTGATCTGCTGGCCTATATTGCATCCTGGAGAAGAGTTAGGATCTCAAGCGGGGCCATTGATCTGCCGGAAGCCGATCTGGAACAAGGAGCCCTGCGCTATCATTTCCTTTGTTCCCGTTGTCACGGGGAATTTGGAGAGGGTGAAACCGGTCCGGCTATTATCAACAGGGATTTCCTTGCAGCCGCTGATAATAGATTGCTCTATGAAACCATTGCTCTGGGCCGTACCCACACAGCTATGTTTGGCTGGTCGACCGACCTCTATAATCAGGAGAAATTGGAGCGGCAGGATATCAGTAATATCATCGGCCACATGAGATCATCGGCACAGATGGAGTTGAGCTATGTATACCAGGGGAGTAATCCCGGCCAGCGTTCGGAAGGAGCTATTCTGTTTGAAAAGCATTGTGTGGAGTGCCATGGCTTATCGGGAGAGGGATTGAAGGCCCCGGCGCTTCACAACCAGGAGTTCCTGAGCGCCGCTTCAAATGGCTACCTGCTGGCAACCATTACCATTGGAAGATCCGGAACCGCCATGCCATCATGGGGTTATGGAGATGAAACACATCCTTTGCTTTCCGGAAAAGAGCGACAGGATCTTGTTGCATATATCCGTTCCTACCAGCGTATCCATCTTAAATTTTAGATCAATAAACTGTTAATCTTAAGGAGGAGCGAACCTTTTCTGAATTTTATCGTATTTTGTAGTAAGCTCGAAACTTCGGGTGCGCATATGAGTTATAAAGTATTTGTTCTCTATTCTTATCCAAACGACCGGATCTATGTTGGTTACACCACCAGCCTGACCGATTATATGATTACCATGAATGTCATGGCGTCTGATAATCCACTCTACGAATTCAGGCCGTGGACACTGGTACACATGGAACTGTTCATTGCTGAAGATGAAGCCATGGTCAGAGACGGTTTCCTGAAACAGGAGATTGGCCAGGCATATATCAGAAGAGAGATCCTCCCCATGTTTGATTTCCAGTAAAGGGTGCTATCTTTGTGCCATGTCGGAAAAAACACCTTGGAAGCTATTTCGAAAGCTGACCCATAAATACCGGATGGTCCTTTTGAATGAAGATACATTCGAAGAGGTGGGTAATATGAGACTGACCAGGTTGAACCTGATCGCCCTTGTGGGTATTGTACTGATTCTCCTGGTGTCTATAACTTATATCTTGATTGCCTTTACCAATATCCGTGAACTGATTCCCGGGTATCCCGATGCGGCTATGCGACAGCATATTCGTACCAATGCCATGAAACTGGATTCTTTGAAGAATGAGCAGGCTTTGAGGGATCAATATTTTGATAACCTGAACAGGATTATTTCCGGTGATATGCCCGATCTGTATATGAACGATACTTCAGGGATGGTTGACTCCCGTGACATTAATTTTGCGCGTTCCACCAACGACTCTCTTTTGAGGCAGCAGGTTAAAGCTGAGGAGCAGTTCAGGCTAAGTGTTCTGGATGAATCCCAGGTGAGTAAAAAGCTTCACGACCTGCATTTTTTTACACCGGTCGAGGGATTTATTACAGGTGAGTTTAATCCGGCTAATAGCCATTTTGGGGTTGACCTGGTCGCAGAACCCAATGAGGTGGTCAAAGCTGCCCTGGACGGTACAGTCACCATGTCAAACTGGACCCTCGAAACTGGTTATGTGATTCAGATACAGCACGACTATGAGCTCATATCGGTCTATAAACACAACGCCAGCCTCTTCAAAACAGTAGGAGAGAAGGTAGCTGCCGGGGATGCCATTGCCATTGTAGGCAATTCGGGAGAGCTTACATCCGGACCGCACCTCCATTTTGAGCTGTGGCACGATCGCGTCCCCCTGGACCCGGTTGATTATATTGTTTTTTAATTCATGCAGAAGAGAATTGCCATACTTGGTTCCACCGGATCCATAGGTACCCAGGCGCTCGAGGTTATATCACACCACCCGGAGCTTTTTGAAGTGGAGGTCTTAACTGCCCTGAACAATGTGGACCTGTTGATCGAGCAGAGTATAAGGTATAAGCCCAATGTGGTGGTTATCGGAAACGAGGACCTTTATGAGCGGATTAGATTGGCTCTGGAGAGTTTTCCCATAAAAGTTTATTGTGGGGCGGATGCCATTGCACAGGTGACTGCTTTTGATTCGGTCGATATGGTCCTGACCGCTATGGTGGGATTTAGCGGATTAAAACCAACCATTGAAGCGATACGGGCCGGCAAGCCTATTGCCCTGGCCAATAAGGAAACCCTGGTGGTGGCCGGAGAGCTGATAATGAAGGAGGCTGAGGCAAAAAGGGTAGCCATTATTCCAGTTGATTCGGAGCATTCAGCTATATATCAGTGTCTTGCGGGAGAGGGAAATAACCAGATAGAGAAAATCATACTGACTGCTTCGGGAGGACCTTTCAGGGAATGGGGGATGGAAAAACTGGACAGGGTAAGCCCGGACCAGGCACTTCGTCATCCCAACTGGTGTATGGGACCCAAGATTACCATCGATTCTGCTACCTTGATGAACAAGGGTCTTGAGGTCATTGAAGCCAGATGGTTGTTTGGTGTTGGGCCGGATGATATTGATGTGGTGGTCCACCCGCAATCCATTATTCATTCCATGGTTCAGTTCATCGATGGGTCCATTAAGGCACAGATGGGACTGCCCGATATGAGGCTCCCCATACAGTATGCATTCAGCTATCCCCATCGTTTCGAATCAGATTTTGAAAGATTTGACTTTCTGAAGTATCCTAGCCTTACTTTTGAGCAGCCCGATACGAAAATTTTTCGTAATCTTGCACTCTCTTATGAGGCGCTGAGAAAGGGCGGGAACTGGCCCTGTATATTGAATGCAGCCAACGAAGTTGCTGTTGAGGCTTTTTTGAAGGAAAAGATTGGGTTCCTGCAGATTCCGGATGTTATCGAGAGCACGCTGGGAAAGTCCACCTACATTAAGGCTCCTCAGTTAGAAGATTATTATAATTCTGACCTGCAAGCAAGGCGGGTTGCACAAGAACAAATTTAAGCAAGAATGGAAGTATTAGTTAAAATAGCCCAACTGTTGGTTAGCCTGTCAATTTTGATAGTCTTGCACGAATTGGGACACTATACCCTGGCCAGGATTTTTAAAGTCAGGGTCGAAAAATTTTACCTCTTTTTTGATGCAGGTTTCTCCCTGTTCAGGAAAAAGATTGGGGATACCGAATATGGTATTGGCTGGCTTCCACTGGGTGGCTATGTTAAGATCAGTGGTATGATTGATGAATCCATGGACCGGGAGCAGATGAAACAAGCACCCCAACCCTGGGAATTCAGGTCAAAAAGAGCATGGCAGAGACTGCTGATAATGCTGGGTGGCGTGATTGTAAACTTTCTGCTGGCCCTTTTTATCTATATCATTGTGTTTTTCAAATGGGGAGAAGAATATGTCCCGGTCGAAAACCTGGTGTATGGCTATAGTTTCGTTGAGGAATTCAAGGAACTGGGATTGGAGAATGGGGACAAGATCCTGGCACTGGATGGTGAAAAAGTGGAGCGTTGGATCACCATTCATCACGATGTTGTTGTGAACGATCCCCGTGTTATTGAGTTGGAGCGTGATGGAGTGATCATGGATATCCAGGTACCAGAAGGAATGACCTCAAAATTGTTAAAGCTGAAGTCTGTGATGGAACCCCGATTTCCCTGTGAAGTTAATGGATTACCGGAAGATGGTAACATGATCTTAGCAGGTGTTGAAGTGAATGACAGGTTCATTGGAGTTAATGGCACGCCAATCCAGTTCTACGACGAGTTTAAGGACATGACTAGAAAGGAAGGCAATTCCACTTTCGATCTGACCATTTTACGAGGAGCAGATACAGTTCAGGTTCAGGCATCCACCGATGAAAATGGTCTATTTGGGTTTAATCCAAAGAATTACCCGGCTTTCTTTGAAACCGTGGTGGTCAGATACTCCTTTATCCAATCCATTCCAGCTGGGATCAACAGGGGAATTGACATTACTGGGAGCTATCTGAAGCAGCTGAAGATGTTGTTTAAGCCTGAAACCAAGGCCTATGAAGAGCTGGGCGGGTTTATCAAAATCGGAAGCATATTTCCCTCCACATGGAATTGGGAAATGTTCTGGAACATGACCGCTTTTCTCTCCATCATCCTGGCCATTATGAATATTCTACCTATTCCTGCTTTGGATGGCGGACATGTAATGTTCCTTTTATTTGAGATAGTCACGGGCAGGAAACCAGGCGATAAATTTATGGAATATGCACAGATTGTTGGTATGATACTGCTATTGAGTCTGCTGCTTTATGCAAATCTGAACGACATCATTGGATTATTTAAGAATTAGAACGAATATATTGCTATTTTTGTAGTACAAACCTTATTAAAATTAGAGATAGATGGAAGCTTTTATAACCCTTGCAATAGGAATGTGGCAAATTGTTGTGATTGTTTTGCTTGTTCTGCTGCTGTTTGGCGGGCGTAAGATCCCCGAGTTGATGCGTGGCGTGGGACAGGGAATGCAGGAATTCAAGAAAGCCACTGCCGAAAATGCCGATGATGAAATCATAGTGGACGATGAAGAAGACACTAAGAAAGTCAAAGATGGAAAGAAGTAATACTCTTCGAAATTATAAGGCCTGTCTACTAAAATGGACAGGCTTTTTTGTCTCCGTTTGTTTCCTCTTACTTACCTGGTCCTGCGACACGGTTAACCAGCAGGGAGGAATGGCAGGTAAGATTATGCCCAATATTACAGGGGGTACCGGTGAGGTTCTGGTGGTGATGGACGAGTTTAACTGGGAAAATTCTGCAGGAGAGCTCCTGCAGGATATCTTGAAGGAGGAGTATCCAGGGCTTCCACAATCGGAACCAGTCTTTGATGTGATTCACGTGACAAAATCCTCTTTTGATGGGGTTTACAAGTTTCACCGCTCCATTGTCTTAACGACAGTAAGCTCCGGACTGGAACCACAAATCAGATTCAGGGAGAATATTTGGGCCAAACCTCAGATTATGGTTCAGATTGAAGCATCGACCGCAACTGCCTTGAGAGAACTGATCGGTGAGAATGAAAAACAGATCAAAAGTTTCCTGGCGCAGTATGACAGGAACAGGTTGATGAATGTCTATGAGGATTCGAAGGATCCGGCCATTCAGAAAGATATTGCCACGCATCACCAGGTGCGGCTGGCCATCCCCAGGGGGTATAACATGGATTTTAGCAACGAGGAATATACTTCTGTATCCATCGAATCGTCCGACCTGTCGCAGGTGATACAGGTATATGACTATCCCGCCAATGGGCCTGAGGACTTGAACGTTGACAATATTGTTGAGAAGCGTAACAGTTTCACAAAAACCTATGTGACGGGACCCAGAGAGGGCTCATATATGACCACAGCCAGTATGTTTGAACCCATCGCTTACGATTTGAAGCATCACAATCAGGAAGTGCTGGAACTTAGAGGCTTGTGGGAGCTTGAAAATGGGTTTATGGGTGGCCCCTTTGTAAGTCACTCGGTATATGATGCAAAGCGCGGCCGCATTGTTACAGTGGATGGATACGTCTATCACCCCAACCTGAAGAAGCGCGTTAAGATAAGGCAGCTGGAGGCGATTATCTATTCCATGGAAATCATCTGACAAGAACCAGTTTTTACTGTCATCTGATTGCTATCTTGTTACCAGGCTTTGCGTCTCATGCTATTTAGTGACGAATAGGTTGGGCTTTTCAAATTCGAACAGCGTGGGATAGTCCTCATCAAATTTCTTGAGGATCTCAGTCATGATGACCTCCCGCATAAATTTAGATTTGTTCCTT
>DAOWFP010000079.1 GCA_030637895.1 Bacteroidota bacterium | reverse complement strand
CCTGCCACTTCTGATATGCTTCATTCTCCCACAAATTTCTGTAGTAAAAAACAGTGATATAGTCCACCTGCTCAATTCTGTGCCCCATCTCTTTGACATCCGGAGAACTATGTGGATGGAATTCAACATCGCCGGTAAAGCATTCGGGAAGTGTATGCAAATTCCAGACAATGGGAAATTGTCCTGCACATTGCGGATTGTTCAGGTGAATAACAGAGAGGTCATCCACCACATACAACTGCGTATGGTGATGGATCCAATTCCTGGTCGTATTGATGCTGATCACTGTGCTACCCTCATTCATATGATCACTCAATTCCTTCAACTCCATAATCTCTTTGTTACTTCGCGATAGGTACTGGTGGTGAATCAGTCTGGTGGAAATAGTGCTTCCTAAAAGCATAAGCAGCGCAAACAATTGCAGGGACCTGGGAAATTTCTGACTGGCCAGAAACACAATGGTACCAAAAAAGAAGAACAGCCCAAACCGGTTCGTCAAGCTCCCTGCCGATATCCTGTCGGGCAAAAGAAAATAAAATCCCAGAAACATCCCCATTATAAGCAGCCAGGAGTTTCTACTGTTAATCAGATGACTGGTGTTATAAGCCCCCTTCCGACATTTCTTTACGAATGTGAAAATGATATAGAGACAGAGGATCGCAAGCAGGACAAAGAGGACTATGTATGCAGGAGATTCCTTCTGGTGGTCAAAACCAACCAGTTGCCTGATTCGAAACAGGAATCTCACAAGCTCTCCGCTTGAATAGCTGGCGGGTGTTACAGTTGGATTGATACCCATCACCGATCTGATATAGATGATCCAAAGAACCACTGCAGGAGCAGCCGAAAGAAGCAGTCGCCACAAACGGTTCGCCACCTTCCTGAATGGATTTAGCTCCCTTTTCACCCAGATTGTTTCCATGCTGTCAGAGAGAAATACAAGACCCATTGAAGCTGCAAAAAAGGCAAAAACCAATCCGTGAGAAAGGAAAACCCCCAGTGCCAGGATTCCAAAAATGAACATGGACCTCAGGTCCGGCAACTCCCTTCTCCTTAGCCAGAAACCAATGGCAAGGAAATAGAAAATCGCTGCCAGACTAAATGAGTAGTAGCCCTGTAGTAAATAGCTATGGAAGATAAAGGGGAAGACCAGGTAAATTATCAGATTGTTTTTTCCGGGATTCATGCTCCGGACGAGATAGCGGAAGGAAAGGATCACAGCAATCACATAGGTGGTCAGAAAAAACTTTTCGGCCAGCCATGCGGGGAAGAATAGCTTAAAGAAACCAAGGAGAAAATGGCCCATCCAGTACCCCACAATGACATCATTGACCCTGAAATATTCCTTGAATAGTTCATTGCCTTTTATCAGCTCCACCAGCACATGGGCATTGTATAGATGCTGCGGCCCGTCGAGACTCACCACATAGTGGGTAGACCAGATGTGGTACAGACTGATCAGTACAAAGACTCCAAAAACATAGCTGTCGTTTCTGACAATAAACTCATATGCCCTGTCTATAGCAGCTGATATGGAGACACTTTTCATCTGGGATCGTTCAAAAAGAACCTAAATATAGACATTATCAAAATCATAGAGATCACATTATTTTTACCTTTGGAAGCAGTAATTACTTCCTATGAAAAGGATCTACAATATTTTACTGCTGGGTTCCTTTATTTTCCTGGTTATCTTCCTGATCAGACAGGAGTACATCGTTCCAACGGTCATACATCCGTGGTACATGTTCTTCTCTTTCCTTCTCCTGTTTGCAGGATTCTACTCCAGCACTCTTAGTTGGAGGACCGCACTTGCTTCCCACGGAATCAAATGCAGTCGCAGCGAAGCTCTTATCTCTCACGGGCAATCAGTTTTTGCCAAGTACATTCCGGGAAAAATATGGGTAATTCTGGGACGGGCAGGGTATATTTCCAATGACAAGAAGGAGCTGAAAAACAATGCATTTATATCCTTAAAAGAACAATTGATCTACCTCTGGGCAGGATTCCTGATCAGCTGCATTCCAACCATAATTTTTTATGGAATTCAATGGATCAGTATTCTGGTAGCTCTTACTATTGCAGGCCTGTCCCTGTTTCTTTTTATTAAACCGGTTCACACCTTGCTTTTGAGCCTGATACACAGAATCACCAGGAAAAGTCTGGATATACCACTTGTAAAATTTACCGCTTCATTTCCCATGATCGGGGCAGTGCTACTGATCTGGATATGCTGGACCGCGGGATTCTACCTCTTTATGCTTGCGCTAAGTACAGAGCTTACCCCAATCATGATGTTCGCCTTTCCATTGAGTGTAAGCTTCGGGCTGCTTGCAGTGATCCTTCCTGGGGGACTGGGCCTTAGAGAAGGAATCATTATAGGCTACCTGGTTCTTGCAGGGCTTGACATAGAGAATGCCAGCACTATCTCCATCATGAATCGTTTCTGGTTCATCTGTGGTGAGCTTTTTATCTTTCTTCTTGCCTCCCTGGTCAGGGTGATGTCAAAAAAGCGGGCCTAAGCTATAGCTGCAATCTGTCATTGTCCTGTATATCCATCCACATTGCAAAAAAGAGTGATTGCAGGCTGGATGTTACCAGGAAGATATAGATAAGCAGGATGCTGTTGGAGGTAACGCTTCCGGCTACGAAAAGGTTCCTCAGGATTTCCACCAGAAAGGGTACAGAAGCCAGGAATAATACAATTCCAAGCATATATAGCAGGAACAGCGGGTGGAAATCCCTCTTGAAATAGCGGATCCATATCCTTTTGAAAAAAGCCTTGAACAGCATCCAGGTGATCCTGGGGATCACACGCATAACTTTCATTTTAGAGTTCTCACCGATCCGGTAGACCGGTTTAATCTCTACCTCACAGATGCTACAACGTGCAATATTCAGTTTAACAAGTAAATCGTTGGGCATCCCGTAACGTCGGTATATACGAGGAAGGTCAATCTTCTTAAGTGCCTGGAGCGAGATGGCTGTATAACCTGTCTGTGTATCCGAAATCTTCCAGTATCCCGAAGCCATCTTGGTCATAATGGATAAGATGGAATTTCCCAAGTAGCGAGTCCTGGGAATAACCAACTTGGCACTTCTGTGGATCAGCCTGTTGCCCTTCACAAATGCAACCGATCCATTCACCACCGGTAGACAGATCCCCTCCAACTCTGCCGGATCCATCTGTCCATCCCCGGCCATCACAGCCGTGCAATCGATATTGTTGTCTTTGCACCACTTATATCCCCTGGCGATTGCAGCACCCACACCGCCATTCTTCAGGTTATTGATCAGGATGATTCGGTCGTTTTCCGGATCACTGTTTACCAGTTCCGAAGGGACAAAATCTTTGATTTCCTCTTCGTCACGCTCCTGTAGTACCATTTCAGCTTCATTGTAGAGAGTTCTCTTAATTGGCTGTGGCCCGATCTGTTCATTTCGGGACCCAATCTGATCCTTTTCCATCCGGGCGAGTACCACCTCTTCTGTCTGGTCGGTCGACCGGTCATTTACCACTACGATCCGGTCCACGAAACCGGGCATGGATTCCAGGACCTTGTCTATCTGATCCGCTTCATTGTAGGCTGGTATCACTACGGCTATGGTAAGGTTGTGCAGCATTTTTGGCGTTCTTGAACCTTGTAAATATAATTAAAACTGGAAATAGATAAAGGGCTGCAGGTCGGCCGACCAGGACTGGTAAATAACAAAGATGGCCAGGACGGTGATCAGCACTTTGGCCCAGAGTGGAGTTCGTATAAATGCATTAAGAAGATCCAGCTTCCAGCGTTCAGGTACCCAGTGGGTAAAATAGCCCAGAACCATCACCCCGAATACCAGCCGGTAACTCCAGACTACCTCCGGAATAATCCCCACATTGAACTCATGAAGCACCTGGTGGATCAACTGATTAGCCTTCTCCATGGATTCGGAGCGGAACCAGATCCGGGTAAAGGTGATAAACACAAAGGTGTTGAAGATTTTCCAGAACCTCACGGCCCAATGTTTGCTCTTTTCGTAAGGGGAGACTCTTTTCCAGAGCTTGTAGACGACCAGTCCCAGCCCGTTAAGTCCGCCCCATACCATAAACTGCCAGCTGGCCCCGTGCCACAATCCACCCAGTAACATGGTGATCATCAGGTTCACATCGGTCATGATCCTTCCCCTCCGGTTCCCACCCAGGGGGATATAGAGGTAATCCTTGAGCCAGCTGGAGAGGGATATGTGCCATCTTTTCCAGAAATTCCCCACGCTGGTTGCCTTGTATGGGGAATTGAAGTTTTTGGGGAGGCGAAATCCCAGCAAGAGCGCCACCCCAATGGCAATATCGGTGTAACCGGAGAAATCCACATATACCTGAAGGGAGTAGCCAAACAAGGCAGTCAGATTCTCAAATCCCGAGAATCCGCTTGGATTGGCAAAGACGCGGTCCACAAAATTCAATGCAATATAGTCCCCGATAAACATCTTCTTAAACAAACCTTTCAGAATCAGAAACAGGGCAAAACCAAATTCCTGCATGGAGAGGCTATACCGTTTGTAGAGCTGAGGAATAAACTCGGAGGCGCGGACGATGGGTCCGGCTACCAGCTGGGGGAAGAAACTTACATAAAAACCAAAATCCAGGATGTGCCTTACCGGGTCGACCTTCCCCCGGTAAATGTCCACCGTATATGAAATAGTCTGGAAGGTATAAAAAGAAATGCCCACCGGCAGGAGAATGGCCGACACCTGGAAATGACTACCAGCAATCTGGTTGGACCAGAGGGCCATATGATTCACTACCTCCATATCAATGTTAAACAGGGTATTGAGGGTGTCCACAAAGAGGTAGGCATACTTAAAGTAAGAGAGCAAGAAGAGGTTTACAAACACACTCATGATTACCCCGAATTTCTTCCATCCCAACTTCTTCGCGCGGTGTATCAGGTTCCCCAGGTAGTAATCTGAAACGGTCGAGAAGACCAGGATCATAAAAAAGAGTCCCGATGTTTTCCAGTAAAAAAAGAGGCTTGCTGCAAACAGAAAGGCATTCCTTGCTGCACGCTGACGGTATATACCAGAATAGATCAGCAGAACCACCAGGTAGAAACCCCAGAAAAAGAGCCTGGTGAATATGAGTGGCTTCTCCGGGTTGAACAGGAATATGTCAGTGAGAATCTGGATCACCTGTTCACTTTTTGGGTTTCAAATTCCTTATACTCCAACATCAGCGCATTGTAAAACATTTCGGCCACCAGGTTGATTCCAAGATTGGTAAAATGCACATAGTCCGAAGAGGCCAGGGGAGGATCGGAATGCACAAAAGAGGCCATGGAGTTTTGTCCCCCCATGGCATCGTATAGATCCCAGAATCCAAAACCGCTCTCCAGGGCCGCATCCCGCAGAGCATTCCTGATCCCCTCAAGACCTGGGTAGGTGACGAAGTTCCCATTTTCACGAATTGCCATATCCGAGGGCCCTATTACAATTACCGGGGTCCCCGGACATACCTCCTTAAAGAACAATAGCTGCCGTTTAAAGGCCCTGCGGTAGTAAGCCGAGCTCATATAGGGGACCACGTTCCCTCCGTACTGCAAAAGAATCAGTCCGGGCGACAGCTGGTCGAACATGGCCTCCTGGCTTGCCCTGCTCATGGAAGTAAAGATCAGTCCCGATCCACCTCTCATGGCAATATTATCCACCTGCATTCCCCCCTCCGATTCAAAGGAGATCCCATAGATTCTCCCTCCCTCTGGCAGATTGAATTTGATTCTTACCTCCTTTATCTCCTCCAAATGACTAAAATCGACCACACTGTATCCATCCGGAAATCCGCGCAGGGTATCTGAAATTTCGTCGTTGACCTGAAAGGCTACCGCAGCTCCACTCACATAGGAGTGTATAAACACCCGAATTCGCTGAACCTGGCCGCTCCTGCGGGAAGTGTTGAAGCGATAGTACAACATGGGCCAGTTGTCTTCTACAGGAATCGGGACCGATGCAAAAGCCCCCATTATTCCGTAAGATTTGTGCCTAATGGTGCTGTCCCTCCTGCCAAAATAAGTGTATCGCAGCCATGCTCCCGACTCCTCCTGCTGGTAGGAGAGACTTCCCGAATAGAGCGGAATGGCCTGCACCAGTCCGGTACCTGTTCCCCCAAAAATCCTTTGCATGCGGTACCTTATCAGGGCAGTCATCCTGTCGTTTTCAATCTGTGAATCACCTAAATGGATGATTCTTCCATGACGCTTATTCCCCAGAGCAATCTGATCCAGATTCCTGAAAAAGGGATGGAGCACAGACAGATTCCCTTCTGCAAACTGGATCCTGTACGCATCTTGTTTCAGGCTATCCACATTGGCCGGGATCACCAGTGTTTCAAAGGTTTCTTTTTCTTCGCTTCTTTCGGGGAACAGAGCTGATTCAGGATCAGATTCCGGATCGTCAGTCACTGTCGAAGCTGCAAGCAAGAGTTCAACATCTGCCGCAGTGGACGAACTATCCACGTGGACCAGTTCAGAAGGGGACATAAAAGAGAGCCTGAAATCGCCGCCAATGCCAATCCCCTGTTTGGGAAACAGCAGGGATACAAGGAGAAGCAACAACAGAACAGCTAAAAAAAATATGAAGATCCTGAGCGGCTTCATACACAAACGTACATATAGTTTTTTATGATTACAAGATATGCTATTTACCCTTTAGGCTTGATTTTAAGGATCTGTCCGGGTTGGATCTTCTTAGCGTTGCTTATGCTATTAAGCCGGGTGATATCGGTCTCGGATACCCCGGGATACTTTTTGGCAATCTCCCAAAGACTATCGCCCTGTCTCACCCGATAGGTGATATAATCATCATTGTTCCCTGAGCTGACTGTAGACGCTGTACTTGCTGATCCTGAATCAGCTGAAGATGTACTCGCCGTTGAAACCGAACGTCCGGCAAATTTCTGTTTCTCGGAAAAACTCATATTATCGAGTTCCCTGTAACTGGCTGACTTTCCTTTTGGCTTGTAGATGACCAGTTTTTGTCCCACACGGATCAGGTTCCGGCTGATGTTGTTCCAGTAGCGAAGATCGGAAGCTCTGATATCGTACCAGTCAGCAATAAACCCAACATTATCGCCCGACTTGACCTTATAGCTGAGCTTATCGTACTTATCAGCAGGCAAGTCGACCCGATAGGATGATGTGTAACGCTGAGGACTCGCCACCTTCTTCCCGGGATCGAAGAAAATTGAGTCCTTATGGGCAAAAATAGTGTCTTGCAGGTCAATAAATGCAGCTACCTGCTCCTGCGGAATGGCAATGGCATATCCCTGCTTTAAGGTACCCGGCACTATATCCACCCGGTACTGGGGGTTGATATCACGCAGCAGTCCGATGGGAATTTGAAGTACTTCGGCCACTTGCATTAAATGCACCGGTTCATAAACCATCATGGTATCCGTTACCCGGGGAAGGGAAAGGGGTGCCCTGGTAATCAGGTGTTCTTCATAGTAGTTCATGGTGTAGGTAGCAGCAATAAAAGCGGGTACATAACCCCTGGTCTCCCTCGGCAGATAGTAATATATATCCCAGAAATTTCTTTTGCCACCCGACCTTCGTATGGCTTTATTTACATTGCCCGGTCCGCAGTTATAGGCCGCCAGGGCCAGGGTCCAGTCGTGATAGATATCGTACAGATCCACCAGGAACTTTGCTGCGGCATGGGTGGCTGCAATGGGATCTCGCCGCTGGTCTACCAGCGAATTTATGGTTAATCCGTAAGCCTTCCCGGTACTGTACATAAATTGCCATGCTCCCACAGCCCCAACCCTGGAAACTGCTCTTGGATTCAGGGCCGACTCTATAACAGAGAGGTATTTGATTTCGTAGGGCACCCCATAAAGATCGAAGATCTCTTCAAAAAGGGGAAAATAGTAGTCTGAAAGTCCAAGCATGACCCTTACCTGTTCGCGACGTTTGCGGGAATAGACATTGATGTAATTCTTGACAATCCTGTTATAGGTTAGATCCACCACCGTTGGGATCTCGGCCAGGCGCTGCATATAAACCGAATCGCTGAAATCGGGTATGAGCGTATCTGCTTCTGCCAGGTAGTCGTCGGTGGCTGTCTCCAGGGACTGGTTCACATACCATAGATTGAGCAGGCTGTCCAGATTGTCGCCGGTGCGCAACTCCAGTTCACCCTCCATGGAGAAAGAATCGGGAACAGAAAAATTATTAAGTGTATCCTGTGCAAGGCCTGCCTGATTAAAAAAAAGCGAGCACAGAAGGATCGCAACACCATACGCCATCATGGAAGGATATCTTTTCATCTGCCTCTGATCTTAAAGCTACATGTTAATCCCCCGGAATAGCCGGTAAGACTGGTGTGGGTCATCATGGGTTGAAGGGATGGGGAGATACCCATTGAAAGATTATCATTCACATCCCAGCTGGAAAGATTGGCATCCACATAAGCATCAAGGACCTGGAGACCATAGATTAAAACCGCTACGATATAGCTAAGCTCCATATTTCGTTTCCAACCATTGAGTATGCGCTCATTATCATCGCTCTCATCCAGGATAAAATTGATGGTGGCCTCCTCGTACTTTCCTGTATTGTATACTATGGCGTAGCCTGCAACACCAAGAGAACCCCAAACAATTGGCATTTTCCAGTATTTCCCGTTGTAGGCCTGTCCCAATCCCGGGAGCACAAGGGCATACATAAGGGCCTTCGTCGGTGATTTAGCTTCACGGACTTCTACCAGCAATGTATCGGGCGCCAGAAAATTCTCCTCTCCGATCCGATAGATAGAATCGGAGGTCTGAATGGCATATATTGTGTCTTTTTGCTGGATTGCATGCACTGTATCGCTTTCCTGGCTGAGAGCAGGAAGTACCATATAAAAAAGAAGAAGAAGCGCTACACTGAAACTGTTCATTTACCCGGTTTGTCGAGGATGCTGACAATGCGTTGCAGGTCCTCGTCCGATTTAAATGGAATAACGATCCGGCCAGTCCCTTTATTGCTTCGCTTGAATTCGATGGTGGCCCCAAAATAGTGGGACAGGTGTTCTCTTAGATCTTCATAATCTGACCGTATCTCTTCGGGGGTCTCCTGGGAAACCTCGGTGTTTTTAGATTTTTTAGCGAGACCCTCCACCTGGCGTACCGACAGATCCTGGGAGAGAATCTTGCTGAACACCTCCACCTGGTACTCTTTGTCCTCGATACCCACAAGTGCCCGGGCATGACCCATGGAAATTTTCTTTTCACGTATACCTGTCTGTATCTCCACAGGCAGATTGAGCAGTCGGAGGTAGTTGGCAATGGTAGCACGTTTCTTTCCGACCCGGTTTCCCAGCGCCTCCTGGGTCAGATCAAATTCCTCGATTAGACGTTGGTAAGAAACAGCCACCTCAATGGCATCCAGGTCCTCCCGCTGAATATTCTCCACCAGGGCCAGTTCCAGCATATTTTCATCACCAGCCTCCCTTACAAAAGCCGGAATCCTTTTTAGTCCTGCTTTAACTGCGGCCTTTATCCGGCGCTCTCCACTGATCAATTGATAGCTGTTATCTGCAGCCCTTCGGACCGTAATGGGCTGGATGATTCCATGCTCCTCCACCGACATCACCAGCTCGTTCAGTGACTCCTCATCAAAAGAAGTACGGGGCTGGAAAGGGTTAACCGAAATACTTTTTATGGGTATTTCATTTACAGCTGAAGGGGAATGCAGCAGGCTACGTTCGTCT
>DAOWFP010000164.1 GCA_030637895.1 Bacteroidota bacterium | reverse complement strand
ATGGAAGTGCTGCCCTGGTTCTTTATCTTTACCGTCCTTTTTGTCCTGATGGTTGGATCGGGAATGGCCGCCCTGGGCGCCACTTGCAACGACAACAAGGATGCACAGTCACTCACATTCCCTGGTATATTACCTGCCATTATACCCATGTTTCTGATTATGCCAATCATTGCCGATCCCACCGGTCCGCTGGCCACTACCATGTCCCTGATTCCACCCTTTACTCCCACCATGATGGTGATGCGGATGGCTTCCACGTTGACGCTTCCCACGTGGCAGCCCATAGTTGGGCTTGCTGGTGTAATCCTGTATACCATTTTTACGGTCTGGCTTGGTGCCCGGGTATTCAGAACAGCCATCCTTATTCAGGGACAGAAGCCCAACCTTGCCACCCTTTACAAATATGCATTCAAAGGTTAGCAGTTAGTGGTTAACAGGTCGGAAAATAGTGCCAGGTACTTAGTAAGAGCGGAGTTTGGGGAAGAGCATTCCGATCTTCTTCTTATACTCAAGGTAATCATTTCCAAATTCCTCTGCTAGAATGCGTTCTTCGTATTTTCCAATGGCAATATAGAAGCCGATAATGATCAGCACAAAGGCAGCAGAAGCGATGGACATGGTGATCACTGTGGCGCCCAGGTAAAAAAGGATGGCCCCGGTATATATGGGATGCCTCACTATGCGAAAAACACCTGTGCTGATCACCTCAGGATTCTCCCTGGTGGTCCCAAACACAGCTTTCATCCCTCCCCGGGCCATATACCATCCGCCTATCAGAACCAATCCGGCCACCGGAACCCGAATATAATTTGAAACTACTTCCACAAGGAAGGTGGAGTAGTGTAATATAAAAGAATCACTAACCCATATCCCCAGAAACATCACCAGAAGAATAAGCTGGCCCGTATCGCCCCACCGATGCTCCCCGGTCAGATGAGGATGTTCTGTATGTTTTTTTTTGCTCATTTTTTTATTTCAAAATTATGCCAAAAATCCCAGATAGATGTTAAACTAAGGGCTTTATCGGCAATCTAACAACAAATGACATAAATTTGAAAGAACCCAAAATCAAGCATATGAAAAAGCTCCTTTTCGTTGGAATGATTACCATAAGTGCTATCACCAGTTTCTCACAGCAAACAACACAGGCTGATATCGATCTTAAGGTAGAAGCATTTTTTCAAAAACATGGAGGATGGTACGATATGAATGTACCTACTTCAGATGGAAAACTATTGTATAATCTGATTCTTGAAAACAACTACCAACAGGCCCTGGAAATTGGAACCTCTACAGGACACTCCGGTATATGGATGGCTTGGGCACTTAGTAAAACTGGAGGGAAACTCATCACCATTGAGATTGATAAAGGAAGGCATCAGGAGGCCCTTGCCAACTTCAAAGAGGCCGGCGTAGATCATATCGTTGATGCCCGCCTTGAAAATGCGCATGACCTGGTTCCCAAACTGAAAGGCCCCTTTGATTTTGTTTTCAGCGATGCGGATAAGGGATGGTACCAAAACTATTTTGACGCGGTGGATCCCAAATTGAAGCTTGGAGGATGCTATGCCACGCACAATGTGTCGGATAGAGCTGGTAATCGGTGGAACCAGGATTACCTGCATTATCTGCAGGGCTTAGATAATTATAAAACCACCGTTGACAATTCGGGGGGTGGTATGGCCGTCAGTTTCAAGAAAGCAGATAAATAGCCGCCTTCTTTTTAAAAGGCCAGCTTGATATCTATCAGGATGCTTATATCCTTCAGGCTTGACCTGTCCGGGACCGGGATTCTGATTCCTCTCCCCTCGGCATAAACCTTTGCGCCTTCAAGATCTGATTTGATTTGCTCAGATACCTCACTTTTCAAAATGGCTTCTAAGGCTCTGCCACCAAAAACAAAGGCTGCCAGGAAAGCATGACCCATGGGTAGCAAGTATATGATGGCCCTCTTCTTATCCTTGATCCGAAAGCTCCAGCCATACTTCTTCCCAGGAAAATTCCACTCTTCGCATCCTTCGGGGTATTTTTCAAACACCCTTTCCCTGATCGCCATCCAAAGCTCATATTTATCCCCCAATGCTCTCCGCAGATCGTCATCTGTGGGGATTTGGGATTTCTCCATAAAAATGCTCTGTTCCATCCTATAAATTTATAAATTTCGATGCTTAAAAACAGCAGTAACCCGAATACCATGCGAAAACTCCTGCTACTAAACCTAATTCTCACTTTCCTGATCTTGCCCTCAAGGGGCCAGAACCATCATGAACGCTACGAGGCAATTGATGTGCTCACATACCGTTTTGAGATCGACCTGAATGATAGCTCTGACGTGATCCAGGGCATTACCAACATAGAGATAGCTTTCAGGAAAGAGGTAGGCCAGATTCAATTAGATCTTAGTTACAATCCTGCAGACAGTAGTGGAATGAAGGTGAAGCAGATCACCGAAGATGGCCGGGATATGCCCTTCCTTCAGAAAGATGATCGAATTACCCTCACCATTCCTTTAGCCCACCAGGGAAGCAAACGTAACTACAGGATTATTTATAGCGGGATTCCCTCCGATGGTCTGATCATCTCCAAAAATAAATTTGGCGACCGGACCTTCTTTGGCGATAACTGGCCCAACCGTGGTCATCACTGGCTGCCGCTGGTGGACCACCCTTCGGACAAAGCCATTGTGGAGTTCATAGTATCGGCACCAGATCATTACAGGGTGGTTTCAATAGGAAAAAGGGTATCTGAAAAGAAAGAGGCTGGAAGGGTAACTTCGCATTGGCTTACATCAGCCCCGCTCTCCACCAAGTTGATGGTTATAGGGGTCAGTCCATTTGCGGTAGAGGAAATGCAAAGCCAGTCAGGCATCCCGGTCTCCACCTGGGTCTATCCCCAGAACAAGGAAGAGGGTTTCTATGATTACAGCATCGCCACAAAGCCCCTGGATTTTTTTGAAGTCTATATCGCTCCCTTTCCATATCAGAAACTGGCCAATGTGCAATCCAAAACGGTCTATGGCGGTATGGAAAATGCCAGCTGTATTTTCTATCACGAACGTACCGTCACCGGGAAACAGGATCATGAAATTTTGTTTGCCCATGAGATTGCACACCAGTGGTTTGGCGATGCAGTTTCTGAACTGAACTGGCACCACATCTGGCTGAGTGAAGGATTTGCCACCTACCTGACCGATATCTATATCGAGCAGACACATGGCCGGGATGCATTTGTGGCCTCCATGCTGGACGAGAAGGGACAGGTGCTAAGATTTGCCCGCCGGAGGATGGCTCCAATTGTAGATACAAGCCTAAGTGTTTCGGTTCGGCTCTTAAATAAGAATTCCTATGAAAAAGCAGGCTGGGTACTCCACATGCTACGACATGACATGGGGGACGAACTTTTCCAGGAATGTGTTCAGACCTTTTATGAGAACTACAAATTCGGCAATGCCCTCACTGAAGATTTCCTGGAGGTGGTAGAGTCAGTCACCGGCAAGGCCTACGAAACCTTCTTCCTTCAATGGTTTTACCAGGCAGGTCACCCGGTTCTTTCTGCACAATGGAAGACGCGTGGTAAAAAAATTGTTTTGACTATCAAGCAGCACCAGCAACAGCACCTGTTTGAATTCCCGATCGATATTGAATTGAGAAATGACCAGGGAGAAGTTTTAAGAGAAACTCTTTTCATTCATAGCTCCTCCCAAAGTTTTACACTAAGACCATCTTTTAAAACCAGCGAACTTACCCTCGATCCGGACACATGGTTACTGTTCGAATCCTACGAGTCACCATAGATGCTCAGGTCAGGATAAAAAGCTGCAAAAGAGAACCAGTATCCTATAAATGAAGGAGGCACATCCAGCCGGGCATCTTTACGCGGACCTGCCACAGCCCGTCCGCTTACATCCCATAGATTTCCTTCATCATCGGTCATCACCACTGGATACTGTCCCTGAACAGCACTAAAGGAGAATGTGGAACCATCGCCCTTGTCATTGATAAACGAGAGCATAAAATTATCTTCTTTATTTCCCACAATCACAAATTGCTTCCCATTCAGCTCGTCGTTGACCACGCTGACCGCGTCACCAAAACTGGAAAATGTGTAAACACGAACACTACCCGATTGCACGATCCCGAGAACCCGCTCCTTGTTTGGAAGCCGATCGTCTTCATTGGACACAGGGAAAATCAGATAACTGTGTGACGTGCGATAATTACCGTATGGATATCGTCCGTAATTACGGTTGTGACCTGTATTTCGGGAAACAACTTTAGTGTTTGGATACATTTCCTTCCATGTAAGCCAGGTGGTCTCAACTATAGGAAAAGTCTCCACCTCTTTCCCCCTGAGTTCACCATTCACGCAATCGAGTCTCATCTGCGACCAGTTGCTGTTGGTTTTTCTGTCATAAGGGATCAGATTGGAGTTATATAGTAAACCAGAGACTCCGAATGTAGTCACCATCCCATCGATTTCCCGGTTCCATCCAATCCCGGTTCCGGTCAGGGGGCAATAGGTAAGAGCTATATTCACTTCGCCCACCCTGTCATTGATAATCTCATGCCAGTCGAGGATATGGTGTGGATATGCTCTGGCTTCATCTCCAACAACGAAGCCGATCACCAGCTCATCATCGTTTAGAAAATCTGCTGCTTCGGCAGAGATAAACTCAGGTTCTGTCAGCGCAGGGATTCCATCTTTACCTGGTCCCCCGTCAAAAACTTCATCTCTGGGAATGGCCCAGCTTTTCAGGCTATCCGACCCCGGGGATGATGAGTCTCCATTGTTTTCAGGCTCTTCTTCACACCCCATGAGGAGTATGAAAGAGCATAAAAATCCAAAAATTAATGTCTGTCTCATAATTGATATGTATTTGATTTGCGTTTTTTCATGATGCCAAATGAGTGGTAGAATCCAACCTGCATTCTAAACGTAGGTGTAAGTTGTGTTCCTCCCACATTGCTGTAAAGAGGTATTTCGGGGACGAAATGTAAAATTGAATTCGGGCTGAGATGCCAGCTCACCGCCGGTAATAAATTAATCCACTGACCTCCCGTATTATCAAGTTCCTGGTCGTTAATCCTATCACCGGCAGCATATCTGTAACGTAAAGAAAGAGAGGGTGATAAGATCGAATTACCCCATACCACCTGGTCTCCAATGCCCAGATAGAATTGCACCGTATTCCCAAAACTATAGCTTTGCGTACCAAGATAGGCCCTGTTCTCCCCGTTGAACCTGCCCACAACTCTGACCGAAGCGACCATTGTTTGCCGTATCACAAATTGCCTGGCATAGTAAGCCCAGGTAATGAGATCCCAGGAGCCACTTCCGGGCTGCATGTCTGCATTTAAAGTAATGTCATAATTGTTGGTCAGATCAGTCCTTCCCAGGGGCAGCTTTGGGCCAAGGCCCAGTTGAAATTCAGATCCGGTTTCAGATATACTTGAAAGTATGAACTTGGCCATCACTACCGCATCTCCCAATCCATGAGTGTTTACCTGGTCAACCTGATCATTAAATAGTATTCTTCTCCCCTGCAACACATAGGAGAATAGTGCGTCGACGGCAAACCAGCGATTGATACTGTATCCGGTCTTCACTAAAAATGAGTGGGTGATCCTTTGTCTTGTTCCGTCTTCAAATACTTCAGACCCTGTCTTTAATGTGGAAAGAAAATTCAGGTCATAGCTGAACTCCATCTGTAGTGTGCCGCTGGCGGCACCTTCAAATCCGATGTTTCCTGATAAAGGGACTCCCCCCGAGCAACACGTTTGTGAATAGCCCGAAAATTGTCCTGAAACTAGTAGGCCTAATGCAACTACCATATACTTCAATATATAGTTCAGATATCCCATGTTACAGCTATAATTAACTGTATTTTAAGCTAGTCAATTAACCTAAAATGAAGTCAGAGTGCCAGAGGTCGGTACCTCTTTCTGAAAAATTAGTCGGAAGAATAGATAACTACTTACAAAAGCTTGGGTGGAAATTGTTCCTGGCCATCAGAATGAAGTGCAAATCGTCCCCTATCTGCAGGATGCACCATATCGGGTCGTGGCCATGGCCAGCCTCCAAATTGTGACTGCTGGTAATCCTGGTAGGTTTGCCTTATCTCCTCCTCTGTATTCATAACAAAGGGTCCGTAATTCACCACAGGCTCCTGAATGGGCTTTCCCTGAAGCAGAAGAAATCGTCCTTCACTTGCTCCATTGCTTACCTGCATGGACAGGTGTGGTTCTAATTCGATCCCATGATCCGGTTGAACAGCAGTTTGATTGATCATCACCTTATCACCTTCAAAAAAATAAAGTGTCCTGTTGATACCCTTCGAAGCAGGAGGAAGCTTCCAGGTAGCTTCGGCCTCCATCTGGATATACCAGATAGCCACTTCATTGTCGGCATCAGCAGCCCAGGAGTTAGGTGCAGGAGCAGGAGCCTGTTGGCCCTTATATGATCCAGCCATGAGCTCCAGCGAAATCCGCCGCATATTAGTGTCGTTCTCTTTAACAACAGGGATCTGTTCCTGCCATAGCATGGCATAGTGAGGATCCACAAACTTACTTTTCCGTGGAAGGTTGAGCCAGATCTGGAAAAGTTCAAGTGGATTGGGCTTAAGCTGGTCAATTAGAGGAAACATTTCTGCATGCTGAATGCCTTTGCCGGCTGTCATCCACTGCACATCACCATGGCCATATCGCCCGGCACCACCCAGTGAATCGGAGTGGTCCACCACTCCTTTCCGCACTACGGTAACTGTCTCAAATCCCCTGTGGGGATGAACTGGAAACCCTGGAATTTCTTTTCCATGGTACATTCGCCATCCATCTTTAATCACAAAGTCGTTCCCCAGGTTCCTGCCCCCAAGGGAAGTAGCCGGACCAAAGGCACCATTTCCTTCAGGATAAGCATCAGCGTGATACACACAAAAAAGAAAAGGATCCCGGGTTGCCCAGGGAAATCCCAAAGGTTCAATTTTTAATATACCATCATTAGCTTCCATCATTTCCACTGCTCCTTTAATTGAAATAACAATGGCGCTACCGTTTTGTTAGTGAGAAGCAGATCTAAGACCACAGAAATCAATAAAAGTCATATATTTATATAGCTAAAACTATTTTCTATTATGACTACTTCCGCCATTAAATCAAATCTGGGAATTATTGTGGCTGTCGGGTCTGTCTGGGGCCTGACCGAATTTGCTGCCGGCATGGGACTTCAAAAATGTGCGGCCCTGTTTACAGGAGCTATTCTTACAGGAGTAGCTTTTTTCTGGGTCTCCTTTATCTGGAGTATTACCCGCAAACTTTTGCCCGTTCTAATCATCGTTGGCATGGCCATATTGTTTAAGCTCTTCGATGCCCTCTTATTGCCTGTGGCCTGGGACCATGGCTCCATTCTCAACCCGGCATATGCCTTTGTGACCATCCTGGTTGGGTTTTCAGTGCTCATCCTCATTTTTAAGAATCAATTCTCAAAAAGGCTGCATAACCGGATTCTTTTGGGTGCCGGAGCTGCCATCATCGCGACGGCTATGTTTCCACTTGTAAGATTTGCCACAGGATCGGCAGCTTGCTTCTATGCATCTACCAACATTCCACTGGCCATTTATACCGCACCTGTGGCCATTGCGATTTCCATGCTTACAGTCCCCCTGGGGTACCTGGCAGCACTTTGGTATACAGGGAAATCCCGGGAAGAAAACAGATTACAACCCTCTCTTTCGTCCAGGTTATGGTCACCTGCTGTGCTGGTATCTTGTATCCTGATCATCACGCTTATCAGGATCATTTAAGCTTCAATTGAGCCTTAGATCACATGAGAAGTATCTATCATTCGATACTTGAACAGATTCGGTCAGGATCCGAAATCGTTGTGGCTACTGTTGTGCATACTTCAGGATCAACTCCCCAGAAGCCGGGAAGCTCTGCGCTTTTTGGAGCTCATGGCCTCCTGGCAGGAACCGTGGGAGGAGGCATGCTGGAAGGAGAAGTGCATCATATTGCTGAAAGTGTAATGATCTCAGGAATCTCCGATCATTTTTATTTCAACCTGGATGCTGAACAGGGCAGGGATGGAGCAATATGCGGAGGTGAGGCCAGGGTGCTTGTGGATGCAAATCCTTCGGCACATCTAGCATGCCTTGAAGAATTGGATCTTAGCCTTTCCAAACGTGCTGAAGGATTTCTCTTAACAGTTGTCAGCCAGAAGCATGACCAGGGAAGGACCATCAGGCGGTATTGGATCACCAGCGCCAAAACGGAAGATCTTCCAGGCGGCATGGACCCGGCATTTAAGGAACTTGTGGACGCGCATTTGAAACAGGCTGTGCGATATGGATTCAGCTGCGTTGATTTGCTTACGTTACCTGAACACCAGGTAAAGATGGCCTTCCTGGAACATATCAAACCTATGCCGGAACTGATTATCGTTGGTGGAGGCCATATCGGTAAGGCCCTGGCCCATCTTGGATCACTTCTGGAATTCGAAGTAAGCGTGGTGGATGACCGTCCTGAATTTGCCAGCAGGGAACATATTCCTGATGCGGATCACTTAATAGTAAGGGAGGTAGGTGATGCCTTGCATGAACTGAAGCCTGGAGCAGATACCTTCATTGTCATCGTTACCAGGGGGCATACCCACGACGGCGAGGCTCTCAGGGCCTGCATTGGCTCTGATGCAGCCTTTATAGGGATGATCGGAAGTACACATAAGGTGGGGATCATGAAAAAACAGTTCCTCGATGAAGGGTGGGCCACCCGGGAACAGTGGTCGGCCGTTCACACCCCCATTGGTTTGCCCATTGGATCCAAAACAGTTCAGGAGATCGCCATTAGTATTGCTGCTCAGCTGGTGGAAATACGCAACAGGAAAAAAGAGCCTCATGGGGAATAACTGGGCCCTCATACTGGCAGCCGGCTCTTCCCGGCGTATGGGCAGTCAGAAGCTGCTGCTTCCTTTTGGTGAAAGTACCATCATTGAAACGGTCATTGATAACGTGCTGAATTCCTCCATAGACCATGTGATGGTGGTGCTTGGAGCCAATCAGAAAGAGATCCGGGATACCCTGGGGCAGAAATCCGTTCAGTTCTGTCACAACAGGGAGCATGAGAAAGGGATGCTCTCGTCTGTCATCTGTGGGATTAGAGTCCTGCCAGGGGATGCAGTATGTGCCCTCATTTACCTGGGAGACCAGCCTGGAATCCCTCCGGCTGTCACCGACAGCGTCATTGATGCCTACATGGAAGAGTTAGTAGGAATTGTTATCCCGGTGCACAATCACCGCCGGGGACATCCCCTGCTCGTGGATATGAAGTACCGGAAAGAGATAGAGCAGCTGGACCTGGAAGAGGGCCTCAGGTCACTGCGGCACCACTTCCCTGAAGATGTGCTGGAAGTGGAGGTGGATGAACCCGGGATTCTTGTTGATATTGATACCCGGGAAGATTATAAGAACGCAACAAACTGAAATAGTAATGGAAAAACTCATTCGTTTTAATTTAAATGGTAAGGAGACGGAGATTACCATCGACCCAACACTCACTCTGTTGTGGGTACTCAGGGACCAGTTTGGCCTCACCGGAACCAAATATGGTTGCGGAATAGGCGTTTGTGGTGCCTGCACCATCCTCCTTGATAACAAAGCCATCAGGTCCTGCACCTACCAGGTGAGTGATGTTATGGACCGAAAGGTGCTTACCATAGAAGGACTCTCCTCCAACGGAGAGCTGCACCCGGTTCAGAAAGCCTTTATGGAGAAAGATGCCCTGCAGTGTGGATACTGCACACCGGGCATGATTATGAATGCCGCAGGCCTCTTGCTGGACAATCCTGAACCCACCCGACAGGAGGTCATCGATGCCATGGAGGACAACCTGTGCAGGTGTGGTGCCCAAATCAGAATTATAGAAGCCATTCAGGGTGCCGGTCAGGACATAAAAAAAGTGAACCAGCCATGAAGAAAAGCAGCGAAAATCCAGAATTGGCGACTACCAAGAGCCGGCTTGATCTCAAAAGAAGGGATTTCTTTACCCTGCTTGGCGGGGGAGTTGCAGTATATCTCAGCACCAGGAATCCTTCCGAATTGCTGGCCCTACCCCTGATCCAGCAACGTGAAGTTCCCAAGGACTTTAATGCCTTTTTAACGATCTATGAAGATGGAACTGTTATCTGTCACGTGGGAAAAATCGAGATGGGACAGGGCCCCATTACTTCACTGCCACAGCAGGTAGCGGATGAGCTGGATGTCTCCATCGAATCCATTAAAATGCTTATGGGCGATACGGCTACCTGTTCATATGATGCAGGCACCTGGGGCTCGCTAACCACCCGGGAATACAGTCACTACCTGCGTGCAGCCTGTGCAAAAGCCAGGGCTGTTCTGATCGTACTCGCAGCTGAGCACCTCAACATCCCTCCCGCCAACTTAAAGGTGAAGGAGGGGATGGTTTTTGATGTGAGCAATCCTGAGAAGAAGATAAGCTATGGTTGGCTTACCAGGGGGAAACGAATCGAACGAAGCATGGATGAGGATCCTGAAGTAAAGAATCATACAGCGTTTCAT
>DAOWFP010000174.1 GCA_030637895.1 Bacteroidota bacterium | reverse complement strand
ATTACTACAGGAGAGAAATATTGAAAAATTTAATGCCAATAAGCCTATAATAAATCTATTCATTCTGCTTTGTGTATTTTTTACAAATTAAAGACTTTTTTTTTAAAATTCTGAAAAAAAAGACCGGAGCGTAATACCCCGGTCTGGTTCTTGCAGCTAAAGCCCAACTATAGACCTACTTCTTTTTCTTAGCTGTGATTGGAATGGTACCTTCGCTATAGGATGCTGTCCCTTCCATGGTTTCTTTCGCCACTGTCAATTCTATTTCAACCGTTTCGGTCTCAATGTAAATTGAAAAAGAGAGAACATTCTTCTCGTAGACCACCTTGTCTGCTTCCATCTCATACTCTCCAAGTACCATCTTAACGGTGAAATCTTTCGCCTCTTTTGCAACCACAATATCTCCGGTACTGTATTCATAAGGAGCCTGGTTGGCTTCATAGGCCCAGGTCCCGGTGGGATCCACTTTCTTCTGGGCTGAAACTGTTGAAGTAAATGATGCAGCTAACACCACCATCAATAAAAATCTTACTGTTTTCATGCTATAATTGTTAAAGTGAGTAAAATAATAATTTGCTTTCAAAGCGTTCTCTGAACGGGGACAATATAATACATTTTTTGCTTCGATATAGGGCCCTGAATTTTGCTTCAGAAATTTGTTTTGCTACATTCGTTGCCAGCTCATAGATTAATCGAGCACCTCAACATTTCTGAATATTAATTTCATTCTTTACAATGGATTCTTTGATAAACAGTGGATTTGCAATCTCCGAATACCACGATACTAAAGAAATTTATTCCAAAATCAATCTCCTGGTCGAACAAGACATTCGTCCCATACACAGAGACGAAATGGAGAAGTACATGGAGGCTTTTGCGCAAAAATATAAGTCATCAAAACCGGTCATTGATCAAGCAAAAAAATTTATCCCGGGTGGTGTTCAGCACAACCTGGCCTTCAACTACCCCTTCCCCATTGTCTTTGACCGTGCCGAAGGAGCATACCTCTATGACAAAGATGGCAATCGCCACATCGATTTTCTTCAGGCAGGTGGCCCCACCGTACTTGGAAGCAACTACCCTGCTGTAAAGGAGAAGATGCTGGAATTAATCTCCAGCACAGGTCCCTCTACCGGACTATTCCACGAGTACGAGCTGAAAATCGCAAAATTTATATGTGAGCACATCCCGGGAGTGGACATGTTCAGAATGCTGGGAAGTGGAACGGAAGCATGCATGGCAGCTATTCGGGTGGCACGACTGGCCACAGGAAAGAAGAACATCATCAAGATGGGAGGGGGCTATCATGGCTGGAGCGATAGTCTGGTTTATGCCTTGCGGATTCCTGGTACCGGGGGATTTGATGCCCACGGCATCCCTAAAGCCAGCAGGAGATATACCCAGGAGGCCTTCCCCAACGATATCAAATCCCTGGAACGCAGGCTTCGCAGGAATCGCTTGAAGGGACAGGGAACTGCTGCGGTAATTGTTGAACCCATGGGAACCGAAAGCGGAACACGACCTGTGGATTATGACCATAATAAAGAGATCAGGGAACTTTGCAATAAATATGGGGCCCTGTTGATCTTCGACGAGGTGGTCACGGCCTTCCGCATAGGCATCAGCGGTGCCCAGGGTTACTTTGGGGTGAAGCCCGACCTAACAGTCTTTGGAAAAGTAGTGGCAGGAGGCTATCCCGCTGCCGGGGGACTGGGTGGATCACGGGAGTTGATGGAGTACCTGGCTGCCGGTTTGCAGACAGGAAAAAAACGTGTAATGGTTGGTGGTACCCTGGCTGCCAATCCCCTGAGTTCAGCAGCCGGATACTATACCCTGGTGGAAATAGAAAAGCAGAATGCCTGTAAAAAAGCTGGAGCTGCAGGCGACAGGCTGACCAATGGACTAAAGCAGCTGATTTCTTCCTACGAGCTCCCCTATGTGGCCTATAACCAGGGCTCCATCTGTCACCTGGAGACCACGGGCACCATGTTCCTCCCCATCAACATGAAGAAGTTCTGGACCATTCCAAAAACCCTGAAAGAAATCAAAATCCGGAAACATATGATGGAAGAGATGGGTGCTGCCTATATGGTGGAAGGGATTGTCACCCTGGCCGGTAGCCGCATGTATACCAGTATGGCCGACACCGATGAGGTGATTGACGAAGCACTGCAGGGCTTTGAACGGGTGTTTCAGAAGATGTAAGATGAGTGACAAAAACACATATGTGCTTGCCCATGATGTGGGGACGTCCAGTGTAAAAAGCGCCCTGGTCAGTCAAAACGGAGAAATAGCCTCCCATGCTACCTCCTCATATGGATTTAGCTATCCACATCCAGGTTGGGTGGAGCAGGATCCGCAGGATTATTGGAAAGGTGTGGTGAAAAATACCCGGAAGATCCTTGAAGAGAGCCGGCTCGATCCCTCTCTTGTAATGGGAATGGTATTCTCCACCCAGGCCATGGGCATCATCCCCCTTGACAGGGATGATAAGCTACTGGGTCATAACATCACCTGGGTAGATGGAAGGGCCGAAGAACAGGCACGCTGGCTTATGAGCCTGCTGGGCGGCAAAAAGCTATTTGAGAAGCTTATCGGGGTGGAAATCACCGGCAAGGATGTGATCCCAAAACTGCGCTGGATCAAACAGAACAGAGCTGAACTCTATGAGCAGACCAAAACGATTCTGGATGTGAATGGCTACCTGAAATTTCGTGCCACGGGACACAAGGTATTCGAATGGTCGGGGGCCTGTTCATACGGTTTTAATCTAAAAAAGAAGGACTGGGAACGGATGCTGTTCAGGATTTCGGGTTTCGATATCAAGAAACTGCCCCCCCTGGTAAGATCGACCGATGTGGTGGGAACCCTCACTCGGGAAGCAGCTGAAGCTTTGGGGCTTCCCCGGACTGTTCAGATATTTGGCGGATGTGACGACACCCAGAGTGCTGCAGCAGGTTCGGGTTCCACTACTGAGGGCGATGCCCATATTTATCTGGGGACTTCCGCCTGGGCCGGAATTACAACAGGAAAGAACCTGAAACACAAAAATGGCGCCGTGGTACTCCAGAGCGCCGATGCTCATAAAAATTTGCTGGTGGGAATTACCGAATCTGCCGGGGCCAATCTGGACTGGATGATAGAGAAATTCTACAAGCTGGAGAAAAGCGATCCGGCCATCAGCAACATCTATGCCTTTATTGATAAAGAGACCAGGGGAGTTCCCCCGGGATCGGATCATCTGATCTTTACCCCCTGGCTGCTTGGCGAGCGATGTCCGGTTAGCACCACCACCACACGTGGTACAGTTTTTAACCTGGGTCAGGAGCATACCCGCGGGCATTTTGTAAAGGCACTTCTGGAAGGAGTGGCATATAACCTGAGGTGGATCTTTGAAAACTACCAACGCGACTTTGGCTTCAATCCTGTAACTATAAGAGCCATCGGTGGAGGATCGATCAACGAAAACTGGATGCAGGGAATCGCCGATATTACGGGGAAACAGGTAGAGACTATTGGTCGCCCCACCATGGCAGGTGCCCTGGGAGCAGCCTCCTGTGCCTTTGTGGGTAGCGGTCATTTTGACTCCTTCGACCAAATCAATCAGTATATAGAGATACAAAATACATTTACTCCGGATCCCTCGGTAAAGGAGCTTTACGACGAGCAGTTTCGGTCCTATAAGAATATTTATCGAGGATTGAAAAAAGCCTATATTGAGGCCAACCTGGAGCGTTTCAGCCAGATAGACAGCCAGGTATAAGTAGAAAAGATTGAATAAGATGGAAAATAGCGAACAGATAGAAGGGATAAGACAAGAGATTATTGAAGGCGGATTGAGACTGGTGAAGGAAGGACTGGTGGCGCGGACCTGGGGAAACATCAGCATCCGTGTGAATGAAACCCATATGCTGATCACACCCAGCGGACGCACCTATGAGGATCTGACCCCCGAGGATATTGTACTGGTGAATTATCACACATCCAAACATGAAGGGACGATTAAGCCTTCGTCCGAAAAAGAACTTCACTGCGAGATATACAGAACCCGTAAAAAGATCAATGCAGTGGTTCATACGCATCAGATGAATGCCTCCACGGTGGCAGCCGCCCAACGGGAAGTACCTCCCATACTGGATGATATGGCCCAGATTATTGGTCCATCAGTACGAGTGGCAGCATATGCCCTTCCCTCCACAAAGAAAATAACCAGGAAGACCGTAAGCGCACTGAAAGGAAGAAATGCAGCACTCATGGCCAATCATGGTGCAGTCTGTGTGGGGCGCGACCTGGAAGAGGCATTCGTGGTTTGCCAGGTCCTGGAGAAGGCGTGCAAGGCCTTTATTGAAGCTGAATTCCTTGGTGGAGCAAAAAGTATTAATAAGTTTGAAGCCCACCTGATGCACCAGATCTATATCCGAAAGTATTCGGGAGAGGCTGATAAAAACAGATAGCATGAGTAAAGAATACTCCTACCCAAGGTACCGTTATGTGATCCTGGCTGCATTTATGATGATTACTGTAGCCATTGAGATTCAGTGGCTCACCCATGCAGCCGTAGCGCGACCAGCTGAACTTTTTTATGGGGGACAATTCAACCCGGATTCATTTCTGAATATTGACTTCCTGGCCATGATCTATATGGTGGCCTTCCTGGTCATGAGCTTTCCAGCATCCTATGTGATAGATACCTACGGGATTCGAACCGGGCTGTCCATCGGAGCAGTAATGCTCGCTGTTTTCAGTCTGATAAAAGCTGCTTTTGCCCACAGTTTTACCGGGGTGGTAATTGCACAGACCGGACTGGCTCTTGCACAACCCTTTATCCTCAATGGTGTAACTGCTGTTACGGCACGCTGGTTTCCTCTATATCAAAGGGGAATGGCTGCAGGACTACTGGCCCTGGCACAATATCTTGGAATTATCGTAGCCATGCTGGTCACCCCCATGCTGGTGGGATCCGATCCATCTCAAGCCGGCTATGGAACCGGATTTGAGAAGATGCTCTGGATTTACGGGATTGTCAGTGTTGTTGCTGCCCTCTGCAGTCTTCTGCTTATCAGAAACAGGGAACCCCAGGATAATGAACAGGAGAGTGTACGCTACACCTTCGGCAAAGGGCTCAGGCACATACTGCAAAACAGGGATATGCGTATCACAATGTTCCTATTTCTAATTGGACTGGGCATGTTCAATGCCATCAGTTCCATGACCGACTCCATAGCCGAGCGAGCGGGAGTTGAAGATTCGGACGGATTGATCGGGGGAGTCATGCTGATCGGAGGAATTATTGGAGCTGCAGTGATCCCCACACTTTCGGACCGGTATAAGCGAAGAAAACCCTTCCTGGTAATCTGCATAGCTGGTATGTTGCCGGCCGTGGCAGCACTGGCTTTCGCCGGGAACCTGGCTGGTGATCCTGACACCATCTACAGGATATCATTGGCGGCCTCCTTTACACTCGGGTTCTTTATAATGAGTGCCGGACCACTGGGCTTCCAGTATGCCGCCGAAATCTCTTATCCTGCCCCGGAATCAACCTCTCAGGGCATCCTATTATGGGTTGGTCAGCTTACAGGTATGATCTTCGTGGCAGGAATGAGCTTCAGGGAGAATCAGTACCTGGGTAGATTCATGAACATTTTCGTAATTCTTTCCATTCTGGTCCTGATCGCAACGTTCGTCCTGCGGGAGAGCCCTTTCATGGAAACTGAATCCGGAGCAAAAGACAAATAATAACTTTCATGTAAATATATTTGACGTTCACGTAAGTATTGTTACATTTGGTCACAATATTGCTGTGAATCATGGTAAAAAAATGCGCCCGTTATAACATCGGAGTAAGGAGAATCGCCACTGACGATGGCAGTTTTCTACTTCAATTGCT
>DAOWFP010000003.1 GCA_030637895.1 Bacteroidota bacterium | reverse complement strand
CCTACTCCTACCGCTGCATTCTAACATAGATTAGAAATAATTCAAAAAGGCTGTCTCGTTTGGGACAGCCTTTTTTTTCTTATCTTTGTCACCACAAAATTTTCCCCTTATAGAGTACTATATGAGTGATTATTCCATTACCCACCTGCGTGAGTTAGAAGCAGAGGCGATCTATGTGATCCGTGAAGTGGGAGCGCAATTTGAGAAACCGACATTGCTGTTTTCAGGAGGGAAAGACTCCATCGTGATGTATCACCTGGCCCGTAAGGCTTTCTGGCCACAGATTGTTCCATTTCCCTGCCTGCATATCGATACCGGACATAACTTTCCGGAGACACTGGAATTCCGTGACCAGATGATGGAAGCCACCGGTGGCAGGGTCATAGTTCGCCTGGTCCAGGACTCCATTGATGCCGGCAAGGCGGTGGAGGAGACCGGTGTGAATGCCAGTCGGAATGTACTGCAAACAGTTACACTTCTGGATGCCATTGAAGAGTTTAAATTTGATGCTGCCCTTGGAGGCGGGCGACGCGATGAGGAAAAAGCCCGGGCCAAAGAACGTTTCTTTTCTCACCGGGATGATTTCGGACAGTGGGATCCCAAGAATCAGCGGCCAGAGCTCTGGAACATATTCAATGGAAAAAAGCATATGGGTGAGCACTTCAGGGTGTTCCCACTGAGTAACTGGACCGAGATGGATGTGTGGCAGTATATCTACCTGGAGGAGATCCCCATTCCAAACCTGTATTATACACATAAGAGGGAGGTCTTTAACCGTGACGGTACCTGGCTTGCAAAAGCACCCTTTATGCAACTGAAGGAGGATGAGGAGTACGAATTGAGGGATGTTCGCTGTCGCACTATTGGTGATATCAGCTGTACCGGACTAACGCTTTCCTCAGCCAATACGCTGGAGGATATTATCCAGGAGGTGGCTGCGGCACGCTCCACCGAACGAGGAGGAAGGTATGACGATAAACGCTCCGAAGCGGCCATGGAAGACAGGAAGAAGGAGGGGTATTTTTAGTTTGCGACGCAAACCTTAATAAGTTAGTCTGATAATACGACAATATAACTATGAGTAATAAAGAGAATCCCGCACCAGGTTACCTTGATATGGAACTGCTGCGTTTTACCACTGCAGGAAGTGTGGACGATGGAAAATCCACTTTGATTGGACGGCTTCTGTATGATTCAAAGGCCATATTTGAAGACCAGATGGAGCAGTTGGAGCAGGCCAGTGAGAGAAGGGGAGAAGAGACGGTCAACCTGGCACTCTTAACGGACGGACTCCGTGCAGAAAGGGAGCAAGGGATCACCATAGACGTAGCCTACCGTTACTTTGCCACGCCCAAAAGAAAATTTATTATTGCAGATACCCCCGGTCATGTGCAGTATACACGAAATATGGTTACCGGAGCTTCTACCGCCAACCTGGCCATTATCCTGGTGGATGCACGTCACGGGGTGTTGGAGCAGACCATCCGCCACTCATTTATTGCTGCTCTATTGGGAATTCCCCACATCCTGATTTGTATCAACAAGATGGACCTGGTGGAGTATAAGGAGGATGTATTCAAAGATATTCAGCAACAGTTTGAACCTTTTAAAGAGCAGCTGAATATTGCAGATGTCCGCTTTATTCCAATTAGTGCTTTGAAGGGGGATAATGTGGTAGACAGGAGTGAGAGCATGGTCTGGTATGATGGCCCTACACTGCTGGAGGCGCTGGAGACTATTGATATCCGTAGTGACGGCGATTTTAAAAACTGCCGTTTCCCGGTACAGTACGTGGTACGCCCTCTTCGTGAAGAGTATCATGACTACCGCGGATATGCCGGTCGTATTGCCGGGGGGGTATGGAAACCTGGTGAAAAGGTGGCAGTATTGCCCAGTGGCATTGAGACCACCCTGGAGGCCATCGATACCATGACCGGAACACTGGAGCAGGCTTTTCCTCCCCAGTCGGTTAGCTTCCGTCTGGCCCACGATATAGATATTAGCAGGGGCGATATGATAGTCCCGGCAGATCAGAAGCCCAAGATTGGACAGGAGGTGGATCTGATGGTTTGCTGGCTAAGCGAAAAACCCATGATGTTGGGGGGGAAATACACAATCCGTCACACCACTTCCGAACTAAGGGGAATTATCCGAGCTTTGAAGTATAAGGTGAATATCAACAACCTGGAGGAAAACAGGGATGATCAGTCGGTGGGACTAAATGAGATTGCCAGGATTACACTTAAAACGTCCAAACCGATCTTCTACGACTCCTATAAGGAGAACCATATCACAGGCAGTATTATCATTATTGATGAGGCTACCAACAATACCGTTGGTGCAGGGATGATCATTTAGAGGTCCATTTCCCTAGCTCCCCTCCCTGATCATAAGAATAACATCGTGTACGATCTCGCTGTGATCAAATGCAAGTTCAGGTAGTTCATTGAGACCGTACCACTGTAGTCTGGCAGCGTCACTTCCAGCTTCCGGAGTACCCATCTCAGCTTTCCATATCATCACAAAAACCTGGGTGATTGTACGACCCCTGGGATCACGCCCAGGCTTGTCATAGGTATCAAATCGAATCAATTCACCGGCCCTGATGCTGGTTTCCTCACTTAACTCCCTGCGTGCCGTCGCCTCAAGGGTCTCTTCCATCTCCATAAATCCGCCCGGCAGGGCCCATCTGTCTTTAAAAGGCTGTTCTTTACGCTGAATCAGCAGGATTTCAGGTACTTCATCCAGGCGAAGTACCGCTATATCGGCGGTGACTGCAGGTCTGGGATAATCATAGTTGTAAGCTCCTGGCATCTTTTTCCTGGGTGAAATGGTTCAAATTCGTTTAATGACCCTTAGCTTATGGGTGTACTTCTCCTGCTCGTTTTTGTAGATCCCGTGATGATCCAGGAGATCGATACTTACACAGGTGTCGCAATGAAGGATGTTCCCGTCATCCAGGATTATTCCCACATGGATAATCTCGCTCTCTTCGTTGTCAAAAAAAGCCAGGTCGCCTTCTTTAACTTCAGTCATGAAGTTGATGGTGTTGCCCAGTTCAACCTGTTGCTGACAATAGCGGGGTATGTTCTTTCCCATCATTCTGTTGAGCAACTGTATCAGTCCGGGTCCGTCAAACCCAAATCCGGATCTTCCACCCGGTAGTTGAGGCAGGGAAACCAACCTTTTTCCGATCTCCCTCAGATTGTTGTTTGCTCCCGGTGTGATAAATCCTTCCCCACTCAATAGTTCGAAACTGTGTCCGTACCAAAACATTGAATTGTTTCGCTCCGAGTTCCAGACTGCTCCGGCTGGAATGATCCGTTGTTGCCCCAGTGTCAGGTCCAGAATGGTAGATAATGGCAGTGAAGCCAGGCAGACAGGCCCGTCAATGACTGTTTCCTCTCCATTTTCGATCTCCCTGAGTTTAATGAACTCTTTAGCTACCCAGCCTTCAGTTCCGTCAAAATCGAGCGAAATAGAGAGCCAGTTGTGGCTTCTTTCCTTCAGGGTGAATTCTTCCCCGAATAATAACTGTGAGATCATCACAGAGGTGTTACCCGGTTCAAACCTGATGGGTATGTAAGCGTGGAAAGTGGTACCTTTGGTCATGATTTGTATTTCCAGAAGAAATTGCAGTTTACAAGCTTTTGAACAAAAATACAAGGGAGAGGTTAAAAGTTGAATAAGATATTTTAATTTCACTACATGAACTGGACAA
Organism: Bacteroidota bacterium; assembly: GCA_030637895.1. Lineage (GTDB taxonomy): Bacteria > Bacteroidota > Bacteroidia > Bacteroidales. Next base: position 18,512 of record DAOWFP010000003.1, on the reverse strand, counting down.
AAGGCATCGCCAGATTCTGGAATACCATCCAGATTGTTCTGATTTACATCATTGCTATACTGCTGGTATACTTTATGTTTCCCAGAGAGGGAAAGTTCAGGTATGAATTTACCAAGAATAAGCCCTGGATGCATGAAAATCTGGTTGCTCCATTCGATTTCCCGATTTTTAAGACGGATCAACAGGTACAGCGGGAACTGGATAGCCTGCAGAATAATGAGCGCCTCTACTTTTTGCATGATTCACTTGTTGGCAAGAATATGCTTACCGCCTTTTACAGAGATTACAACAGTATAGCTTCCTCCATGGGCATGGGAGAGAATATTTCGGAGAGATGGTCCATGACACGCCAGGTGATTGCCGGGGTTTTGCAGGAGACCTACACCATGGGCATCATTGAGCGTCATTCGGTCCTGGAGGGCAAGGTGCCCGAACAGACTCCTGTGATGGTGCTGAAGGATGATCTGGCAGAAGAGTATCGTTTAACTGCTTTGTTCACTTTACGATCTGCTTATGAATACGTAAGTAAAGAAGTTGAAGGGGCCAATGCTTCAGCACTGACTATTTTGAGCCGGATGAACCTGAATGATTACCTGGGACCCAATATCATGTATGATGAAGCCATGACCCTTAAAGTTCACCAGGCTGCATTAGATGAACTGACATTGACACAGGGCATGGTTCAGTCGGGGCAGCTGATTATTGCCACGGGTGAGCTTGTAACCCAGTCTGATTTCCTGATCATTGAGTCCTTACGTAATGAGTATGAGGCTAATCCCAATGTGGGGAAGAATTACCTGGTGGTTTACCTGGGACAGTTACTGCTGATTACCCTGATCTTTATGGCTTTGTTCTGGTTTATCTACTACTTCAGGAAAGATATCCTGACTAATAGAAGACAAACCCTTTTTACACTTATGCTGATTGTGGTGATGGTGGGAGTAACCCGTGCGGCCTCCACCCAGGAGGCTGTGAGTATATATGTAATACCATTTGTTCTGGTCCCCATTTTTCTGAAAACCTTTTTCGATATCAGGTATGCCCTGTTTGTCTATATGATCACCCTCTTACTGGCTGGTTTCTGGGTTCCCAACAGCTACCAGTTTGTTCTCATGAATTTCCTGGCCGGACTGGTGGGGGTATTTAGCCTGCGATCTTACTACAAGAGGGGGATCCTGTTCTATACAGCCATCTTTGTTCTGGCTGCTTATACCGTTATTTATATCATTCTTACACTTCTGCAGGAAGGAGATTTTAGCCAGATCAACTGGATCAATGTCTTATGGCTTGCCGGAAATGGTCTCCTGATCCTGACGGTTTATCCGCTGGTATTCCTGTTTGAGCGTATTTTCGGATTTCTTTCCGATGCAACCCTATTTGAAATGTCCGATACCAATCAGCCGCTTTTACGTGCCCTGGCCGAGAAGGCGCCGGGTACTTTTCAGCATAGCATGCAGGTGGCAAGCCTGGCAGAGGAGGCTGTTCTGAAGGTGGGAGGGAACTCTTTGCTGGTGCGGGCCGGCGCCCTCTATCATGATATTGGGAAGATGGAGAATCCCTACTATTTCATTGAGAATCTCCAGGACGGATCCAACCCACATGATGAACTGGACGAACGCTCAAGCGCCCAATTGATAATCGGACATGTATTGAAAGGAGTGGAAATTGCTAAAAAACATAATCTGAACGAAAAGATCATCGATTTTATCAGAACCCATCATGGTACCGGCACCGTCCAATATTTTTATCGCACCTATCTCAATACCAATCCGGACGAAGAGGTGGATATTAATGAGTTCAGATACCCAGGTCCAAAGCCATCAAGCAAGGAGAACGCTATTTTAATGATGGCCGATTCGGTGGAAGCTGCCTCACGAACATTGAAAGCTTACACCCGTGAATCGATTTCTGAACTGGTGGAGAATATTGTGAGCTTCCAGACCGAGGAGGAGCAGTATACAGAAGCGGATATTACCTTTGCAGATATAAGCACTATCAAGGAGATTTTCAAGAACAGGCTTACCAATATTTATCATTCCAGGATTGAATATCCAGTATAGACAGATAGTTATTCAATGAGCTCAATGATCTCTGTGTTTGGGAATGCCGAGGGATCAAAATCAAATATACTATCCTTCAGTGTCTGATCTGCTTTCATTTCGGAGAGTATCATGGTATAGAGAATGCCCTCTTTGTGTTTCAACTGCATCACTTCCAGTTTATGGGAGCCGGGATTCACAAACATTTTAAGCATGGAATAGGGTCCCGATATATCTTTTGGGTAGAGCTGAATTTCGATCAGACTCTTACCCTGCATAGGGCTACTCCCAATGTACATGTAATTGAAGTCCTGTTCATAAGCTTTGATGATCTTTATGGGAACTGCCTGAAGATAACCTGGTTGGTCCGGATCAGGTTCACTTACATAGACTTCCTCGGTCTCCGTATTCTGGGAATAGAGTTTATCCTCATTGTAGTAGACAATATACTCATCCAACATAATCTTATACTTCAGCCCTTTCATCCAGATCACCGCTTCTCCCTCTGCAGAGGTCTCCTGCATCAGATCCTCCCGTATATAGTCCATATGGATTACATAAGACTTGCTCAGGTCGAACTGGTCCGATACGGCCTGCAGGTACTTGTCAGCCTGGCTGTCCTGCTGACTGTAGGAGGCAATGGTGAAAAAAGATAGAACTGCCAGCAGCCAGATTTGTCTGTGTTGATTCATGGTTCGAATCTTCATTTAGATTATCTTATTCAAAATCTGTTCCAAACTGAATTCATCCTGGACCAGGACCTTTCTTGCTTTGCTGCCTTCAAAAGGGCCAAGTACTCCTGCAACTTCCAGCTGGTCCACAATCCGCCCCGCTCTGTTGTAGCCCAGAGACAGTTTTCGCTGAATAAGTGAAGTGGAACCCTGTTGGTGCTGGACCACAAGCCTGGCGGCCTCTTCAAACTTGTCATCTCGTTTATCCAGGTCTACTTCGGGACCACTTCCGCCTTCCGCCTCCACAGGATTAAGCATCAGGGCAGTGGGGTAGCCTTTTTGTTGTCCGATGAAATCGGTAACATCCTCAATTTCGGGTCCATCCACAAAGGCACATTGCAGGCGTATGGGTTCGCTTCCACTGAGGAAGAGCATATCACCCCTGCCGATCAACTGATCTGCACCAGGTCCGTCCAGGATGGTGCGGGAATCGATCCCGGAGGTGACCCGGAAGGCTATTCGGGCCGGGAAATTGGCCTTTATGACCCCGGTAATGATATTGGTGGTGGGTCGCTGGGTGGCAATAATCAGGTGAATCCCTATGGCCCTTGCCAGCTGGGCCAGTCTGGAAATTGGGTGTTCTATCTCCCTGCCGGCTGTCATGATCAGATCGGCAAATTCATCTATGATGACCACGATAAATGGCAGGTAGCGGTGTCCCTTGTTGGGATTCAGTTTTCGATTGATGAATTTGGTATTGTACTCCTTGATGTTTCTTACCTGTGCGTTTTTCAGCAGGTTGTAACGGTCGTCCATCTCTCCACACAGGCTGTTCAGAGTGTGGATCACCTGCTGTGTATCGGTGATTATAGCTTCTTCTGATTCTGGAAGTTTGGCCAGGTAGTGCCGCTCTATCTTGCTGTAGAGGGAAAGCTCCACTTTTTTGGGATCGATCATTACAAACTTCAGCTGAGCAGGATGCTTTTTAAAGAGCAAGGATGCAATAATAGCATTTAATCCCACTGATTTGCCCTGACCCGTAGCACCGGCAACAAGGAGGTGAGGCATCTTGGTCAGATCGAATATAAAGGTCTCGTTGGAGATGGTTTTTCCAAGGGCTATGGCCAGTTCCATCTCTGCATCCTGGAACTTTTTGGAGGCCAGAATCGATTTCATGGAGACCGTCCTGGGATTCTGGTTGGGAACTTCAATACCAATGGTTCCTTTTCCTGGAATAGGTGCAATGATCCTGATTCCCAGGGCTGAAAGACTTAATGCAATATCATCTTCCAGGTTTTTAATCTTGGATATTCTGATGCCCGGGGCCGGGACGATCTCATAAAGGGTCACAGTAGGGCCTATGGTGGCCTTTATCTTATCAATCTTGATATTATAGTTGCCCAGCGTTTCAACAATACGGTTCTTATTGGATATCAATTCTTCGTTGGTCACCGTCGTTTCTCCCTGGTCGTACTCCCGCATCAGGCTCAGGGGTGGATACCTGAATTTGGGCAGGTCCAGGGTGGGATCGTACTCGCCAAGCGCTCCTTCATCAGGATTAACATCCTCTGGACCAATATCTTCTATGGTCATTTCCACATCTTGCTTTCCACTGGAATCCTGTTCTTCCTGGGGGGCTTGTTCTTCTTGGGGAGCTTGTTTTTCCAGCGGAGGTCGCTCATCCGGCGCTTCGTCCTTAACAACAAAGGGTTCTTCCTCGATCTTTTGCTCCACAAGAGGTGTCTCATCGGTCGCTATGCCTTCATCCTGTTCCTCAGTAGAGAGAAAGGGATTCTCACGTGTCCTGATCCAGTTCAGGAAGGAGGTTGAAAAGAGAAGCATAGCCGTGTAACAGATGACCAGTACAAATATGGTACCCAGCGTCCCAATGCTGGCCACCAGCCATAGGCTGAGGAAATATCCGTGCTGTCCACCCGGACCACTGCCCAGGGCTCCTCCGGCATCCCCAAAGACCAGACCCAGGGAAAGAGAAAGTAGGATGATCAGAATAAGGCTGTTCCTGATAGCTTTCCCAGCTTGTACAAGTCGAATCCTGTAAAGTGACATGGCCCAGATGATCAGTATGACTGGAAATATAAAGCTGGCAATGCCAAACCACTTGTTAATGAGTAGATTAGAGAGCCATGCGCCCAGTTTTCCACCTGAATTTTCAACCTGGATTTCCGGACCGGAAAAGACCTTTCCCCACTCAAAGTCCTGGTCCGTTTTCCAGTTGATCAGGTAGGAGATAAGAGAGAGGACTAAAAACAGGGCTACCAGCAGGAACACTATTCCCATGGCGTACCGAAACCGGTCATCTTTAAAAAAGGCAACAACAGACCCAAGGAACCTGATAACTGGATTTTTCTTCTTCTTTTTTTTAGCCATTCTCCCCTGTTTACATAACGATCTACTGTAGATTACAACTTACTAATGTAATAATAACGGAACTGTGTAAGCTATTCTTTTGTAAACATGCTGTTAATAAATTCCTCCATGACCGGACGCGTCACCAGCCTGTACTCATCGGGGATGATAAAGATCTCGGAATCAATGATTCTGGATTCATATTCGGCACAGGTCAAATGCATTTTCAGGTAGCTCAGCTGAATCCTGAAATCCGAAAGCGGATGATTAATGGAGCCGTAAGGTGTGCTAAGGTTGGGTCTTCGAACAGAGAAATCGCGGGTATAGTACATATTGAATGTCTCACTTCCTGTATCTATCTTCACCTGTTCTGAGTTGAGTCCGCCAATTACAGACTGCTCTCCGGTATTTTGGATATGCATTTCCGAAGGAGCGATGATTCCGGCTGGTAGTTCTCCCTTTTTACCCTTGTAGTATACCTTATTTCCAAAGAAGTTAAGAAGGGTTGATACCCGCTTGTTCTTAAGGTCGGCAATCTGAATTAGAGAGAACTGGCTGAAGAAGCCTGAAATTTTTGTGACCACAAAATAATCGGTATACCAAGAATCCATCCTGGCCGGAAGTATCCGGGTGGGTACATTACCTGCCATGCTCTCCAGGTAGGAAATGTTGTACTTAATGTAGTGTGCTTCCATTGTTTCAGGAAGGGCGGTGTTACGGCGGCAGCTATAAAAAAGCAGTGAAACCAGAAACAGAAAGGGGAATAATAGTCTACGCGACACGCTAGTTGGTATGGATTTCCTTCGAATTTCTCCCAAAATTAAAAAAATATATCACTCTATATGTTTAAGAAACTCTATTTATAGAGAAACAAAGGAAGGGGAATATTTAGATTTGCATGATTCAACAATGATCTATTATGAAAAAGCTGGCAGTTGTAGCACTTGGAGGAAATGCACTTCTACGCGACAATCAGTTGGGTACCATCGATGAACAGGAGCAGAATACTACTGATACTCTGGAAAATCTTCTGTTCCTGATCAGGGAAGGCTATGACCTGGTGATCACCCATGGAAATGGCCCCCAGGTAGGTAATATCCTGATGCGTAATGATGCTGGGGAAGAAAATTACGGCATTCCGCAGATGCCGCTGGATATCTGTGTGGCTGACTCGCAAGGGGGAATCGGCTATATGATCGAACGAATACTCAGGAATATTCTTCACCTTAACCATATTGACAAGGAGGTGGTTACACTGGTTACCATGTCTGTGGTTGAAGAGAGCGATCCGGCTTTCCATAAACCCTCCAAAAGGGTGGGAAAAACGTACAGTAAGGAGGAAGCGGATACGATTGCGGCAGAGAAAGGATGGATTTTTCAGGAGGGAAAAAAGCGTGAAGGAGGTTATCGCAGGGCGGTGCCTTCCCCAAAGCCCATTGAGATTATCAATGAAAAGGTGATTGAAAGACTGGCCCGGGAGGGGACCATTGTTGTGGCTTCCGGAGGAGGAGGAGTTCCTGTTTACCGTGATGCCGAAGGCCGCATCAGACCATCGGAATCGGTTATCGACAAGGACCTGGCATCTGCCCTCCTGGGGGCCAGGATCGGAGCTGATGAGTTCTACATTCTCACTGATGTTCCATTTGTATATATCAACTACAGTACTCCCCAACAGGAGGTAAAGGAGTTCCTGAATTACCAGGATACCCTTTCTTACCTGGAGCAGGGTATGTTTGGTGAGGGTGATATGGCCCCCAAGATCAGGGCAGCTCTTCAGTTTATTGAGAATGGTGGAGAAAAGAGTGTAATCACGGAAGCTTTTAAGCTGGAGGATCGTAGTTTTGGGACAAAAATAACCATGGAATACGACGCCTGACAATTTATATTAATTTTGATTGTTCAATCATTATAATCCAATAATCATGGCATTTAACCTGCGCAACCGACATTTTCTGACACTTCTGGATTTTACTCCACAGGAAATTCATTTTTTGCTGGATCTTGGTTTTTCTTTAAAGAAGGCAAAGTACGATGGCACCGAAGTTCCCACTTTGAAGGGGAAGAATATTGCCTTGATATTTGAGAAGAGTTCAACCCGTACCAGGTGTGCTTTTGAAGTGGCTGCTCTTGACCAGGGTGCCGGAGTTACCTACCTGGGACCTTCCGGATCACAAATCGGATATAAAGAATCCATGAAGGACACTGCGCGTGTACTGGGACGTATGTACGACGGGATCGAATACAGGGGCTTTGGTCAGTCCGTGGTGGAAGAGCTTGCAGCCAATGCAGGGGTACCTGTATGGAATGGGCTTACCAATGAGTTTCATCCCACCCAGATTCTTGCCGATTTTATGACCATGATGGAGCACTCCAGCAAGCCCTTGGAGGAGATGAAATTCTGTTACCTGGGAGATGCCAGGAACAACATGGGCAACTCTTTAATGGTGGGTGCTGCCAAAGTGGGTATGGATTTCAGGGCTGCTGCACCAGCTTCGGTTCAGCCCCATGAGGCCCTGGTTGAGAAATGTCGAAAGATTGCCGCTGAGACAGGGGCCAAGATTACCATCACTGATGATGTGCAGAAAGCGGTGAAGGATGTTGATTTTCTCTACACCGATGTATGGGTCTCCATGGGCGAGGCTGATGAAGTATGGAAAGAACGGATCAAATTACTCAGACCCTACCAGGTGAATATGGATGTGATAAAGGCCACTGGGAATCCAGGTGTGAAATTTCTTCATTGCCTTCCGGCATTTCATAACAGGGAGACCAAAGTGGGAGAGGAGATCTACCAGAAATTTGGTCTTGAAGCCATGGAGGTAAGCGAAGAGGTATTCGAATCGGAACACTCCATCGTTTTTGATGAGGCTGAAAACCGGATGCATTCAATAAAAGCCATTCTAGTTGCAACCCTTGGGGCTTAGGCCCCAGGGAATATGCCCGTGCAGCTTTGCTGTTTAGAAGAAAAGATATCGTATAAAGAAGAACAGTATCGTTCCGCATACCATTAGTTTCAAGCCTACCCCCAGCAGGAATCCCATAAAAGAACCCCAGGCAGCCCTCAGGGCCTCTCTATCCTTCTTTCCGGTAGTTATTTCACCAATATAGGCGCCCAGGAAAGGCCCGATAATAATACCCAATGGACCGAAGAACAGACCTACTACAACACCGATGGTAGCTCCCCAGACCCCTCGTTTTGATCCTCCGTATCTTTTGGTTCCCATGATGGGGACCACATAGTCGAGGATGGTGACCAGGATCACAAAGAAGAGGAGGATCCACAAGGCATTTTCATAGGCTGCACCATGGTCATCCACAAAGTGGGTCCATTTCAAAAGAAGCAAACCTGCCCAACTAATGGGAGGACCCGGTATTATGGGAAGAACACTTCCAAGAAACCCAACCAGTACAAGTGCTGCTCCAAGAACAGCTAGTGTTATATCCATATTATTCAGTTTGAAATCCCGATTATATCATCAAAAGCTGCATACACTACGCAGAAAGAGAATGGCATGGTAAGCAGGATACCCACACCCAGTGCCATAATACCGAGGAGGTTAATTCCGGCCAGGATCAGGAAGAGCAGTAGAATCTGTTTGAAATTCCCGGAAACTGTTCGCCTGCTTAAGCTTATGGCCTCAGAGGGTTCCTTGTCATAGAACCATACAAAAAAGTGAGAAAAAATATAAGAGACTGCAAAGTATATCCCCGGTATAACAAGCATGATCAAGCCCAGGAGAACAACAAGGAATATGAGCAGATTCAGTTTAATCAAGCTTCCTGCTTTTTCAAAGCCCTTGAAAAAATCGGACATTTCAATCTTCTGCTCCTTGCTGGCAAGATGGGCCATATGCATATAAGAAGCCATAACCGGTCCGCCAAGCAACACTCCTGTGACGGGGTTAGAGAAGACAGCAACACCCAGAACGCTGAAGATGATAAATTCTGCCGGGGCTTTACGTAAGAGATTAAATCCTACCTGCAGGGTACTCTCCATGGAGAGTCTGAAGCCTGAGGAAGCCTCTTTAACTTGGTTCTCAATATCAATAATAAGCTCCACTGATAAACTTTCCCCCAAATTAGCAAAAAATCGTACATTTAGTAAAAAGCAGGCAGGAGATGGAAGAGCATGAGAACCTGTATGAGAAGATCAGGGAGATCCTGGGAGGGACTCCGGGAAATATGAAGATCCTGGAGCAAAAGATCGATATTGACTTGCAGATGGAGTACTACGATTGCTCCATGAGGGTCAGGGAGGAAAGGAGTGATGAGTGGGCTCTTGAACATATGCAATACCTGCCTGAACCGGGTTACTCCGTGGATGTGAAAAAGGAAATTCTGGCAAGGATGGCCAGTATTGAAAGTGTGGAGTGTTTCAGAGCCATTGAGGCATACATGAAACTTACTAAGGAGCCGCTTCTCTCCTGGGCAATCCTGGCCCTGAATGAGAGTCGTATGCTGCTGGAGAGCAAGATCATGGATGAGAACCAGGTGTTTATTTCAACCGGTCTGGGCGGGAAAGATGAGAAATTGCGCTATTTCGTGGTTTTAATGTCTCGAACCAAGGTTAACCTGACATCCTCACAGAAGATGGTTATCAAGAATGAGTTTGAATTTATCCTGAAGAAGTTTGATGCGGTAATGGAGGAAGCTAATTATTCAGGTTATCTGGCTACCATACTGCTTCTGCTGCCAATGAATCATTCCCTGAAATCTGTTTTCAAGGAGGCCATTGCTGAGTGCAACAGGTACGGCAATTTCCTTAACGACGATTTTATTGTGACCAATGTAAGGATACTCTCTTTCGGAGAGATTGAGGATTTTCTAGAGCGCAGGGATAAGCTGGACTAAGCGCCTTCTTCACCAAGATCTTCAAACTCAACATTTGTGAAGTCCTTCTCCTTCTCAACGAGCTCTTCTGAAGGAACTACTTTCACCTCTTGCTTCACTACCGGGCTATCTTCCAACTCGATAGGTTGCGGATTGGCTTCACGGATGAACGCGATAATCTCGTTCAGGCTATCTGCAAATTTGTCAAAATCCTCTTTGTAGAGAAACAGTTTGTGCTTTTCATAGAAAAACTTTCCGTCGCGGTTAAATCTTTTTTTGCTCTCAGTAATAGTCAGGTAGTAGTCGTTTCTACGGGTAGCTTTCACATCAAAAAAGTAGGTTCTTTTTCCTGCTCTCACGGCCTTGGAATGGATCTCCTCCCGTCCTGCTCCATCTGCTACATAATCCCCAGATTTAACATTTCCATCATCAATCATTACATCAGGTTTGGTTAGGGTTTGCTTAGTTCTTTTCCAAAAGTGTAAAATATTTTAAACATATTCAAATTTTGCTCCATTTTAGCTTCTGGCTAAACTTGCTGTTGAACAGATGTTTTATAGATTAAAATTTAGTGTAAATTTGCATCGTTAATGAAAATGGTTTACGGTTCTTTTACAAATGATCAGCAGGAGACAATTACGTATTAAAGCACTGCAATCTCTCTACGCATATTACACCACAGGCAGAGAGGATATGAGGCGCTCGGAGAAGGAGCTTCATTTTAATATTGAGAAAGCGTATGAGCTCTATCATTACCTGCTTCTACTGTTAATCGATGTGATTCTCTATGCAGAATCAAGGATTGAAATTGCAAGCAATAAGCGGATCCCAACATATGAGGATCTTCATCCCAACTCACGTTTTATTGACAACCGGCTGGTTCACCAGCTCAGAAATAATGAGCATTTACTCAGGTTTGTGGATCAACACAAGCTCAATTGGGTCAATCATCCCGAATTGATTAAGGAGGTTTACACGCGATTGATAGAAAGTGAAGAGTATGAAGCTTATATGACTTCCGAAGATTCCGGATATGCAGAGGACAAGCGCTTGGTCATCTTTATCTACACCCATATTATTTTCTCCAGTGAGAGGCTTGATTCAATCATGGAGGAGCAGAGTATCTACTGGAACGACGATCTGGAATTTATTACCAGTATGATTGTAAAGACCTTTAAGAAATTTAAGGAGGAGGATGGACCTGATAAGCCATTGATGGAGCTCTATAAGAACAAGGAGGATAGTGATTACGTGGTGAAATTGTACAGGCAGACCATTTTACATCGTGACGAGTATGTGGAATATGTAAAGCAGAATACACGTAACTGGGACCTGGAACGGATTGCTTTCATGGATATACTGATTATGCAGATTGCCATCGCCGAGCTGGTTGCCTTTCCCTCTATACCCACCAAGGTTACCCTGAATGAGTATCTGGAAATATCCAAGTTTTACAGTACCAGTAAGAGTAATGTATTTATTAACGGTGTGCTGGACAAGGTGATGATTCAATTAAAAGAGGATAAGAAAATTATAAAAAAAGGGAGGGGTCTGATTGGTGAGAATGATTGATCTAAACCGCCTGGTTCCGGGAGGCATTCTGACAGTGCTGATTCTGGTAGTATTCGCATGTGGTGGACAAAATGGCAGTCAGAAGCAGGGAAGCAGCGCTCTCTTAATTGAGGGTCAAGATGCACAGGGAAAGCCTGTTATGCATTTTGACACCCTGATTCACGATTTTGGAACAATCATTGAAGGTGAAAGGGTGGTCTGTTATTTCGACTACGGAAACGAAGGAGGAGAGGATCTTTTGATTACAGATGTAGAGGCCACCTGTGGATGTACTACTCCCAACTGGAGCCGTGAACCACTGGGTCCGGGGGAGAAAGAAACCCTGGAGATCATATTTGATGCATCGGGCCGAAGTGGTGAACAACGAAAGCTTGTCACCGTGAAATCAAATGCAAGCAATCAGGTGGTCCAGTTGACCATCAGAGCGAGAATAAACAATAGTGTTTAATTTAATAAAAAAAAAGGTATGAGTTTTCTATTTCAGATTTTAGCTGCACCGGCCGGTCCTGGTGGTGCTGCAGGTATGCAATCATTAATTTTTCTGCTGCTGATCATTGTGGTATTCTATTTTTTTATGATACGTCCACAAGTGAAGAAGCAAAAAGAGGCTTCAAGTTTCAGGAATGCCCTGAAGAAAGGTGATAAAGTGACCACAACTGGTGGGATTTATGGTAAGATCAATGATGTGAAGGATCGTACCGTAACACTTGAAATTGCTGATAACGTACTTGTAAAGGTTGATAAGACAGCTGTATCAGCTGAACCTACGGAGGCTCCTGCCAAGAAGTAAAAAACAGACAGCTTTGGAAAACGGTAAGCTCCAGAAAAAATGGCCAAAGGTATCGGAAGGACACAAACTACAGTCCAGGAAAAGGATATTGTTGTTTTCTGTTTTCCTTTTGATCTCAGCCTTTATCTGGTTGCTCAATGCACTGAGCAAGAACTATACATCCGTCGTTGAATATCCTTTGGTCTACACTGATTTTCCCAAAGACAAGGTATTTGTGGGTGAATTGCCCGAGAACCTTGATCTGCAGATTAATGCCCATGGATATGCATTGTTGCGATACAATATGTTCAGGAAACCGGAACCCATAAGCTTTGATGTTTCTGCTTTCAATCTGAGCAGGGGACAGGATAGCTCCCGTGCTTATATTTTGACCCGCTATCTGAAAGATCAGATATCGAGACAGTTGCCTGCTGAATTGCAGTTACTGGAGATCAAACCCGACACGCTCTATTTCCAGTTTGCAGGAAAGGTAAGTAGGATGGTGGAAATTAAACCGGATTTTAAATATACCATCGTAAATCAGTTTACAATCAAGGATAAGATCATGCTCACTCCCGATTCTGTGGAGGTAACTGGTCCGGACCTTATCCTGGATACCTTGGCTTTTATCAATACCGAAAGCCTGGTTTTGGGTGAGCTTACCAAGGATTTCAAAGACAAGGTACGCCTTAAACAGCAGGCTGATCTGATCTACAATGTTTCAAGGGTGCAGTGTTCCATTGAACTGGAACGGTTTACAGAGCTGCAGGTTTTAGTTCCCATTGAAGTGCTGAATCTGCCTGACAGTATAATTATTCAGACCTTCCCTTCGAGCATTAAACTTAATTGCAAGGTTGGACTGAGCAAATACGACAGGATCGAAAGCTACCCTTTCAAGGCGGTGATTGATTATGAGCAGATTGAAGAGAGAGCCCCTACACTGAGTGTAAGTATTCAAAACCTGCCCGACTATCTGCTTGCTTACGATTATTCTCCCAAGACTGTTGAATTTTTGAAGTCAAGAAGGTGATGTTCAAGCTTGGATTAACGGGCGGGATAGGCAGTGGCAAGACCCTGGTCTGCCAAATTTTTGAAAAACTGGGAGTACCTGTTTACTATGCTGACACAGCCGCACGTTTACTGATGAATACTGATGCTGAATTGAAGTCAGGCATTAAGCTTATGTTCGGGGAGCAGGCTTTTGGGATGGATGGATTGGACAGACAGTATCTGGCCGATTCAGTTTTTGGAGATCATGAGAAGCTTTCCGGATTAAACAGACTGGTACATCCGGCAGTAAGAAAGGATTTTATCCGGTGGACAGATCTGCAAATGGAGTCTCCATATGTGATTGAAGAGGCAGCTATCCTGTTTGAAAGCGGAGCAAGCATTGAGATGAATCTTTCGGTTCTGGTTTATGCACCGGAGGAGCTCAGGATTAGCCGGGTTATGAAGCGGGATGGGGTTGGGCGTGAGGCTGTTCTAAAGCGAATGGGCCATCAGCTCGGTGAAGAAGAGCTGATGGAGAAGGCTGACCATGTCCTGATTAATGACGGAACACAGATGCTTTTGCCCCAGGTGATTGAATTGCACAATAAGATTTTAAACTGTATAGAATAAGCTATGGCAAAATTTGGAAAATGGGTTGGACTTGGACTTGGATGGGCCCTTGGTGGCCCCATCGGAGGAATCCTCGGACTCGCAGTAGGGTCAATTTTTGATACCGGGACCAATGCAGCACCCGGACAGGTGCGGAGTGCGAAGACACAGACTCTGCGGGGCGATTATGCAGCCTCACTGCTGGTGCTGATTGCTGCGGTAATGAAGGCAGATGGCAGGGTGATGAAAAGTGAGCTGGATTATGTTAAGCGTTACTTTGTCTCCCGCTTTGGTGCTGATACAGCCAATGAGGCGGTGGTGATGTTAAGAGATATTCTGAAGCAGGAGATCCCTCTGAGGGATGTGACCAACCAACTCTCACAGAAGCTCGATTACTCCTATCGCCTGGAGATGCTCCATTTTCTGTTTGGTATAGCTTCGGCAGACGGTTCGGTAAGCGATGAAGAGAACCAGGTGATTCAGAAGATTTCTACTTATATGAGTATCACCGATTCTGATTTTCAGAGTATCAGAGCCATGTTCGTTAGTCAGACCGATGCCTCATATAAGATCCTGGAGATTGAACCTACAAGCGACGATGAAGATGTGAAAAAAGCATACCGCCGCATGGCCATGAAGTACCATCCAGACAAGGTAAGCCACCTGGGAGAGGATTTCAAGAAAGTGGCAAATGAGAAATTTAAGAAGGTGCAGGCTGCATATGAGCAGATTAAGAAAGAGAGGGGAATAAAATAGAAGTGTTATATTTGCATCACTTTATTGAAAGGTATGAAGACGATTCAGTTAAAAGACATTCTTGCCATATCGGGCAAAGGAGGCTTGTTTAAATTTATTGCACAGGCCCGCAACGGAATAGTGGTAGAGTCCCTGGAGGACCAAAAAAGGCATGTGGCAGCAGCTACGGCCCGGGTGAGTTCCCTGGAGGATATCGCTATTTTTACCATGGATGAAGAGGTTCCGCTGGCAGATATCTTCTACATGATCTCTGAGAAATCGATAGGTAAAGAGACCTTATCCCACAAGGCACCGGTGGAAGAGCTTAAGAGCCAATTCAAGGAGCTGGTTCCGGAATATGACGAAGATCGTGTTTACGTTTCTGATATAAAGAAGGTTTTCCAGTGGTATAACCAATTGCAGCAGCACGAACTTCTTGAGGTGATCGATAAAGAGGATGATAAAGAGGATGAGTCTGCGAACAAGACCGAGGAACCTGTTGAAAAGCCTGAGAAACCTGCTAAAAAGCCGGAGGAATCTGCTGAAAAGTCAGGAAAAGAGCAGGACAAGGCTAAATAGATTTTGCCTCCTGCCAGATAGCTTCCATTTCTTCCAGGCTCATCTCTTTTAATGTGCGATTCATTTCCAGGGCCTTGGTTTCGAGATATTTAAATCTTTTTATAAATTTCCTGTTGGTCCGTTCCAGTGCTGTTTCGGGTTCAATGTCGTAGAGGCGGGCTGCATTGACAACGGAGAATAGCAGATCTCCGATCTCTTCCTCCATTTTCTCATGCTCCTGCCCGCTATTCAGTTCATGTTTCACCTCCTGGATCTCCTCGCTTACTTTGTCCCAAACCTGATCCCGATGGTCCCAGTCAAATCCCACAGCTCTCACTTTATCTTGTATCCTGTGTGCTTTGATCATAGCCGGAAGTGAAACCGGAACGCCGGCAAGCACGCTGTGGTTTCCCTCCTTCATCTTCAATTCTTCCCAGTTCTCAAGAACCTCGACGGCGTCTTTAACTTTGCGGTCACCGAAAACGTGAGGATGTCTGAATACCAGCTTGTCGCAAATACCATTGAGCACATCAGCTACATCAAAAGCCCCTTTTTCTGATCCGATTTTCGAATAGAACACAATGTGTAACATCAGGTCACCGAGCTCCTTACGGATCTCCTCCAGATCCTGATCAATGATGGCATCAGCCAGTTCATAAGTCTCTTCGATGGTCAGATTCCTCAGGCTCTCCAAGGTCTGCTCCCTGTCCCATGGACACTTCTCCCTTAATTCATCCATCACCTTTAACAGACGTTCAAACGCCTTCAACTTCTCTTCTGTACTATGCATGCTAACCCTTTTTGAATTCAACCCTGATGGTAGAGTTTGTGTTTAATTTCAGTAAACCGGCTGCATTTCCATTCCTGATGGCGATCTCCAACAATCCGGAGGAGTTAAATATGGCCAGCAGATCACCCGGATCCGTCTCATTATAACGCTTATTGATCCGGTTAATCATATAGTGTTTGCTCTGTACGTATATCTCAAAGGTTTTTTCGCCTCCAACCCGTATAAATAGCTCCCTGGAAATATTTGTAATAGCATTCTGGTAGGAGTCAATATAGATCACACTTCCTGTGATGGTATGATCCTCTATGGTGGCTCTAAGGGGGGTTTGCCTGTCATAATCTTTAACAGGGGAACCCAGCTTGGTAAGGGGTGTGCCTTCTGATAATTTGCAGGCAGCATTGGCAAAGACTGTCAGGGCCACAAAGGTGTCTGGATCATCTTTGAAGTCTTCAGTTAAACTGACTACCTCATCTGGCTCTGCTCCGCCCAGCAAACCCAGGATGCCGTTATCGGCGCAAAGAAAATAGTGCTTGTCTTTCCTTGCTGCCAGCAACTCTCCTCCGATCTCTGGCTCAGAGTTGACGGCAATGATATGAATGGTGTGATCAGGAAAGTGAGGAAAACTGTTTCTTACAACAAATGCAGCCTGGGAACTATTGAATGCTTTTATTCGATGATTAATGTCGATGATTTGTACTTCCGGACAGGCCGACAGAAGTTTTCCCTTGAGTGATGCAACATAATAATCGTTTTCCTTCCAATCGGACGTCAGTGTGATAATGTGCATGGGTATGTAACAGGGATTTTCTTATTGGAATGTTGGAAAAAACAACTTAATTTGCACATCCAAAAGTAGTGATTATAATTTAATTTATGGCGGAAAAATTGATCTATTTGGAGGGTGTAGACCCTGTGGATTTCTATGGTGTAAACAATGTTCGCTTCAATAAATTCATTGAACTTTTCCCAGATTTAAAGATCGTTTCCAGAGGAAATGAGATCCGTATTTCGGGGAAGAAGGAACGACTGGTGGATTTTGAGGAGCGTGTTGATCTCTTCTTGCGTTATCTGCGAAAATTTCAATCAGTCACCCTGCCCGACCTGGACAATTTGCTAAAGGGATCTGTCGATCATAATATGGAAGTACCAGGCCTGGATGGGGAAATTCTGCTTCATGGGGAGAGTGGAAGGAAGATCAGAGCAGTAACAGTGAACCAGAAACGCCTGGTTGACGATGGGATGCTGAATGATCTGTTGATTGCTGTGGGCCCAGCCGGAACCGGGAAAACTTATACAGCAATAGCCATGGCTGTGAAGGCCCTGAAGGAACGGGAGGTCAAACGGATTATTCTGACCAGACCGGCAGTGGAGGCTGGGGAAAAACTGGGATTTTTACCGGGCGACTTCAAGGAGAAGCTGGACCCTTATCTTCAGCCACTCTATGATGCCCTAAGGGATATGATTCAGCCGAGGAAACTGATCCAGTTTATGGAGGATGGCACCATTCAGATTGCCCCACTGGCCTATATGAGAGGACGTACCCTCGACGAAGCATTTGTGATCCTTGATGAGGCGCAGAATGCAACGGGCAGTCAATTTAAGATGTTCCTGACAAGAATGGGGCCCAGTGCCCGCTTTATAGTAACCGGCGATGATACACAGGTGGATCTTCCAAGACGGGAGGATTCCGGATTGGTACAGGCCCTGAAGATTCTGGATGGTATCAAGGGAATTTCGATTATACGATTTGATGAGCAGGATATCATCAGGCATCGCCTGGTTAAATCTATTGTTAAAGCGTATAATAGTGCCTAGTTACATGTGCCTGGTAGTCGAAGAAAAAATATAACTTTAAAAAAATTATTCAGATATGGCCAATGCATTAAAGGGAACATCGTTTAAGCTGGCAGGACAAAAGAGCCTGTATACAGGAAAAGTTCGGGACGTTTATAATATTAAAGACGACTACCTGGTCATGGTAGTCTCAGACCGGATTTCCGCATTCGATGTGGTACTCCCCAGGGGCATTCCCTACAAGGGACAGGTCTTGAATCAAATTGCAGCCAAGTTCCTGGATGCCACATCCGATATTGTTCCAAACTGGAAGATCTCTTCGCCCGATCCCAATGTTACTGTGGGTCTTATGGCAGATCCATTCAAAGTTGAGATGGTGATCCGTGGATATGTGACCGGTCATGCCTGGAGGGAGTACAGAGATGGAAAGAGGATTTTGTGTGGTGTTCCAATGGCTGAAGGATTAAAAGAACATGACCGTTTCCCCGAGCCGATCATAACACCTACCACCAAGGCAGATCACGGACATGATGAAGATATTTCAAGGGAAGAGATCCTGGCCAGCAAGCTGGTTTCTGAGGAGGATTATATCCAGCTCGAAGGATATACCAGGGCATTATTTCAACGCGGTACAGAGATGGCAGCCGAAATGGGACTGATTCTTGTAGATACCAAATATGAGTTTGGAAAAAAGGATGGGAAGATTGTCTTGATCGATGAGATCCATACACCAGATTCATCCAGGTATTTTTATGCAGATGGATATGAGGAGCGCCAGGCCACCGGTG
>DAOWFP010000148.1 GCA_030637895.1 Bacteroidota bacterium | reverse complement strand
GTACAGTACCGCGATCCATATTCAGGGTTCACGACTGGAGGAATGATGTGGTGTCACTTGGGGAGGTCCCAGCCTCATATCTTGAAACAGTCTCAGAAGGGAGGGTATCCTACCCATGGCCAGCCCAGGTAAACAGACTTTTGGTGGAGGGGCAGCATGACCTGATCCTCTCCATAGGACAGGTAGTACCCCATGAAGTGATAGGGATGGCCAATTACAACAAGAATATTTTTGTGGGTACAGGTGGCCCCGAAGGGATCAATAAAAGTCATTTTCTGGGAGCCGCTTATGGGATGGAGCGGATTATGGGACGAGCGAATACACCGGTGAGGGATGTCCTTAACTATGCCTCTGAGCATTTTGCTGCTGATCTTCCCGTAGTATATGTGCAGACGGTGATTGGACGTAGCCAGGAGGGAAGACTGGTGGTGCGGGGACTTTACATCGGGGACGATGAGGAGTGCTTTGTCAAGGCTGCCGAGCTCTCGCTGAAGGTAAATTTCCAGATGCTGGAGCAGCCCCTGCAGAAAGTGGTGGTCAACCTGGATCCGGAGGAGTTCAAGAGTACCTGGTTGGGAAACAAGAGTATTTACAGGACGCGGATGGCCATTGCTGACGGGGGCGAACTGGTGGTGCTGGCACCCGGACTGAAGGAGTTTGGAGAGGATGCAGAGATCGACCGCTTGATCCGGAAATATGGCTACCTGACTACTCCCGAGATATTGAAGGCTGTGAAAGAGAATACCGATCTGCAGGAGAACCTCAGTGCAGCGGCTCACCTGATCCATGGTTCTACGGAGGGAAGATTCAGCGTTTGCTATTGTCCAGGTCATCTGAGCAAAGAGGAGATTGAATCTGTGAACTACCGTTATGGGGAACTGGACGAGATGACTGCCCGCTACGATCCCCGAAAGTTAAAGGAGGGTTTCAATACCATGCCCGACGGGGAGCAGATCTACTATATTTCAAATCCTGCCCTTGGTCTTTGGTCCTGGAAAGAGAAATTTAAATCCTAAGAGCATGATTAAGATCGTTGCCGACAATAAAATTCCATTTCTGGCCGGTGCACTGGAGGGTGTGGCCCAAGTGGAATATCTTCCCGGAGCAGAGATCACCAGGAATCACTTACTGGATGCAGATGCATTGATTACCCGGACCCGCACCAAATGTAACAGGGATTTACTGGAAGGGACCTCAGTACGGTTTATTGCTTCGGCCACAATTGGTTACGATCATATTGATACGGATTTTTGCAGAGAGAAGGGGATAGGGTGGACCAATGCTCCCGGATGTAACTCCTCTTCTGTGGAGCAATATATGGTCTCCTCTTTGCTCTGGCTGGCCAGTCACCGCAACATCGACCTAAGGACTTTAAGCCTGGGGGTAATTGGCGTTGGGAATGTGGGAAGCAAAGTGGCCCGTGCCGCAGGGGCCTTGGGAATGAAGGTACTGCTTAATGATCCACCCCGAGAGCGGACAGAGGGAAGTGATGACTTTGTTTCCCTGGAGGAGCTGAAGGAGCAAAGTGATATCATTAGCCTGCATGTTCCACTGAACAAGGGGGGACTGGATAACACAGAGCACCTGGTTAACCGGGAATTCCTCACACATTTAAAGAGCGGAGCCATTCTGATCAATACTTCCCGTGGGGCGGTGGTGGACGAAGCAGCGCTACTGGAGGGTATCAGAAGCGGGAAACTTTCAGATGTGATCCTGGATGTATATATAACGGAGCCGATTATCAACCAGGAGCTCCTGGAGGCCCTTACGCTGGCCACCCCGCATATTGCAGGATACTCCCTGGATGGGAAGGCAAATGGCACTAGCATGTCGGTTCAGGCTATCAGCCGTTTTTTTAGCCTGGGACTGGATGATTGGTTCCCCGCTACCATGCCGGTCCCTGAAAATCCTGAGGTATTAGCAGATGCTTCTGAAAGTGATCTTTATGAACTTTTATGGGAGGTATACAATCAGAGCTATGACGTAAGTTCGGATGATCAGAATTTAAGGAATACTCCGGACAGATTTGAGATCTTACGGGGAGATTATCCCTTTCGAAGAGAACCAACAGCATATGCAGTCAGACTCTTTCAGGGATATCCCGAGATCAGGGAAATTCTTGAAGGACTGGGATTCGATGTATTATCCGACCAGTGTATGTAAATTATATATGAATTAACTTATAATACCAAAGAATAAACATATGAAAACTAAAGCAGATATCGGATTGATTGGTCTGGCCGTAATGGGTGAGAACCTGGTGCTGAACATGGAGCGAAACGGATTTACCGTGGCTGTCTATAACCGTACCGTTGAAAAGGTGGACAAATTTATGAGTGGCCGGGGAAAGGACAAGAAATTCATTGGAGCACACTCTATCGAAGAGTTTATCGCCTCCATTGAGCGACCCAGGAAGGTGATGATGCTGGTGAAGGCCGGAAAACCGGTGGATGATTTTATTGAGATGCTGCTTCCCCATCTGGAGGAAGGCGATATCATAATTGATGGCGGTAACTCCCATTTTCCAGATTCCATAAGGAGAACAAAATATGTGGAGAGCAAGGGAATGTTGTTTATTGGAACAGGAGTCTCCGGTGGAGAAGAAGGTGCCCTGATGGGGCCTTCAATTATGCCCGGCGGATCGGCGGCTGCATGGCCCCATGTAAAGGAGATCTTCCAGGCGATATCGGCCAAGGTGGAAGATGGAACTCCCTGTTGTGACTGGGTGGGAGATGATGGTGCAGGACATTTTGTAAAGATGGTACACAACGGCATTGAATACGGGGATATGCAACTGATCAGTGAGGCTTATAACCTGATGAAGAATCTCCTGGGGATGAGTGCAGATGAAATGTATGAAGTTTTCAAAGAATGGAACGAAGGGGAGCTGGATTCTTACCTGATCGAAATTACCAGGGATATCCTGGGCTATCGAGACGAGGATGGGGAGCCTCTGGTGGAGAAGATCCTGGATACTGC
>DAOWFP010000011.1 GCA_030637895.1 Bacteroidota bacterium | reverse complement strand
TCAGTGCCAATCCCAATGGTGAAGCGGAAGTAGTCAAGGTATACCTGAGACCAAGACCACGGCTGAAAAATCCCATTTTTGAACTTGATTTTGCCGAACTGGCCGTCAAAGGAAGAGGTGCCTATGGAAATATACTGACCAAATTCTCGGTCCAGAAAATTGTTATCAAGGAGAAAGGAGTATCGACCCTGGGTGGGAGGAAGATCTGGTTCGACGAGGATGTTATGCGGCTGAATGCAGACGCAAGGGGGATATTCCTGGGTGAGTTTTCCGGAGAGGACCAGATCATGGTCATCACAAAATCGGGGCACTTCCGGACCACCAATTTTGATCTCAGCAGCCATTTTGAAGATGATGTGCAGATCATCGAGAAGTACAGGGAGGGTAAGATCTGGTCGGCAGCCTACTTCGATGCAGAACAAAATTATTACTACCTGAAAAGGTTCCTGATTGAACCGGGTGCCAAACAAACCCGCTTTATTGGTGAGCATCCCGAATCCAGGCTTATCAGGATCACCGAGGTGGAGTACCCCCGACTTGAGCTGAAGTTTGGTGGCAAAAACAAGGACCGCAATCCGGAGATCATCGAAGTAGCCGAGTTTATCGGGATCAAGAGTAGTAAAGCAAAGGGCAAGCGGCTCTCTAACTACGAAGTGAAAGTGATTCAGGAGTTGACTCCTGAAGGAATCGAGGATCAGAAACCAGAAGCCCAGAAACCGAAAGTCCCGAAACCGAAAGCCCCGAAACCTGAAACCCCAAAACCGGAAGCCCTGAAACCAAAAGCTTTGAAACCAGAAGCTCCGAAACCGGAAACCCCAAAGGCTCCGGCAAAAAAAGCAAAGAAAACACCTGTCAAAAAATCAGCTCCACTTAAGCCAAAAGAGGCCAAACAGGATCCTGATGAGGTACCTCTTGAAGTGGTAAAACCAAAAGAGGAGAAGAAGAGCTCTGATGATGACGAGAAAAAGGATTCTGCCGGACAATTTAGCTTAGAGTGGTAGTATGGATACCCGGATATTTCTGATCGGCTTCATGGGCTCGGGTAAATCTACCCTGGGTGCCCAACTGGCACGCCGTGTGGGCTACCAGTTTATTGATATGGATCACATGATTGAGGAGACCGCCGAGATGAGCATCCCTGAGATTTTTAATGACCATGGGGAGGAGGTCTTCAGAAAGTGGGAATACGATATCCTGCGTGAACTGTGCCGTCGCGAAAAGCTTGTGATATCAACAGGAGGAGGTGCACCCTGCCACTCCAATATGATGGATCTTATGAACACCCATGGCACCACCATTTACTTGAAATTATCGCCTGAAGCGCTTAAAACCAGGCTGATCCAATCAAGTACCGAACGGCCCCTTATCATGGGGAAATCAGAACCTGAATTGCTGGATTTCATCAAATCGCTTCTGGAAAAACGAGAGCTTTTCTATAAGCGTGCGGCTCATATTGTTGATGGGATTAATCTGCAGTCTCAAACCCTGGAAAAGCTCTTGATGGATTCCTGAGCAAAGTTCCTATCTTTAAGCTGTGAAACACTATTTTCACTTTCTGTTTGCCTGTGCGCTTTTGCTAGGATCACTCATTGTTTTCAATGCGCAAAAACCTGAGGGTGTCACCCTGGTTCCAGAAAATCCAGATATTGAACATGTAGAGCTTCAGGCAGAAATCAGTTCCAACCAGACTGCAGCCTCCTCTGTTCCTTCAAGCAGGCCCACCCCGGAAGTGGCATATAAGTCTGTTTCAGGCAAGCTCAACCACCCTGAATATCTGAATAGTTCAGATCATCAGGCCCGAATTAAAATGCAGATGTTGATTCACCTGGAACTAAAACCTGTGTTAGGAATTCAATCAGGCCAGGATCTGCACCATCGCTCCAGTTACGACGATCCACCATTCCTGAGTTAAGCAAATTCATCCAATTTTAACAGGTGAGGCCTGGTTTCGGTATATGAAATCACGCCCTTAATTATTTCATTTATAATATCTTATATAAAATCATATGAAAACTTTAAAATATATTCTATTGGGAGTGATACTCTCCTCCCTGGTATTCAGCAGCTTCTCCATTTATTCCTCCAGAAAAAGTTTCACCCAGTCAGGAACAGTGACGTTTTGCGAAACCTATTCACAACAGGAGGTCATTTCAAAACTCGATCCGGAAGAGAACTTTTTCACCTTGGTCAATATGGAAAATACAGATCCAGAAAGTTCAAGAATTGGCAGATGTGATGTAGCCGATTTGAATCGTTTATGGGAGCATATCCAAAGTGAGGCTTTTCGAAGCAAAGTTCAGGAAGACCTGATCATTGCTGCAGGGGCTGAAACAAAAGATCAGATGAAAGCTCTCTATGCAATTAAGAAGAACGCATCGAACAATGTGTTTCCTACTGGCTCGGATTTGGAGGAAGTAAGCGTTAGTAAGGACGATCAGGAGGACAACTATTCTCTCTATATAAGTTTTTCGGAATCAGGAGCTGAGAAATGGGCCTCCATGACCCGCTTGAATGTAGGAAAGGAT
The DNA here is from genome assembly GCA_030637895.1 of Bacteroidota bacterium. GTDB lineage: Bacteria > Bacteroidota > Bacteroidia > Bacteroidales. The sequence goes on along the minus strand of DAOWFP010000011.1, from coordinate 4,902 downwards.
ATCGCCATTCTATTCGACAGCAAGGTGATCTCTGCACCCAGGCTAAGGGAGGAGATTAAAAATGGAAAATGCTCGATAAGCGGGAAATTTACCGAAAGTGAAATCAACGAGCTGAAGGCTGTTTTTGAAAATTAAAACCCTTATTCAGGAAGGCGTCCAAAGGGGCGCCTTTCTTAATACAATCCTGCCAAAAACTCTTCGTTCTCCAGTCCGGGAATGTATTCGGAGAGCTTGATTTCAGAAAGCCGTATCCGCAGAGTTTCAGGATCGTGGATACTACCAATGAGCATCTGCTCCAGCAGAGCAATATCCTTCCGAGATGTAAAATCACCTACAATCTTCAGCTCCTTTATAACCCCTTTTTCCACATTCATATGGATGTCGAGACGGCCCGAATTAAAAGAGATGCTTCTGCAAAACTGGTATTTGGGAGAGTAGCCAAAATTCCACTCCCAGGTTGAGAACTTCAAATCGTGTAAAGCCGTAATCTCCTTTATATCAGCAGCGTTGAATTTGTAAAGCCTGGCGTCCTTATTGGTCTGGAGCATATGGCCCAGAATTTTCTGCTGAAACAGCTCCACATCCATCTGCTCTTTAAGATGATCCTGGATATTGGTAACCTTTGATCGCACCGATCTCACCGCCCGGTCGGTAAATCTATTCTGTACACTCTTCAGAGCTGCACTTAGTTTTCTTATCTCTGAAGAAAACAGGAGGGTCCCATGATGCAGAACTCTTTGCTTGAATACATGACTTGCTGTACCAGATATTTTCAGGCCCTCCAGTAGCAATTCATTGCGTTTGCCCATCTTGACTTCCAGACCCATCTCATTCAAAGCTTCTATGACGGGCCGTGTGGCTTTTTTGTAATCGACCAGTTCTCCCTCCTTACCACTGGTAAAAAAAGCAAAGTTCAGGTTCCCCAGGTCATGAAAAACTGTCCCCCCTCCTGAAATCCTCCTGGCCACCAGTATTTCCTTCTCCTGGACAAAGGGCAGATTGATCTCGGCAAGAGTGTTCTGATGCTTCCCAACTACAATGGAGGGGATATTCCTGTACAGAAGGAAAACATCCTCCTGGAAGCATTTAAGCAGGTATTCCTCCGAAGCCAGGTTAAAGTAGGGATTGGTATTTGGACTGATAATGCAAAGCATACTTTATTACTAACGGGATTCCGTCATACTTGTTCTGGAAACGATCCACCAGTTTTGTGGCACCTTTGACAGGATCCACCTGAACAGCAAGAATAAGAGCCAGCCGCATCCCGCTCCCCATATTCCACCCACAAGCACATCGCCAGGGTAATGCACTCCAAGGTATACGCGACTGTAGGCAACCAGCAAGGCCCATAAAAGCATTATTGCTGTAAACCATCCCTTCCGAATCCATAATAGGGATAGAAATGCAACTCCAAACGTATTTGCCGCATGTGATGAGATAAAACCAAACTGCCCGCCACACTTGTTGTTGACCAGATGTACCAGGCCCTCAAGTGCCGGATCATGACAGGGCCTGAGCCTCTGAAAAACATTCTTAAAGAGATGTACCGAGCTTTGGTCAGCCAGGGTGATCACCAGGATAATAAAGAGCAACATGGGGAGAAGTTGCCACTTTTTTGCCCAGGCCATATAAGCCAGCAAAAGAAGATAAAAGGGCCACCATGTGGTTTTGCCACTGATCCACCACATGATCCCATCCCACACTTCATTGTGCCAGCCGTTAATGGCCAGGAAAATCTGCGTATCAAGCTGCAATATCCATTCCATAACTGCGATCAGGAGTTCAACATCTTCCAGATGGTATCGTTTAGCGCTACCAGTCCAAGGTTCGCAACCGCCGAAATAAAGTGGTAGCTGACATCAGGCAGTTCTTTCTTGATCTCATCAGTGAGTTCATCATCGAGGAGATCAGATTTTGTGATCACCAGCAAGCGCTGCTTATCCAGCAACTCGGGATTATACTCTTCCAGCTCCTTTAAAAGGATCCTAAACTCCTCTACAATATCATTGCTGTCTGCTGGTATCATAAACATCAGCATGGAGTTGCGCTCAATATGTCGCAGGAACCTGTGTCCAAGTCCCTTTCCTTCGCTGGCTCCCTCTATAATACCGGGAATATCGGCCATTACAAAAGAGCGGTCGTCCCGATACTTTACTATGCCAAGATTGGGTACCAGTGTGGTAAAAGGATAATCAGCAATTTTTGGTTTTGCTGCCGATATGGCCGCTAACAGGGTAGATTTTCCTGCATTTGGAAACCCTACCAGACCCACATCGGCCAGTAGTTTTAACTCCAGAATAAACCATCCCTCATCTCCAGGCTCACCAGGCTGTGCAAACCGTGGGGTCTGGTGGGTGGAGGACTTAAAATGGTCATTGCCCTGTCCGCCACGGCCACCCTGAATCAGTACCTGTTCTTCACCGTGAGAGGTCACTTCGAACAGCACTTCTCTGGTCTCAGCATCACGGACTACAGTTCCAAGGGGAACCTCAATATACTCATCCCCACCACTTGCACCAGTCTTGAGAGCCGATGCGCCATTCTCACCATGGGTAGCAAATACATGTCTTTTATACTTCAGGTGCAAAAGGGTCCAAAGCTGTTCATTGGCCCTGATGATCACATGTCCTCCCTGGCCACCATCGCCACCATCCGGACCACCCATACTGGTGAGCTTGTCACGGCGCAAATGTGCGGACCCGGCTCCTCCCTTGCCAGAACGGCAAAAGACTTTTACATAATCAACAAAATTGGCATTGGACATGTGTTAAAGACATAAATACCAGTTACGATTTCACCTTGGCGATAACCTCCACAATGCGATCAAAGATCTTATTCACTGAACCACTACCTTCTACAGCTGCATGCTTATGCATTTTATCGTAGTAGTAGGTTACCGGAATGGTCTGCCTGTTATATACATCAATACGATTGTTGATGGTCTCCAGTTTATCATCAGAACGTCCGGTTTCCTTTCCCCTTTTCAGGAGTCTCTTTACCAGCTCTTCACGGGCTACTTCCAGGGAGATCATCACACCCACCCGCTCATCATAATCGGTCAGGGCCTTGCGCAGCTCCCTGGCCTGATCCACAGTCCTTGGAAAACCATCAAAAATGAAGCCCGGACCGTCCTGGTGCTCTTCAATTTTATTCCTGATCATTCCAATCACTATCTTATCCGAAACCAGTTCTCCAGTATCCATAATCGCCTTGGCCTGCTTTCCCAATTCTGTCTGAGCGGCTACTTCTTCCCTCAACAGGTCTCCGGTTGAAATATGCATCAATCCATATTTCTCAATTACCTTTTCCGACTGCGTTCCTTTTCCCGATCCCGGAGGACCAAATAATACAATATTCAGCATGTTTTCTTCAGTTTTTTTTGACGAACCCAAAATTAGTAAATAGTTGACTCATTCACCCACCAACTGGTAAATTTCCCTGAAGTTTCTGCCATAACCGTCATAATCCAGCCCATATCCCAGTATAAAGTTATTGGGAATCTCAATCCCCACATAATCCAGTTTCACCTCTCTCACTGTGGCTTCCGGTTTGTGAAGAAAGGTAGCCACCAGAATCTCCCTGGGCTCGTAACCCGACAGCTGCCTGATAATCGTCTCAAGGGTAACACCTGTATCAACGATATCTTCCAGCACAACAACCACCCGGTCCTTCAAGTCACGGTTGATCCCGATCAACTGCTTAACACTTCCGGTGGATTTTGTACCACTATAGGAAGTCAGTTTCAGAAAGGTAATCTGACATGGAAAATTGAGCTGCTTATACAGGTCGCTTGCAAACATAAATGCTCCGTTCAGAATACCAAGAAAAATTGGATCCTTAGCAGCCAGATCACGATTCATCTCAAGGGCCACACGCGTCACTTCTCTTTGAATTGTCTCTTCGGTAATAAATGGTTCAAAATATCGATCATGAACCTGAACAATGTTATTATCCATAGGGAATATTTTATATTAAAGTACACATCAAAATGAAGGAATAAAAATAATTGTAATTTCGTTAACTGATATGCACCATAAAACTACATAAACAAATGAATCCTAAAGTCAGTATTATTATGGGAAGTACTTCGGACCTTCCCATCATGGAGCAGGCAGCTAAGCTGCTGGATGAATTTGAGATCCCCTTTGAGATCAATGCCCTATCGGCCCACAGAACACCCGATCAGGCCATGGATTTTGCCAGGAACGCTGCAGGAAGGGGAATCAGGGTAATTATTGCAGGAGCGGGCGGAGCTGCCCACCTTCCCGGGGTAGTGGCAGCCCTAACACCCCTGCCGGTAGTAGGAGTTCCCATTAAAGCTTCCATCTCCATAGATGGTTGGGATTCCATTCTGAGCATTCTCCAGATGCCTCCGGGCATCCCCGTTGCAACGGTGGGTCTTGACGGAGCTAGAAATGCCGGGATCCTGGCCGCGCAGATTCTGGGTACAGGAGATCCGGAAATAATGGAGAAGATGTTGAAGTTCAAAGAGAGCCTGGCATCTAAAATTGTTAAGGCCAATGAGGAGTTAAGTGGGCTTAAGTTTAAGTTTAAAACCAACTGATGATACGATGATATCACCACCAGGGTGGATGTTAAAAAGACCGGGAATTTTAATCCCGGTCTTTTTTTTGTCCCTGGTTCATACAACTGTTGCCAGCCAGGTTCAATGGCCAGGGACGGCTTCTGCTGCGCTGGGAGGTAGCTATGTATGCACTCAGGAATTCATGTGCACCAGCCAGAACCAGGCCGGGCTGGGTTTTATTGAACAATCCTCTTTATCTATACAGCATAGTATGCCCTACCTGATTAAAGAACTGGGTATTTCATCCTTTTCAGGGCAGTTCATCTCAGGAAAGGGTGCTCTTGGTCTTGCACTGTCCACCCAGGGCCTCAGTGGTT
>DAOWFP010000121.1 GCA_030637895.1 Bacteroidota bacterium | reverse complement strand
TTTAATCTGATCCTTCTTGGCCTGGACTTTTTGTTCCTTTTCGGTCATCCATGCCTGGAACCTCTTCTCAGCTTCCGCCTCGTCAAAAGCTCCTTTTTTAACACCGTCTAACAGGTGCTTCTTGTACAATACTCCTTTGTAAGATAAGATAGCTCTACATGTATCGGTAGGTTGAGCGCCTTTCTGCAGCCATTCTAAGGCCTTGTTGAAATCCAAAACAATGGTGGCAGGATTGGAATTGGGATTATACTGACCCAACGATTCAATAAATTTACCATCACGTGGCGCCCTGCTATCAGCAACTACAATAGAGTAGATCGCCTGAAATTTGCGACCTTGTCTTTGTAATCTGATTTTTGCTGGCATACTCTTTTAATTTTAATTGATTAAAACCTACAATTTTAGCGACCGCAAAGGTAGCATTAATCAGATAATATGCAAAGATTTACAAGGAATTAAAAGGAATGAAGGCGTAATCCGAGGTAAATGGTCCCGGGGCTCCGGGGGATCATTGCAAGGGCATCAGCAGGTTAAGCCCAGCCTCCATCTGTGCACTGGCAGAGTAAGGGCTCGAAGGTTCAGATCTTACTTGATAATAATCTTTTTGGTAAGTATAGAAGTACCCCCGCTAATCCTGATGAAGTAGATTCCGGAGCTCGGGCTCTCCAAATCGATATTTGCGGTAACAGACCTTTCGCTTTTAACAAGATCATCCGTAATATCTTCTACCAATTTGCCGGTAATATCAAATACCTTGGCTTTGATCTTCTCTTGTCCACTATATTCAAAGTTCAACTGAAACCTTCCATCAGAGGGATTCGGAAATACCTTTACTTCGGTTATGGTTTGCTCAACACCGGCAGGATCCACTTCATAAAGAAGGCCCGAATGCGAAAAGAGATGCTGTGATACGAAAATGGTACCCAGCAAAATTCCCATAAACAGTATCGTAGACTTTTTCATAGTACAATTATACGCAAAAATCCTGCCAAAGGTTTGATAAATAATAACCCTTCCAAGAAATTATTAACATGGATATTTTGTGGCACTATTTAGGCTAACTTTACTTCCCATGTTTTTAATTTTCGATACTGAAACCACCGGTCTTCCAAAAAGAGATAATGCTCCTGTTTCTGAGGTAGATAACTGGCCCAGGGTAGTTCAAATTGCCTGGCAGCTGCACGATGAGAACGGTAGGCTGACCGAGCACAACAACCTGCTGATCCAACCCGATGGATATGAGATTCCTTATTCAGCTGAAAAAATACATGGTATCTCCACTGAGAAGGCGAGAAAGCACGGTTTACCACTTGTGGAAGTCCTGGAAAAATTCAGTGAGTCGTTAGTAAAATCGACAATTCTGGTAGGGCACAACATTCGATTCGATATCAATGCTCTGGGAGCGGAATACATTAGAAGCGAAGTCACTACAGACTTTCTGCAAAAGGAGCAGGTTTGTACCATGCGGTCAAGTACCGATTATCTGAAGCTTCTCGGGGGCAGAGGAGGAAAATTCAAACCGCCCAAACTGATGGAACTCTATGAATCACTGTTTGAAGGACAGTTCATGGAGGCCCACAATGCCGCAGCCGATGTAGAGGCCACAGCCAGATGCTTCTTTGAGTTGCTCCGTAAAAAAATCATCTCACCAGAATCCCTGGGTCTCAATGCGGAACAGTACAGCCGGTTTATATCAGAAAACCAGGGGAAAATCGGTCCTTATGGACTCAGTCATCGCTCCAACTGGGAAGAAGAGCCGGAAGCTGAGGCGGAGTCAGCAGATCTCTCCGTGGAACCAAAGGCGGAAATACCGGTCGATGCAGGATTCTGTCACCTGCATGTCCATACCCAGTACTCCATACTGGACGGTGCGGCCAGCATACCGGAGCTTTTAAAGAAAGCGATCGACGACGGAATGCATGCTGTGGCCATTACCGATCATGGCAATATGTTCGGGGCCAAGGAGTTTCATCTCGAAGCCACCAGGCGGGGAATCAAGCCCATCCTGGGATGCGAAGCCTATATTGCCAACAGGGAAAGGCAGTCCAAGAAAGATAAGAATCGGGACGGATCTGACCATGTTGTTCTCCTGGCCAAAAATTACAAAGGGTACCAGAACCTGATCACCATGATTTCACTCGGGTGGACCGAGGGTTTCTATTACAAACCACGGATCGACCGAGAACTGCTTGAGAAGTATCGAGAGGGTATTATTTGTCTTTCAGCATGCCTGGGAGGAGAGATTCCACAGGCCATTATGAACCAGACCGTGGAACAGGCAGAAAAAATTGCTCTTGAATATCAGCGGATCTTCGGGGAAGACTTCTACCTGGAACTGATGCGGCACAGGACCAATGATCCCGGTATGAACAAACTGGTTTTTGATGACCAGGTTTTTGTAAACCGTACTGTCCTGCAGCTAGGGGAAAAACTTGGAATCAAATGCGTGGCCAGCAACGATGTCCACTTTGTAAACATGGAGGATGCTGAAGCGCATGATCACCTTATTTGTCTGAATACCGGAAAGGACCTGGATGACCCAACCAGAATGCGATACACCAGGCAGGAATGGTTCAAGACCCAGGCTGAGATGAAAGAAGTTTTCTCTGATCTTCCCGATGTATTGAACAATACTCTTGAAGTGGCTGACAAGGTTGAGCCCTATGAGTTGAACACCAACCCGGTGATGCCCTACTTTCCACTTCCCGAAGGATTCACCAATGAAGATGAATACCTCAAGCATATCACCTATGAAGGAGCGGCCAGGCGCTACCCTGAAATAAGCGAAGAGATCAAGGAGCGGATCGATTTTGAACTGGGAACCATTCAGCGAATGGGTTTCCCTGGCTACTTCCTGATTGTCCAGGACTTTATTTCCGCTGCACGCAACATGGGTGTTTCTGTGGGTCCAGGAAGGGGATCGGCAGCCGGATCGGCAGTGGCCTATTGCCTGAGAATTACCGATATTGATCCCATCCGCTACGACCTGCTGTTTGAAAGGTTCCTGAATCCCGACCGCGTCTCCATGCCCGATATTGATATCGATTTTGATGAAGACGGGCGCGAAGATGTGCTAAAATGGGTGGTGAATAAATATGGTCACGATAGGGTGGCCCATATTATCACATTTGGATCCATGGCCGCGAAGATGGCCATCCGGGATGTGGCCAGGATCCAGAAACTTCCTCTGCCCGAGGCCGACAGGCTTGCCAAAATGGTTCCGGATCGGCCCGGCACCACATTTGCAAAAGCTTTCGAGGAGGTTCCCAAATTAAAAGCTGAACAAAATTCACCCAATCCGCTTATTTCCAATACACTTCGTATTGCCCAGCGGCTGGAAGGATCGGTCAGGCAAACCGGACTCCATGCATGCGGGGTGATCATTGGCAGGAACAGTCTGACAGAACATATTCCCGTCTGTAAATCAAAAGATTCTGAATTCCTGGTTACCCAGTTTGACGGCCATTTTGTGGAGGATGTGGGGATGCTCAAAATGGACTTCCTGGGACTTAAAACCCTGTCCATTATCAAGGATGCCGTGACCAATATCAAAGAGTCCAGGGGAATTGAGATTGATATTGATCACCTGCCCATGGATGATCAGACCACCTTTGAGCTCTACTCCAGGGGAGATACCACGGGACTGTTCCAGTTTGAGTCGCCCGGTATGAAAAAATACCTGAAGGATCTCAAACCCAATCGTTTTGAGGACCTCATTGCCATGAATGCGCTTTACCGGCCCGGACCCATGGAGTATATTCCCTCCTTTATCAACCGGAAGCATGGAAAGCAAAAAATCGAGTATGATCTTCCTGAGATGGAGGAGTATCTTAAAGATACTTATGGGATCACCGTCTACCAGGAGCAGGTGATGCTGCTCTCCAGAAAGCTTGCCGGATTTACGCGTGGCGAGGCAGATTCGCTTCGAAAAGCCATGGGTAAGAAGATCAAGAAGATGATGGACGAGCTAAAGGTGAAGTTCGAGGAGGGATGCAAGAAAAATGGATTTTCGAAGCAGAAGATTGATAAGATATGGACCGACTGGGAAGCATTCGCCCAGTATGCCTTCAATAAATCGCACTCAACCTGCTACGCCTATGTCTCTTACCAGACGGGCTACCTGAAAGCAAACTACCCGGCGGAATTTATGGCTTCCGTGTTGAGCCGTAATATTACCGACATTAAAAAGATCGGTCAGTTTATGGACGAATGTCGGAGAATGGGAATCGAGGTGCTGGGTCCGGATATAAATGAAAGCAATGTAAGATTCACCGTCAACGATAAAGGGAATATCCGCTTCGGTCTGGGTGCTATAAAGGGTGTGGGGGGAAATGCCGTCCAAAGCATCATTGAGGAACGAATCTCCAATGGACCATTCGGGGACATTTATGATTTCGTGGAACGAAACGATCTGCGCCAGGTGAATCGGAAAAATTTTGAAGGACTGGCCATAGCCGGTGCACTTGACTGTTTCGAGAACATATCCAGAAGTCAGTACATCGATACCCTGGAGGAAGAAGATGCCACTTTTATTGAACAACTGATCAAGTTTGGCAATAAGATTCAGTATGAAAGAGACACACCTCAGCAAAACCTTTTCGGGGAAACCAGTGCCATTGCCATCTCCAGGCCGGAACCCCCCGAGGTAAACCGGTGGGAGGATATCACCACCTGTAAACAGGAGAAAGAGCTCCTGGGATTTTACCTGACCTCCCATCCTCTGGACAGGTTCAGGCTGGAGATCGATGCATTCTGTCCCAATAAACTTGAGGAATTGAGTGATTTGTCACAGTTCAAGGGACGGGACGTGGTCTTCTGCGGCATGGTCAAGAGCGTGAAAGACGGAGTGGACCAATGGCGCAATAAACCATATATGCTTGCCCAGCTGGAAGATTACACCGATACCTACAACCTGAGACTGAAAAATGACGATTACGTCAATTTTAAACAATATTTTCTACCCGATGTTGCTCTGATGATCCGCGCAACAGTTAACGAATGGAGCCCCAGGGAAGAACCGGGTAAAAAGATATATTCCCTGAGACTGAAGGTGGTGTACATGCTCGCCGATGTTCGTGATAAATTGGTAAAGTCCATCGATATCTTCCTGGATATCAATCGGGTCTCCGATGCACTCATTGAATCTTTTGAACCTTTTACCGTGGGTGAGAGTGGGAAGTTGCTGAAGTTCCGTATTCATGATCCAGAAAGCAATATGAAACTAAATCTCTTTTCACGGAACAAACAAGTGCAGCTGACCGATGAATTTATCAACTATCTTCAAAATAATCCTGGCTTTGAATTCCGTCTGGCGTAATTATTTTTTATAATTTTGTCGGATTGTTTATTACATATAAAATTTAAATCATGGCATTAGAAGCAACAGATGGAAATTTCGATGAACTGGTACTGAAGTCTGATAAACCTGTAATCGTGGATTTCTGGGCTGAATGGTGCGGTCCCTGCCGCATGGTGGGACCCATTGTGGAGGAAGTGGGTGTTGATTATGAGGGCAAGGCTGTAGTAACTAAAGTTGATGTGGATAGTAATCCCGGCATCACTGCAAAATATGGTATCAGGAACATTCCGACCATTCTCTTCTTTAAAAATGGAGAAGTTGCTGACAAGCAGGTAGGCGCGGTACCCAAGAGCACCATTGTTGCTAAGCTGGACGCCCTGCTTTAGAACCGCCTTCCAATCACCAGAATATCATCCAGCTGATCCTGATCGCCTCTCCACTTTTCTATGGTATGGTCCAGGATGGCACGCTGCTGTGACATAGTTTCCTTCTGAATTTTCAGTATAGTCTCCTTCAGGTTCTTATACTTGAACTTTTTCCTATGCTCACCTCCAAACTGATCGGCATATCCATCCGAAAAAAGGTAAAGGGTATCGCCTTTTTCTATATCGATCCTGTGGTTTGTAAATTCAGCATCCGTATTAAATGCTGAGCGTCCAATGGATTGTTTGTCTGCTTTGGTCTCAAGAAGCTCACCATCCCGAATCAGGTAGAGGGGATTAAAAGCCCCCGAAAACTCAAGGTATTTACCCTTGCGGTCGTAGCAGGCCAGTGCCAGGTCCATCCCATCGTATACATCCCCTGCATCGCTTCTCTGATGAAGGGTCTCAAGCACCTCTTTGTTGAGCTGATTTAGAATTTTGCCAGGTTCCAGAATTCCGTATTCCCTCACAATCTTAGTGAGCGAATTATGGCCTATAATAGACATAAATGCTCCTGGCACCCCGTGTCCGGTACAATCCACTGCAGAGAAGAACTCCTTATCTCCCACCTCTGTAAACCAGTAGAAATCGCCGCTGACAATATCCTTGGGTTTAAATAAAATAAAGGTATCCGGATAGGGTGATTTTTCCGGAAGTATGGCAATCTGAATCCGCTTGGCATACCTGATACTATCCGTGATATTCTCATTCTTCCGGGTCAGTTCCTCCTTCTGAGCCACCACGATTGCTGTACGATCCATTACTTTGCCTTCCAGAATCAGGTTTTCTCTTTTCAGAGCCCTCTCCCTGATTTTAACATAGGATAGCACAATGATAACAAGAAGCACTGCCATAGACAGGATGAAGTACCAGGTGAGGTAGAAAGGTGGCCTGATTGTAAACGAGAATGAAGCAGGCTCCATATTCCATACCCCGGCGGTGTTTTTGGCCTTTACCCGGAATGTATACCTTCCATGAGGTAATACAGGGTAGATGGCACTGGTATGCTTGTCAGGAAGACGCCACTCCTGGGCAACTCCATCAAGCATAATCTGGTACTCAACCTCATCCGGATTCAGTGTGATACTGCCGTATTCAAAAATAATAGAGTTCTGCCTGTGGGAGAGGCTTAATCCCTGATCCATGGAAACGGGTTTATGATTGACCTGCATCCCTGTGATATGAACAGCTGGTTCTCCAGCTACCGGGACTTGCCTTGAGGTATGGTATTTGGTGACCCCCTCCACCGTTCCAAACCACAGGTCCCCCGCCTTGTCCACATACGACGCGTTGGGTTTTGTCTCTATGCCAACAAAGCCACTCCTGGCAGTAAATGCATAAAATCGCCCCTTCTCCCTGAAAAAGATATTCAAGCCCTTGTTTGTGCCCACATAGATATTGTTGTAGCGGTCCACATTCAACTGGTTTATGAGGTTCGCCAGGAGCTCGCCCCCACTCTCCGTATATACATGAATAATCTGCTGGCGACCAGCATCATAATGGATCACACCCCTTCCCTCGGTCCCGATCCAGTAAGTCCCATCCTGGTCCTCTGTCAGGCACAGAGGTGTAAAATCAAAGCCCAGCTTCAGGTCTATAAACTCACCCTCCTCAACCAGGGTAATCCCTTTCTCGTCGTGTCCGATCCATACCCTGTTGTTCGAATCAATGAAGAGCATGGAAATTCGACTGCCTTTTAATCTGTCATCAAACTGAGTAAACTTCTTTACCACGCTCTGTTTATCAATATCATAATAGATTAAACCATCCAGAGCTCCAAGCCATAAAAAATTGTCCTGGTCAATCTCCATGGCCATTACCGGCTTGTACTGACCAATCAAGTTATTAAGTCGTGCGTCTCTTCTTAATCCCCTGGTTCTGTGATAACTATAAACACCAGACATATTGGTTCCAATCCATATTGTTCCATTCTGATCCTCCTTCAGAAATTCAATCCCGTCTGCTTTAAGCAGATCAAAATCGTGTATGGATCCTCCATCAGATTCCCGATCAAGTATGGATATTCCCCTGTTGGTCCCGAACCAGTATGAACCATCGCTACTTTGAAGAATTGCCTGAATCTGGGAACTAATAAGGCCGTCATCCTTAAAATAAGAGATAAAATTGTCCCCTTTATAGATACAAACACCATTCTCGCTAGTCCCGAATAAAATGTTCCCCTCGTGATCCTGCATCATCGACCAGACCTTTAATCCCGGAAATCCATTCTGATTATTGTAGAGTTCCAGGCTATTGTCAGGGCTGATCCTGACCACCCCTCCCTCAAAGGTACCAGCCCAGATATTACCCTCACTGTCCTCTAACAGGGCACTGATCCAGTTCGATTTGAGTCCCGCTTTAACCAGGTCATACATAACTGTGCTGTCCGCATTTGGGTTGTACCGATAGAGCCCCCCATGGTATTTACCGATCCATATCCTCCCCTTGCTGTCGAACAATATACTTGTGGTCTGATAAAACTTGGGGACTCCATTCAACAGGAGGTGATCGAACCGGACGCTATCCGGATTAAAATATTTTACCCCCAGATCGCTTATAAAATAGATTTTACCATCGTGGTCCATGTGATGACCGTAAACCTGGTCTGAAAGTTCACTACCTGAAAACTGTTCAAATTGGAATTGACCTGGTGGAGCTTCAGGATTCGATAGCTTGATAACTCCAGCTCCCTCAGTTGTAAACCAGAGATTGAATTCGGTATCCATCAGGATGGAGGTGATGGTTGAATGGTTTAGAATCGCCAGGGATGGAACAACACTGAAAGTGCTTCCGTTGTACAAGGATATTCCTCCTCCTGTATGGCCAAACCAGATCCGTCCGTCCCGATCCTCACAAATGGCCCTCACACCATTCTCTGCCAGCCCATCTGCCGCGGCATAATTGATAAAGTTTGCTCCATCGAACCGGGCCACTCCGGCCCGGGTACCCAGCCAGTAAACATCATTCCTGTCCTGAATCATCTTATAAACAGTGGACTGTGCCAGTCCCTCCGAAACAGAGAACTGGTCAAAATAGAACTGCTGACCGTAAACAGTAAGGGATCCCAGACAGATCCAGATAATAACTGCCTGTCGGAACATGCTGTTATTAATAATCTTTCGGTATAAAGAAGAAGGTCCCATCCTCATCTTCGAGTCCGGAAATTTTTCCAAACTGTGGCGATTGTTTGGTTGTATTTTCAACAGCTGAAGTTACCTTCAATACGATGTTCTCGATGGGAATACAAGAGCCCGGATTGTTGATCAGCACATTGGCAAAGGTCCTGGTAAACTGGCTGTCGTCCACGGCAAGTTCATATCCGGCAGAAGAGAATACCTGCGATGATTTAAACTTGGTAGAGGTCCAGTCGTCACAATTTCGCTCCTGGACCCCTGAACGCATGGCCTGGTAAAAACTGGGACCCGACTCACAGGCGTCCGTTATAACCAGTGTATGTGTCAGGAAATCGGGGTAGACCTGCATGGCAGCCTTCAGTGCATTAATATTATAGTAGGAGAATTCATCATCCCTTGAGGCGTCCACGGGGATCCAGTAACCACTTTCGTTCACATATTTTCCGTGACCAGCATACCAGATCAGCAGGGAATTCACACGGTTACTTCTGATCATATCCCTCAACTCAATGGAGAAATATTTTGAGAGTTCGGCCTTACTCATATTCTTTTTGTGAATCACCTCGTGAATCTGATAGTTTGCCAGGGCTGAACGCATCATGCTTACATCCTTGGTGGGGCCTCCCAGGCTGGCAAATGAATCATAGTCTGAGTTTTCAATGAAAATGGCCCATGTTTTTCCCATGGGATTGTCATCAAAGGACTGTGCATCGCGATTTAGTTTGTATTCTATTTCGGATCTGTTGCCGAATTCGTCCTCCACATACACAGTGATCCTGCTTTTGTTGGTCACATTCAAAATGGCCGTGAAATTGGGGTTCAGGTCGCTGGGGATATAACTTGCCATGACGCTGTCGATATATATGGAGGTAATCTTGCTCTCATCCTCAATTTTTCCTTCCACGTAAATCATGGGTTCATTATTATCGAGATAGAGGATATTGTTTTCCGAACCATAAGGTGCAATCATACTAACAAGAGGCGGATCAATTTCTGTACGCCTGATGGAGAAAATAGCAGTTTCCGTATTGCCATATACATCCGAAACCTGAACAGTCACCTGGTTGGAATTAGAAAGATTCACACTGGCCAGAAACTTGAAACCCTCCTCGCTTTGTTCCACCGGTACCGTAAATCCGTTTACCTGGAGGGATTGAATATCGCTTTCATCTGAAATTACTCCGGTAATATTCAACAGGATGATTTCCTTTGAAACATCAATGGTATTGACATCGTTGGATACGGGATCAAGCAGTGCCACCATTGGCTTATCCTCTTCCCGGTTTAACTCGTACATCCGCTGACTGGCCTCCTCGTGTAAGCGCTGAGCTATGCCATCAAACTTGGACATGGCCAGTAGCTTTCCATAATCTTCCATGGCATTTTCGTAATCCCTGATCGTTTCATAGGCCTCTCCCCGCTTATAGTAAGTCTCTGCATTTTCAGGATCCAGTTCAATGGCTTTGGAATAATCGATGATGGCATAGGCAGCCTGATTCAATTTACTGTTTACATCGCCCCGGTAGATATAGATTAATGGCTCGTCGGAATACTGCACCGATGCCATGGAAAGGGTCTCACTTGCCTTTAAATAGCTGCCCTGGGCCGATAATACCTTGCTTAGTAAAAGAATTGCTTTCAGGTGGTGTGGATCCATCTGAAGTACCTGAGTCAGCTCATTCCCGGCAGCTTCATAATTCTCCTGTTGAAACAAGAGCTGCGCATATGAGAAGTGGGTGAGCATTACCCTGTCGTTCTCTTTCAAAGAGTTTCGATATGCTTCCCCGGCTTCATTATACATTTCCAGTTTCTCATATACCTGGGCAAGGTTATAATAGGCCCCCTCATCCTCTTTCAGTTTCAGGCACATCTTCCCGTCTACCAGTGCTTCCTTATAACGCAAAAGAGCCATATTGACAGCCCATCTGACCCGATAAGCTTCCAGGAAATTACTTTTCAACTGGATGGCACTGGTGAGCCTGTCCAGAGCAATCGGATTGTCCCCGTAAAGGTGCCATTCATTACCCGAGAAGTAGAAAAGTTCTTCATCCTTACTTTCGAAAACCAGTGCACGATCATAATCTTCTGCTGCATTTTTATGTTCTCCGATCCTCGAAAATGCACTGGCTCGTTGTGTATAAGCCTTTTCATAATCCGGATCCAGCTCTATGGCTTTGGTGTACTGAATAATGGCATCCGAATTGTTATTTGCCTTTGCAAAATCGTCTCCAGC
Source organism: Bacteroidota bacterium (assembly GCA_030637895.1). Taxonomy (GTDB): domain Bacteria; phylum Bacteroidota; class Bacteroidia; order Bacteroidales. Next base: position 2,334 of record DAOWFP010000121.1, on the reverse strand, counting down.
TTTGAAATATTGTTTGGCCGATTGAGCCTGCACTGTTCCGCTTATTATGAACGGAAGCAGGATCAAAATATGTGCTATTTTCTTCATTGTGTAGTGCAGCCTTTAAGCTACTATCCCAAATTTAAAACATTGTACGCAACTTACTGAATAATTGTTTCTTAATCTAATCTATTTTAGATAAACATGTGCTTTCAGATTACGGATATAAGCTTATGATCCATTAAGATCCATAAGTTTGTTCCTGTAGACTTCCAGCTTTGTATCCCCAATTTTCACTGTTTCATCCGGTTTTTCTTCAATTTCAGGGGCTTTAACTCCCTGGGTAAATAACATCTTTCCGGTAAATACCCTTGCTTCGTCCCACAATCCAGATTCAAGGAAACTCTTATGCAGTTTCGCTCCTCCTTCCACAAACACGGAGACTATCTGGCGGTCAAACAGCTCTTCCATTACATCAACCATCTCATAGGAAGGATCGGCATGCACAAGTTGAATTCTACCTGAATAATTCCGCTGAACCCCTGTAAATACGATGGTCTCCTTTGTACCGTCCAGAATTTGTGCACTGTCCGATAAACGACCGTTCCTGTCCATAGTAATGCGAACCGGGTTCTCGCCCGACCACCTTCTTACAGTAAGGCTGGGATTATCGCTTATAATGGTATTGGTCCCCACCATAATGGCCGACTCTTCACTTCTCCATTTATGCACCAGTGTTCGACTCACTTCGTTGCTGATCCACCGGGGTCCTTCATGGTCGTCTGGTTCCCGTACAAGATCGATAAAACCATCGGCTGTCTGTGCCCATTTCAGAATCACATAGGGCCGCCGGTAATTGATATAATGAAAGAACCTCCGGTTCAGGTGCCTTCCCTCCTCCTCCAGGCAACCAAGCTCTACCTCGATACCTGCATCAACCATCTGTTTGATTCCTTTCCCATTAACACTTGGAAAGGGATCCGTGTTGGAGACCACGACCCGCTTGAATCCTTTTTGCAGAATAAGCATGGAACAGGGTGGAGTCTTCCCATGATGCGAACATGGCTCAAGGCTGCAGTAAAGTGTCGATTCAGGAAGCAGGGAAGGGTCTTTTACGGAGCGAATGGCGTTAACTTCGGCATGTGGCCCCCCGAACTCATGGTGATATCCTTCCCCAATAATGCGGTCCTCATGTACAATGATTGCCCCTACAAGGGGATTCGCCTTGGTCATTCCCAAACCCTTTCGCGCCAGCTCAAAACAGCGGCGCATGTATATTTTATCTTTCTCCTTTATCAAGGTTGTCGCTTTATTACTATTTTTGATTAATGCTCCAAAACCGTGCCACACTTAAACAAATCAGGTTCCACCTGCTGTCGGAACTACGGCAAATATACACGGAAAATGAATCAGATTCCATTGTCCGGCTTATAATGGAGCACTTTGGTTACCCTTTGTCTGTCTCGCTGCGCGAACCTGACATCATCCCAGCTTCATCAGTCCATGCACAAATTAATGACATTGTAACTGATATTCATACCGGCTCTCCCATTCAGTATATCCTGGGATACACATATTTCTGCGACCTGAAATTAGAAGTGGACAAACAGGTATTGATTCCCAGACCCGAAACCGAAGAGATGGTAGAGCATATTAAAGTCAGGACCAAAAACCCGATCCACAGGATCATTGACCTGGGGACAGGTTCAGGCTGCATTGCACTGGCACTAAAACAGTACTTTCCGGGTGCAGAGGTATGGGGAGTAGACCTTAGTCAGGAGGCCCTGAGGGTGGCAAGCGAGAATAGCAGAAAGAATAGCCTTCAGGTGAACTGGGATGAGATGGATCTCATGAGTCCGGATTCCATAGAGGAGTCGCTGCTTTTTGATCTGGTGGTCAGCAATCCTCCTTATGTGATGAATAGCGAACGCGAGTTGATGGCAAGAAATGTTACAGAGTTCGAACCCGAATCTGCCCTTTTTGTGGAGGATGATGATCCACTAATTTTTTACAGTGCCATTGCTTCTTTTTGCAAGATACACCTGGCGGACAGAGGCGAAATCTGGGTAGAGATCAATGAACAGTTGGGTTCGGAAACTGCCAGTCTCTTTAAAAAAGAGGGATTTAGTAAGGTACATATCCTCAGGGACATTCACGGAAAAGATCGATATATCAATGCCCGTAGATAAACATATGGAGTATGAAGTAGCACTAAAACGTGCCGCAGCACTCTGCAGCAATCAGGAACAATGCAGCAGTCATATCAGGGAGAAGTTGAACACCTGGAAGGTCTCCAGCGATGATGCTGAACAGATTATCAATCTCCTGGTAAAGGAAAAATTCCTGGATGAACAG
>DAOWFP010000022.1 GCA_030637895.1 Bacteroidota bacterium | reverse complement strand
GGATTCCAGATCCCGTGCCTCCTTGATCCCATACTGGTAGTAATCCCCTGCTGTGGAGCCTGCGCCACTTCGCATTTTGCGTTCCACCATCTTCTTGCGGAAGCCCCGGGTGTACTTCTCTGCTACCACCTCCATGACCAATCTGGAGCTGTGAAATGATTCCGCAAGACGAGTCAGGGTCTGAATCACCTGGTCCGAGGGTAGGTACATAAAAAGTCCCTCGGCAACAAACAGTACCCGGTCCGTTTGTATCTCCTTAACTTTTGAGATCCAGCTTTCTTCCAGCACAGAGTCTTCGATCATCGGGTAGGTAGGCTTATCTTTCAATAGCTGCTGCTTAATCCCGATTACTGCGGGCAGATCCAGTTCCATGTACTTCAGATCCCCGCCTCCCAGCCTCCAGAACCTGGTATCAAATCCGCTTCCAAGGCTGACTACAAGTCCTTCCGGAAACTCCTCCAGGAACTCCTTGCATAAACGATCATAATGACGTGCCCTCAAAGCAATATGCCGGGTAAGTACCGGGGAAAGCTTTCGTTCCATCACCCGCTTGCGCAGATCATCAGGCATTTCTGCAAGAAGTGCCTCAAAGCATTCTTCTCCAACTGGATCACGTAGGACCGGATTATTTTTTCTGGATTCAATTACCCTCGAGCGAAGGGTGATCAGGGCCGTTTCTGATACTTCAGTCAGTTGTTGCATGGTTAGTAGTGATTTTAATCCTGTTGAAATACCAGCATATGCATGTCCTGAAAATTGTAGATATGAGCAGGTCTGCCCCATACAGAACGCTCGGTATATGGGCAGATTCCTTCTTCAATGCAACTCAGAAAGTCATCCAGTTTCTGAAGCTGACCGAATTCTATCTCAGGATCGCCGTGGGCACCAAATAAGCTGTATTCAGAGTTAAGCAGAGAATTCAGATGATCAACTGTCTGCTGGTAGACAGCCAGATCGTCATTTCGAAACAAGAACAAAGCGCCGTTATACAGAAAGTCCCCAAGCAGCATTATTCCAGAGGAGGGGATCATGATGGCAACAGATTCATCGCTATGTCCCGGTACATGTACCAACTGGATAACCTGACCCCCCAGATCTATATCCGTCTCCAGGGGGAACCATTCATCAACGATAATTTCGGAAGGATAATTCCCTTCGAATAGATCTGCCTGTGTGAATTGAAACTGGCTTTCCGGTGAAACGCGTTCCCTCAATTCCGGCAGATCCGGAAAGGCAATCCGCTCAAATTCGTGGATATTCTGGTTGTGGTCGAAATGAAAATGGGATTGGATCAGGGTGACAGGTAGTGTGGTAATCTTGTCAATGATGTATTTGATTTTATAATTCCCTTTTACTTCGTTCTCACCACAGCCGGTATCAAACATAAGGGCCCTGTCATCCCCCAGAATCAGATAACTCACATTGCCCTGGGAGCTTTTGGGTTCTTCAATGCAGTAGATCCGATCCCCCAGGTAGCTAACCTTGAACCAATCAGATACTATTATGACAGGTTCATATTCCTGCTGGTTCGATCCTTCCTTGTGGCAGGATACCAAAAGACTCAGTGAAACTACCAGCCCGGCACTTATTAGAAAATTGTATTTCATTCTATTTCAAATATACGGACCCTATTCATATCTCAAGGCATCTACCGGGTTAATACGGGAAGCTTTTATGGAGTGGATGGATACTGTCAGGAGTACTACTAAGGTGGCAATCAGGAAGGCAATCAAGAAGACCCACCAGCCAATGCCAACCCTGTATGGGAAATCGTTAAGCCATTTCCCTATAAAGTAGAGGGTAAGCGGAATGGAGAGGAGCTCTGCAAGGACAACCATAATAAAATTGCTTCGCAGGAAAGAGTAAACAATGGCTCGCTCTGAGCTTCCGAAGACCTTTTTAATGCCTATCTCGTGGGTCCTGGATCGGGCCACAAAAAGGGTAAGGCCAAACAATCCAAAAGCTGCAATCAACAAGGTGAAAAGTGCAGCAATGGAGAGAATGGTTCCCAGGTTCTTCTCCGAGGCATATGCTTCTTCAAATAATTCCTCGATGGTTACAGAGCGAAAAGGCCGGTCCGGTTCCACCTCCTTCCATTCAGCTTCCAATTTTGGAATTAAGTCCGCCAGTGTACCGGAACGGTATTGAATCAGGATATAATTCAGATATTTATCGGTCATACTGATGACCAGGGGTGGAATCTCTGTATGAATGGAATGTAGGTTAAAATCTTTCACCACACCAATAATAGCTGTGGTATCATACAAAAACTGACCAAGGGGTTCATCGATACCCAGTTCCCTAACAGCTGTTTCGTTGAGGATCACTGAATTCTCCAGATCTCTACCAAAATCGCTGGAAAAGGACCTCCCTTCCAGCAGGGTAAATCCCAGGGTTTCCAGAAAGCCATAGTCAACTGCAAAGCCCTCCATTTTTACTTTTACTTCCTCATCTTTGAAATGTTTTTGCATGTAAGTCATCCAGCCAGCCATGGGTAGGCCATCCATGGCTCCTGCTGCATGCTTCACTTCCGGGATGGCTCTGATTCCATTCAGAACAGCATCGTAGCCTGCAAAATCCCGGCCCAGATCGATCTGGAGGATGTCATGGTTGTGGTAGCCGGGATCTTTGCTGAGAGCATATTGATACTGGGACCTGATCAGCAGGGTTCCTGCAACAAAGGAACAGAAGATTACCAGCTGAATAACAATCAGTGAAGAGCGGAATATCTTTCTTTTCCTTCCAAAACTCACCTTTTGCTTAAACACGTCCAGTACTTTCATCCTGGATAGATAGGTTGAGGCATAAAGTCCGGAAGCAATCCCAATAAGTAATGTTAGTAAGAGATAAAATGAGGTATAGATGACCACATTGGACCGGATCACTTCAAGAGAGGTCTGGAATAGTTTCTCAGCAGCTGGTTTGAACAACCACATGAAACATAGCGCTGCAGGCAATACAAGTAGCGACAACATAATGGACTCACTCAATACCTGATTCCGGATCCGTGCCACGCTGGCACCTGCCGTTTTCCTGATCCCGATCTCCTTTGCCCTACCCGTGGAAACCGCAATGGAAAGAATGATATAGTTAATGGCAGCTATCAGTAGGATCAACAATGCAACCGTGGAAAAAAGTCTGATATTTTTGATATCCCCTGTGAGTCCTGAATTGGCAATTCCTGCCGATCTGAGATAGACATCTGTAAGATTCTGGAGGGAGTAATGGCAATAGGGATCCTCGCTGATATGTTTCTTCTCAAAAGCCTCAAATTGATCCTCGATTTCAGATGCATCAGCATCCTCCGCAAGCAGCAACCAGGTATTCCAGAAATCATGGGCCCAGTTTACGTCCATATCAGTCACTCCAAAGGCCTTATTCAGGGGCTCCAGGGTCCACCTGCCATTCAGGAAGCAATCGGCCCGGAATGTAGAGTTTCTAGGGATATCCTCGAACACCCCACCAACAATAAGAAGTTGCTCCGTATTGTTGATCAGTCCCTCTATCTCCCTGCCCACCGGATCCTTGCCCGGGAAAAACTGATCGGCCAGCTTTTGCGAAATAACAATGGAATTCAATTCCTGCAGCGGATTCTCATTCAATTGACTTCCCACAAAAGGGATGGTGAAAATATCAAATACCTCCGAGTCGGTGGCCAGTGGCTGTCGGATATCGATATATTCTTCTTCCAGTTTCAACTTAAATCCTCTTAAATACCTCACATTAATGGCCCGCTCAACCTGCGGGAAGTCCTCTTTAAGCGTTTTTGCCAGCACATAGGGGGTTCCCGCCATGCTTTGCTTAAACTCCTTATAGTAATTGACCACCCTATAGACCTGATTCCGCTTTTTATGACTATGGTTGAAACTGTATTCATTGATCACAAAAAGGAGAATAATAAAGGAAACGGCCAGGGAAATAGAAAGACCCAGGGCATTGATAATGGTGTAGAGCTTATTTCGCCTCAGAAACCGGAAGGCTGTTTTGATGTAGTGCTTGAACATGCTGGTTGGGGTGTAATGAGGTTGGAGTCATGTTATTGAAATAAATATACCGAATAGAATGATACACTCGGCTTGGAAAGCAACCATCATGTTATTTTTTAACTATTTTTAGGATTGCCCTCATTAGCGCACCTTATTCGGACAATAGAATATCCCGTACTCAGGCTGAGGGTATTGCTTTTGAAGATCAGCAGACACCGATCTTGAATAAACTTCAGGAATTCACTAATTTAGGTGACAAATCCCTTATTATGAGACATAATAATTACTTCACCAGAAAACTTTAAGAATATAGGCCATGGTTTCCTTTCTATCTTGTAATAGTTATCACGATTGTGAATGAAAGACAGATCTGATATGTCACGCGTTCTAATAGCCGGGGGAACAGGTCTGATCGGAAGGCATCTTAGCAAGAGCTTACAGGAGCATGGATATGAGGTGGCAATTCTAAGCAGGAACAGAAGCAATCTTAGCCATATAAGGTCTTATTCTTGGGACCTTAATCAGAATGAAATTCAAATAGAAGCGCTTAACAATTGTGATTATATCATAAATCTTGCGGGTGAAAATATTGGGGCAAAACGATGGACACGAAAAAGAAAACAGGAGATTCTTGAGAGTAGAACTAAATCAAGCAAACTGATATTTGACAACCTTAAGAAAGAAAAACACAAACTACGCACATTTATTACAGCTTCGGCTATTGGTTACTATGGAGCTGAAACTTCGGATCACATTTACCGCGAATCAGATCGTTCCGCCAGGGATTTTCTAGGACAAACCTGTAGCAAGTGGGAACAGGCTGCAGATCAATTTGCCCAGGTAGGAGTAAGAACTGTCAAAATCAGAACGGGGATTGTTTTATCAAAGGTCGGAGGAGCACTGGCAAAACTCAATATTCCAATTCGGTGGGGGTTTGCTTCTCCTATTGGACATGGAAAGCAGTATATGCCATGGATACATATTGAAGACCTCTGCAATATCTACATTTATGCCTTACAGAATCAGGAGATGACAGGGGCCTATAATGCTGTGGCACCAGAGCACATTACCAATAAAGAATTCATAAGAAAAGCCGCTCAAAAAATTGATAAGCCTTTCTGGTTTCCAAATATCCCGGCCTTTGTCCTGAAATTAGGGTTTGGGCAACTGTCCTCCATGCTGCTGTCAGGCAGCCGTGTCTCATCAGAAAAATTATTAGCCGCTGGTTATTCATTTCAATTTCCAGATATTGACAGTGCTTTTGAAAATCTCTATGTGAATAAATGAGCCAATAAATTATCATGAGCGCCAGGTATCCAGAGATAATTATATCGAGCAGTCAGGCTAGTGATATCACCCTTAAGTTGTATGGCTTGAGGGGCACAGTACTGTCCCTTCCAGGTTTTGTGGACTTCAATTTCAGAATCGAATCGGAGAAGGGAAGATTTCTTTTGAAGGTAAGTCGTCCGGATGCGGACCTGGAGTACCTTGGATTTCAACAGGAAATCCTGCAGTATGTGGCCGAACATAATGCAGGCATAGAATCACCGGTACCTATCGCTGATATGCATGGAAATCTGATCAGCGAATACACCGATCAGGCGGGCAATACCAGGAAAGTCAGGATGCTTACCTGGATGGAAGGTAGGTTGTGGTCCTCTGTAAACCCGGTAAAGGATTCCTTGCTTTTCAGTCTGGGAGAGCAGGCAGGCAGACTTACGAAAGTACTCCAGGGCTTTAAGCATCCCCTGGCCATGGGGGAGTTTGAGTGGGATGTGGCCCGGAGTGGCTGGACCCGGGAGTTTATATATCTGTTCCCTGAAGAAAGACTTGAGCAGGCCTCCTATTTCCTGGAACTATTCGATGAGATTCAGGAAGACTATTCCTCCCTGAGGAAAAGTGTGGTACACAATGATGTCAATGACAACAATGTGGTGTTAACTGATGATCTTGTTAATCCAGAAGTAAAAGCCATCATCGACTACGGCGACGCCATACATACCCAGGTGATAAACGATCTGGCCGTCTCCATCGCCTATGCGGTTATGGGCAAAGCTGATGTATTAAGTGCTGCCCTGCCCGTGGTGGAGGGATATCACAACTCCTTCCCTCTTTTTGAAAAGGAGCTGGAGATGCTTTATGTACTGGTGGCCATGCGTTTGTTAATCAGCGTCAGCAAGTCGGCCCTTAACAGGAAGGCGGAACCTGATAATAAATACTTACTAGTCAGTGAAATCCCGGCATGGGAGGTCCTGAATAAATGGAAGAAGGTTCGCAAAGATTTCGCCCACTACAGCTTCAGAAAAGCATGTGGCTATCCGGCCCATCCCCAAGAAGGGGCATTCAGCACCTGGGTTTCTGCAACTCATTATAAACTTTCCTCTCTCTTTCCCTCCCTTGACAAGGAGCTTATTCGACCTCTGAATCTGAGTGTGTCAAGTTCCCTGGTGGGGGATCGTGAGGTGGCTGATGACCTGGAATTATTCCAGTTCAAGTTAGATAGACTTCAGGCTGAGACCCCGGATAAAATCATGGCCGGTGGCTATCTGGAGCCCAGAGTCCTATATACTTCTGAGGCCTACGACAGGATGGGCAACTCCGGGAAAGAGAGCCGGACCGTGCACCTGGGCATCGATTTCTGGGTCCCTGTGGAAACTCCAGTTCATGCCCTTTTTGATGGTGAGGTGGTCACAGCGGTCAATGATGAAGGCCATAAGGAATACGGTGGACTAATCATATTGAAGCACCAGGAGGAGGACCTTGATTTTTATACCCTCTACGGGCATCAGACCATCGAAAGTGTGCAGAACTTACACCCCGGCGATAGGATCGGCAAAGGAGAGCTAATCAGCAAAGTGGGTAACTACCCTGAAAATGGAAACTGGACTCCCCACCTGCATTTTCAGGTGATGCTCTCACTCCTTGACATTGAAAACGATTTTCCAGGAGTAGCCTATCCCAATGAAGTGGCTGTATGGAAGAGCATCTGTCCCGATCCCAATCTGCTCTTTAACTTAGCCGGATTCCAGACAACTTCTGATGTGGATACCTCCGACACTCTGGCCTACAGAAAAGGGCATCTTGGGCCTAGCCTGAGTCTCTCTTACAGCGAACCCTTAAAAATAGTACGGGGAGATGGAGCCTACCTCATCGATCACCTGGGGCGCAGATTCCTTGATACGGTGAATAATGTGGCTCATGTGGGACACGAACACCCCCGGGTGGTCAGGGCCGGACAAGAGCAGATGGCTGTACTTAATACCAACACCCGCTACCTGCATGACAACATCAATGCTTTTGCCCGCGAGCTGCTAAATACTTTCCCTGAAGAGCTGTCAGTGGTCCACCTGGTCAATTCAGGAAGTGAGGCCATTGAGCTGGCTCTTCGCATGGCACAAGCCTGCACCGGACAAAAAGATATGATCACCGTAGAGGTAGGGTACCATGGGAACACCTCCGGCTGTGTGAGTATCAGTTCCTATAAGTTTGACGGGAAAGGAGGCTCCGGAGCTCCCGAACATACGCATGTTGTTCCGCTTCCGGATAGCTTCCGGGGTATCCACCGGGGAGAGGAGTCTGGTCCCTTGTATGCAGCTCACATTCAAGAACAGATCGACCATATTCACTCCTTAGGCAGAAAGCCTGCAGCATTTATCTGCGAAAGCATCATCAGTTGTGGCGGACAAATCGAGCTCCCCGACAGCTACCTGGAACTGGCCTATGCCATGGTACGGAAGGCTGGCGGGATCTGCATTGCAGACGAAGTGCAGGTAGGATGCGGACGGGTAGGACAAAAGTTCTGGGGTTTCCAGCTTCATGGAGTGATCCCGGATATTGTATGCATAGGAAAACCCATCGGGAATGGTCACCCCCTGGCAGCTGTAGTATGCACCCGCAAGGTGGCCGATGCCTTTGCTAATGGCATGGAGTATTTCAATACTTTTGGCGGGAACCCGGTTTCAAGTGCAATTGGCACCGAAGTATTAAGAGTGGTCAAAGAGGAATCGCTGCAGGAAAACGCACTTGCTGTGGGGAACTACCTGAAGAAAGAGCTCTCAAAGATGCAGCAGGAATTTCCCATCATTGGGGAGGTGCGCGGACAGGGGCTCTTTCTGGGCATTGAATTGTGCGATCAGGAGTTGAACCCGCAGACAGCTAAGGCAGCCTATCTGGCCGACCGGATGAAGGATCTGGGGATCCTCATGAGTACGGACGGAAAGGATGTGAATGTGATGAAGATCAAACCCCCCATCGTCTTCTCCATGTCTCAGGCCGATATGCTCCTTGAAGCACTGAAACGGGTATTCAAAGAAGACTTTATGCAATTATGATAATTAGAATTAGCTCTCTGATCTCGCTTCTGCTTTTACTCTGGTCCTGTAATCCCAAAGAGCGCTGGGAAAAACAGGATCTGCACAGCGATCATACCGTTTTCTCCATCCACAAACTGGCCCCGCATGCCTATTTCTTTGCATTTGAATCGGAATCTCTTGCCCAGAAGAATATGCCTGAATCCTCCCGGAACTATATCTCTCTGAACGGAAACTGGAAGTTTCACTGGACCGCCTCCCCAAAGGACCGGGTGAAGAATTTTTATAAGGTGGAGCTCGATGACAGCTCCTGGGCTACGATTCCGGTACCGGCCAACTGGGAAGTGGAAGGTTACGGGCATCCCATCTACCTGGACGAACGTTACCCCTTTACTACCACCTGGCCGGAGGCACCCCAGGATTACAATCCGGTTGGGACCTACCGTCACAGCTTTAGCATCCCTGAAGCATGGAAGGAGAAACAGATCATTTTGCATTTTGCCGGGGCAAAGTCAGCCATGTATCTCTACATCAACGGACAGTTTGCCGGCTACTCGCAGGGATCCAAGACCCCGGCCGAATTTGATGTAAGCACCCTGGTAAAACCGGGCGAGAATCTGATTTCCATTCAGATGTACCGTTGGAGCGATGCCAGCTACCTGGAGAGCCAGGACATGCTTCGAATGAGCGGCATCGAAAGGGAAGTATTCCTGTACGCAAAGCCTCAGGTCTCGGTGGTGGATTTCCAGGTGCATGCCGGCCTGGATAGCTTGTATCGTGACGGTGAATTCAGGGTCCAGGCAGCCATAGAGAACAGATCGGATCAGGATGCTCTACGCCAGGTGGAAATCCGCCTTTCCCTAGGAGAAAGCACCCTTTTTGCCGAAAAACACAGCCTGGAAGTACCAGCAGGCGGAATAGGCGGAATTACTTCCGAAACCTTGCTGAAACAGGCAAATCAATGGTCGGCTGAGGCTCCTCATCTCTACCATATGAGCATACAGATAAGCGATCCTTCACATCCTGAAAGCAATCAATATATTCACAAGAAGATTGGATTCCGGACCGTGGAGATTGGCGAAAGCCAATTGTTGGTCAATGGTAAAGCAATTGCCATCAAGGGAGTGGACCGACATGAGACT